>CAZFWM010000246.1:0-11301 GCA_964522545.1 uncultured Thermodesulfobacteriota bacterium
GCTCTAGCCAACTGAGCTATTCCCGCTTATATTAGCTGAACATCGTAAGCCTGGTGATGGAGAGGGGAGGATTCGAACCTCCGAAGGCGAAGCCAACGGGTTTACAGCCCGTCCCCTTTGGCCACTCGGGAACCTCTCCACGCAAGTACCTATTCATAGAATTCCACAAAAATACAAAAAAATATTGATAAATGAAGTTAATTCCTCAACTACTGTCGCCTATACAAAGCCTTGTATCGGTGGAGCTGGCGATGGGATTCGAACCCGCAACCTGCTGATTACAAATCAGCTGCTCTGCCGATTGAGCTACGCCAGCCTTTTTTTTGATTTTTTTTATTTTGCCGACAGACCCAATTACTGACTTGATATCCTTTGTCTTTTTTTAAGTTATCCACAGAAAGAAGGTAAATTTTGCATAAACAATCCTTTTTAGCTTATTGGCCTGATATATGTCAAGATGCATGCGCAAATTTTTTTATTTTTTCTCTCTTTGCCTGATCACCTCATATAAGAAGATTCCGGTTGCCACGGCCACATTCATTGAATTAATCCTACCCATCATCGGTATTGTGGCCATGTGGTCACATTTTTTCCTTATTTTTGGACCAAGCCCTTTTCCCTCACCGCCCATTACGATAGCCACATTATCTCTCAGATCCATTGAAAAAACGCCCCTCTCTCCGGTGACATCCGAACCGATTACCCATATTCCGAAGGTCTTGAGCTTGTCGATGGTATTGGAGATGTTAACAACTCTGGCGATGGCCATGTGCTCTATAGCGCCTGCCGAGGCTTTTGCTACGGTAGATGTGATTCCTGCGGCTCTCCGCCTGGGGAGAATTACACCATGAACTCCGAGCACTTCCGCCGTCCTAATGATAGAACCCAGATTGCGGGGATCCTGCACTCCTTCCAGAAGAACGATCAGCGCCTGTCGTCCAGACCTTTTCCATCTCCCCAGAATATCGTCCAGCGATGCATAATGGTAATCATCTACCTCAGCCAAGATTCCCTGGTTTTTGGAGGTGCCAGATAATTTAGCTATTTCAGCACTTGAACAAAAAATGACCTCGGCTCCTCGGGCCCCTGCCAACGATATCGCCTGTTGCGATTTGCCGCCCGAGAGAGATCTGACCATGAGCACCCTTCGGACTTCGACAGCCCGGGAAGAAAGGACCTCAAGGACAGGATTTAGTCCATAAATAATCCGCAAGTGCTTCTATTCCTTCGCTTTTGACAGCTCGCCCAAGGTCATGTTCTCACGCCATAAAAAGAAAAGGCCCAACAGTGTGACAGGCACTATATTGATCAGATGAGCGATAATGGAGTAACTGACGGCCTCGTCTTCTCCCACATCAAAGATCATCAGCCCCATCTTGCAGGCCAGGTGAAAGACACCAATAAATCCCGGAGCGGACGGCGGGGCGACGGCGACGGCAATAAGGGCGATAATCACAAAAGAGGTATAGAAAGGAAGCTGATCATTCAGGCTGAAGGCATCCAGAGTGAAATAAAAGATCAGGGTGATAAGAAACCACATGAGCACTGAATAAAAAAACGAGATGCAAAGTAATTTCCTATCTCGAAATACATCGAACCCGGAGCTGAACGAAGAAACCAGACCGGTAATCTTGTCGGCCAGTTTGGCTGATATCGGCCGCAGGAGACGGCCCAGGAGCGAAGCAATGAACTCCTTTCGCTCCATGATCAGGACGATGAGGAAAAGCACAGCTATGGCTGCCAGGAATAGCATGATGGCAGCTCCCTTCATAATAGGGAATTCATCGGGAAATTTTGCAGCCAGGCGATCGGAGAGATAAAAGAAGCTCAAGAAGAGCACGATAAGCAGGGTAACCATGTCGAAAATCCGCTCGGCCACAATAGTCGCCAGGGACGAGGAAAAGCTTATCTTCTCTTTTCTTGCGATTATAAAGGGGCGGATAAACTCTCCCACACGGAACGGCAGGATATTATTTGCCATAAACCCGATCGACGTGGCCGAAAACAGGTTCATCACGGATATCTTTTTTACCGGACCGATTAGATATTGCCACCGGACGGCCCGAATCAGAAAGCTGACGGTCCCGACGACTATGGCGAAACATATTGGCCAGTATTCAATTCCCTGTATGATAACAAAGACTTGTTTGAAATCGACGCCCCAGAATAGGAAGGTGAGACAAAGTACCGAAATAGCGAGCCCGATGCTTAATTGGATCCATTTCTTCATTTTTTTATTTGACCCACGATTACAGGTTAACAACCACGATCCCAGCGTCCAGCAGCGATTTTACAGCGATACTAAAGCCGAGGATCATTATCACACAGGCACTGATGACAGGCAGTCGGGACGTGAATCGTCCCGAGCGGTCCGCCCGTGAAGCAAGCCCGCTTACCTTGACCATGGCGATACCGATGACAATCAGCACGACGGCAAGCCCCATGCTGAAGGAGACGACCAACGCCATCCCGAACAGGATCCGCCGGAAGGCCACAGCCGTCAAAAGTATTACCAGGGCGGAGGGACAGGGCACGATCCCCCCGGATATGCCCAGGGAGATGAGGCCCCGAAGGCTCCGTCTCCCCGAGCCGCCCCTGCTCAGCGGCCGGTCGAACTCTCCATGTCCACCGTGATCATGCGCGTGGTCATGGCGATGAGTATGATGCGAGCTTCCGCCCTTATCTGGGTGAGAATGACCTTTTTCCCCACCCAGGCGAACGATCAGCATGCCGGCTCCAATGGCAAGGATGAGCAGGCCGGAAAAGCAGCCGAGATAGGGATATATCTGCTCCGGCACAAAATACTGGGAGGCGGCCAGGGCGGCAGCCCCCAGAGCCATGACGCTCGCTACGTGCGTGATCGTAACGGTCAGGCCCAGGAGAACGGCGTCTCTGACCCTGCCGTTGCTCCCTACCAGGTATGCCGCCACGATCGTCTTGCCGTGCCCGGGAGAGAGTGCGTGTGATGCTCCGAGGAATATCGCAACGGCTAAGGCAGCCAGCACGATTCGAACTTCCAGTCTTTGAGCCGTGAGAATTCGGCCTAGCAGGCTCTCTTGCTCGAGATGCCCTCTCCCACTCTCGCCGTCCTTTCCAATAAGAGCGCCTTCTGAACTCTGCAATTCAAAGATCGTCTCATTATCGATCACGCCGGGCAATGGCCTCTTGAAGACAGAAAAAATTCCTTCGCGCCCCCACTCGACCCTGATCGCCCGGTGGTTTTGTGACGTCGCCCAGGGCCTCCCGGAGACCGGGTCCGTTATAAAGCGCTCTTCGCCTTCAAGCAGGTTGCTCCCGGTGAGCTCCACTCCGCTGCCGGCGCTTATGGCTGTGTAGTATACGCTGCGTCGGCCAGGATAGTTTCTGTTTATAAGGGTGGCCACTCCCTCCGGCCGATGTTCTGCGATCCCTGCACGTAATTTGAGACGATACTGAAAGAAATAATAGTTCCCCAGCCCGGTCTTTTCCTCCAGGCTCTCCTCCTCCATGAGATCCAGCTCCTCGCCATCGAGCAGGAGGAGCAGGCCCGATCGAAGATGGGCTAGCTTTGTCTCTGTGATCCGCCTGGATTTCTCCTCGAGCGTCGTGCCGTCTTCGGCCCTCAGGAGGTACAGAAATTCGCCGATGATCACACTCGAAGGTATCTCGACCGTATAATCTATATCGATTCGTCCTTCTTCGATTTCGATCGAGATGGAATGGGCAAAGTAAGCGTTGCCGAGATTGTGAGTGAAGCCCTTGGATGTCCAGAGAAAGATGGCCAGGAACGCAAGAAGTGCGGCTATTCCGGCTCCCGGTCTACTCCGGTGTTGCATGGAGGCCCGGAGCGGAAACGAGTCTGATTGCGTCCAATGCGGCCGTGCTCGCCGCGTCCGGGTGGGGCTAATCATCCAGCGATGCTCCCGATCAGTTCTGCGGTGGTGTTCCTTATTACTGTTTACAAAGGGGCTTGTCAAATTTCTGCTTCACCACATCGGCGGCTGATGCATGGATGATCTCCTTCCAGCGAGGCCGCTGGGACGAAGTGGCGCTATCGTATCCTGCTTTTGTTTCACCACGAAGAGCACGAAGTACACGAAGGGATTAGAAAATAATGGAAATGTGCCCTCGGATTTTCATGCGCTCCAAGGGCGAGTCTGGAAGGGCCAGGGATCTCTTTAATTAATGATACAAGGCTTTTTCGGGCGTGGACCTCATCAATCGTACCTTCTGGATGCCCTGTTTGAGAGAGATCAAGGTGTCACGAAGCTTGAGGAGCTCCGAGTAGTTCTCGCGGGCGTAGGACTGGATCTGACTTATGATCTCATGGGCTTCAACGAGCTCGGATGCGAGCTGCGATTCATTTAAGAACATCTCTTCCACGATCTCAGCCAGGAGCTCTTGCTGCTTGTGGGACAGGGCCTGATGAAAGATCTTCTCCAACAGAGGGAAGATCTTCTCCTTGAATTCCTGGCGGACGTTATATTTGGACTCTAGATCCGATAGCAATGCGGTTGCTTTGGTATTTTCGATTGACATTCAGATTCCCTTTTTTCCTGATTGATTCCTCTGTTGAGAAACGATTTTCAATGGGCTTTTTTCTTGTCTACAATTATAGCAGAAAAACGCCCCGAACTCAAGGGAATCGATATTGAAGTGAACTTGAATTGAGTTGTTTCGCCGCCGTAACGTCCCGCCCCACAAGGCTCATCGGGCTATTAAGTGGCCCGATTCATAAATACGATGACATTCAGCCGCCGATGCATCCCGCCCCGCTTCGTTGCTCGTCGGTTAAATACGACAACGGTATTCGCCCTCCTTGCGCCTTGCGGGCCGGGTGTCTCGACGGCTTCGGTGCGTCACCGTATTTATGAATCGGACCACTAGGGCTCTTCCAGCACCAGGATATCCGGCAGGTTTCTGTACTGTTCGTGGTAGTCCAGGCCGTACCCGAGGATAAAGCCTTTCTCGAACTCGAAGCCCACGTAATCGGGCCGGATCGAGAATTGTTCGCGCTCGTGCTTCCACAAGAGCACACAGAGCTTGAGCGAGGCGGGGTCCTGCATTTTCAGGTGGTCATAGAGAAATTTGACGGAGCGGCCTGTATCACAGATATCTTCGACGATGACGACGTGCTTTCCGCAAATGTCGACCTCCAGATCCTTGGTGATCTTCACCTCGCCGGACGTGGTCATCTCTGTCCCGTAGCTGGCGAGACGAACAAAGTCGACGGTTATCACGGCCTCCATGGCGCGGACCAGATCCGCAAGGAAGATAAAGGCCCCGTTGAGCACGCCCACGAGGACCAGCTCCTCGCCCTGCGCGTCATCTGAAATCTGTTTGGCCAACGCGCTGACCCGCTCGGCGATTTCGGTCCGGCTAAAGAGTGTTCTCGACTCTATCTTAGGATAGATCATCCTCCCCCTTCCCTTCGTCTTGAATGTTTTCAGCTTTCTCGAAGCCTTCCCTCAGCAAGTAGAAGGTCCGCGTTATAGGAGCTTCTCATCAGCGGCGCCGCCCGGACGGCGTGAAACCCCATGCTGCTTGCCTCTTCCTCGAGCTCTGTAAATCGACCGGGATGGATATACTCGACTACCGGTGCGTGCCGTCGAGTGGGGCGGAGATACTGCCCGACGGTGAATACGGTGCACCCCGCATCGAGAAGATCCCCCATGAGGCGGCGCACCTCTTCCTGAGTCTCTCCCAGTCCGAGCATAATACCCGACTTGACCGGTCCGGTGCTCCGAACTGCGACCGAGCGTATGAGGTCGAGGGACCGTCTATAATCGGCCTCGGGCCGAATCCATTCGTACAGGCGTGGTACGGTCTCCATGTTATGGGCGAATAGGTCGAGCTCATCCCACGGGAGGATATCCAGCGCTGCGGACCGGCTTGCCCCTGCCCCGAAATCAGGCGTCAGGATCTCAACCGTCGCCCCGCCGCCCCTTTTTTTTATCGCCCGGACGGTCCTTGCGAACGATGAGGCCCCTCCGTCGGGCAGATCGTCCCGGGTAACCGACGTGACCACCACATGGCGCAGGTCCATGGCATCGCTGCAAGAGGCGATCGCTTCCGCCTCGTCCGGGTCCCAGGGTAGAGGCGTGCCGTGCTCCACGGCGCAGAACCGGCAATTGCGAGTGCACCGATTCCCGAGGATCATGAATGTCACTTCACACCGATCGAAGCACTCCGGCCGGTTCGGGCAGCGCGCCGATTCGCACACGGTGTGGATATTATAGCTTCTCAGGCGGCTCTTGATCCGGTGCTCCGCTCCGGAGCGGCGAGCGCCCGGCACGATTCTCTGCGAGATCCACGGAGGGAGACGAGCCAAACTGGGCGGCCGGTCGTTCATGACCTGTCCATGCAATGGTCTGTAATGCTTTCGGATCCTTCGGGCAATGCACAGAAATTTCCGAGGATCGATTTGCCCATGCCGGTCATAATCGACTCCGGGTGAAACTGCGCTCCCTCGATGCATTTTTCCCTGTGGCGCAGGCCCATCACCTCTCCGTCCTCGGAGCGTGCGCTGACCTCGAGCACGTCGGGAAGGTTGTCTTCGCGCACCACCAGAGAGTGATACCGTGTAGCCTCGAATGGAGAAGGGATCGACCGAAACAGGGTGCGTCCGTCATGGGTTATCTGAGAGGTCTTTCCGTGGACCAGCCGCTTCGCCCTCACGATCGTTCCCCCGAAGGCCGCCGCGATGGCCTGGTGGCCGAGGCAGACCCCCAGGATCGGCACCCGCCCGGCGAATGCCCGGATGATGTCGATGGAAAAGCCGGCATCCTCGGGCCTTCCGGGCCCGGGCGATATCACGATTCTCGATGGGCCGATCTTCCGGGCCTCTTCGACCGAGAGGTCATTGCGTCGCACTTCAATCTCCTCCCCGAGCTCTCCCAGGTAGTGGAGGAGATTGTAGGTGAAGCTGTCGAAATTGTCGATTAATAGAATCATCGCATAATGTCGCCCAGCCCGGCCCCTGCCATCTCCACGGCCCGGATCATGGCCCCGGCTTTGTTGGAACACTCCTCATGTTCCCGCTCGGCCACCGAGTCGGCGACGATTCCCGCCCCGGCCTGCACATAGACGTTGCCGCCCGTGGCCAGGATCGTCCGGATCGCAATGGCCAGATCCAGGTTCTGATTGAATCCGATGTAGCCGACGGCTCCGCCGTAGATGCCCCGCTTCACCGGCTCCAGTTCCTCTATGATCTCCATGGCCCTTATCTTCGGCGCCCCGGAGAGGGTGCCTGCCGGCAGGCAGGCGGCGATCACATCATAGGGCGAACAGTCGGCGGCGAGCTCGCCCCGCACATGGGAGACGAGGTGCATAACGTGGGAGTAACGCTCGACGGTCATGAATTCATCCACGCAGACGCTCCCCACCCTCGACACCCTGCCTGCGTCGTTTCGGCCAAGGTCCACGAGCATAACGTGCTCTGCCCGCTCCTTGGGATCGGCTCTGAGCTCTTCCTCGATCCGGCGATCCTCCTCTTCGCTGCCTCCCCTGGGCCGGGTCCCCGCGATCGGCCGGACATCGACCCTCCCATCCTCGAGTCGTACAAGGGTCTCCGGAGATGCGCCGGCCAGCGAGAGCTCACCCATGTGGAGATAGAACATGTACGGCGAGGGGTTGATCATCCGTAGCGCCCTGTATAGATCGAACGTGCTGGGCGGGGCTTCGGCCTCGAGGCGACGGGATAAAACCACCTGTATGACGTCTCCGTCTTCAATGTACTTCTTGGCCTTTTCAACGGACAGGCAATACTCGGAAGAAGTCAGGTTGGCCTGGAACTCCGGAGCTCTGCAGGGAGCTCCGGATTCCTGCCGGCCGCCGGGGGCTTCGAGCGGTGCGGCAAGCAGGTTCTCCACGTCGGCGATAGCGGATGAAGCCGTGCGGTACGCCTCCTCGAGATTGCGGTAATCCGGTAGATACAGGTTGTGAACGATTTTTATGGAGTGGCGGACATTATCGAAGATCAGAATGGTGTCGGCCAACATGAGAAAGCAGTCGGGAAGGCCGAGGTCGTCGGGGAGCTTGTCGGGAAGGTCTTCAAAAAAACCGGCCATGTCGTAGCTGAAGTAGCCCACCATCCCGCCGAAGAAGCGCGGGAGACCTTCAACGGGAACCGGCACATAGCGATCCAGCCGTTCTTTGAGGAGGTCCAAGGGTGTCGTCGATACATGAAAGGAATGCGGCCGTCCGTTTTCGATCCACTCGGCCGAGCGCCCCTTGCTCCGAAACAGGAGGCGCGGGGACGCTCCGAGGAAGCTAAAGCGCCCCCATTTTTCCCCGCCCTCCACGCTCTCCAGGAGAAATGCATAGTCGCTCGTAGAGATCTTCATAAAGGCGGAGACAGGCGTCTCCAGGTCGGCGAGTATCTCCCGGTAGATGGGGATCAGGTTCCCCCTCCTGGCCAGATTCTTGACCGTTTCAAATGACGGGAGACAGTAGTCTTTCACGGACGACTTTCATCGCGATGTACGTACAACCAGGGTGTCCAGCCTCTCATCGGCTTCGATCTTCTCCGCCGCAGAGAGAGCCTCCTCCCGGGTAGCGAACCGGCCCACCCGGACACGGAACCACACCCCCTTTGCCTGCAGATCCGTCTTTATCGTATAAGCGTAGTAGCCCTTTCGATTCAGCCGACTCTCGAGCTCGAGGGCCCTGGATTCGTCTCGGATTGCGGCCACCTGGATGGTGAACCGCCCCGTGTCCGAACGATCCGGGATCGCCCGCGGGCTCCCCTTTGGGGCGGGGGCCTCAGTGAGGTTCGGAGCCGGCGCGTCCCCTTCACGCAAATCATAGAAGGTCCAGGGAAACTCCTCTTCATCTTGATCCGCGTACATCTGCTCTGCCTGTTCCTGCCGGGCCGTAATCTGCCCGGCAAGGTATCCGATGGTAAATGCCAGAGCAAGCGCGGCAAAAAGGCTGGCCATCAGGAGCGCAAAAGGGACCTTCCCGAGCTGGAATGTGTACGCATCCTTTTCCTTTTTTTTCTTCCGAGCGGCCATCCCTAGATCTCGATGAATCCTTGCTTCAAAGCGTATTTCACCAGGCTCGTGATGTCGTGGATATCCAGCTTTTGCATGATCCTGTTTCTGTGATTGCTCACGGTCTTCACGCTCAGATTGAGGATCACGGCGATTTCCTTGTTGGAGTATCCCTCGGCCAGGAGCTGGAGGATCTCCCTCTCACGGTTACTCAGGAGCTCGGTCGAAGGGCCGTCCCCTTTCGATTCCTTCCGGAGATAATCGTTGAGCACGATCTTTGAAATCGAAGGACTGAAATACGCCTTCCCCTGGTGGACCGACCGGATGGCCATGATGAGCTCCGAAACCGCTGTCTTCTTGACGAGGTACCCGGAGGCCCCGGTTCTGAGAATCTGGCTCACGTACATCTCGTTCTCATGCATGGTCAGCACGAGTACTTTGCACTCGGGCACTTTTTTCCGGACGCGTCGCGTCACCTCGAGCCCATTGAGCATGGGGAGCGAAATGTCTACGAGCATTATGTTCGGCCTCAGTTTCTCCGCCATTTCAACGGCGGCCTTACCATCTTCGGCCTCACCGATAATCTGGATGTCCGGGACCGATTCGAGGAGTGCGCGTATTCCCTGCCGCACGATTGTGTGGTCATCGACCAGCAAGACTTTAATCGTTTCCATCTATTCATCTCTCCTTATAGGTACCCTTCATTTACTCCATTCCTTCGCCACCGCCACGCAGTACTCTTATAACACATCCACGTTTCTGTTGTCAGGAGGCTCTTTGAGCCCCGACGCCGGATGTGAAGGCAGAGGCTGAATACCGACGAGGCGCTCCATCTCTTCCATGAATAGCCGGCCGAGGGAGATGCACTTTTCTTCGGTCATGGCCGGGTGATAGTACCCCATGGCAAAGGTCAAGATCCCGTCCAAGGAGAAGATCGGTATGATGTAGCCCGGCGGGTACTGTCCCCTGGCGCCGTGGTAGAGCCGATTCATCCGGAGGTCGCCCCATTGGGTGAAGTCTCCGTATTTCGTAACCTCTCCCACGTTGGTCAGCAGGACTGTGGCCGAGAAGTTAGCGCCGCGCGCCTGAGTTCTACGGATTGCGCGGACGATGAGGTCGTAGGGGAACCTGCTGAAGATGGTCATCCCCAGAGCGGCGAGCATGTAATAGCGGCTTTCAGACCACTGACGCAGCTGAGACCGAATCGAGCCGAAGAGCTCTCCGTCACTCTGTATCCTGCCCGGGTCCAGGCTTATGGTGCGCGGGACCACGAGGTTCGCGACCTCATTGCTCCCCACGTCCCGCAGGTCCTGGGGCGAATTGATGGTAATCCGGCCGGCCGCCATCCCAAAGCGCCTGCACCAGCGAAGAATGGCGTGGTACGCGGCAGCCAGGGAGAGGTCATTGATGGTGAGCCCTGCTTCCTTGGCCTTCCGCCTTATCTTGATCAGCCGGTCGGCAGGCATGCGGACCTCGCACGTGAGAAACTCACCGGCCAGGCCGGGATCGTACCGGGCCAGGTGAATGGCCGGCTTGCCCCTTCTCTCCCGGATGGAGCCGAGCAGCGCCCTGAGCATACGCCAGAGGCCACGGAGCCCGCTGGAGCGAAGCATTTTCCATATCGAGATCGTCCCCATCTCCGGCTCGGGAAAAGGCTCTATCGGGCCGGCCTTGCCGGCCAGCAGATCGGCATAGCGCTCCCTCCAGAGGGCGAGAAATATGATGATCCCACGCCCGTCGGCCAGGATGTGGTTGAAGCGGAAGAGGATATAGTGTCGCTCCGGGCCGGCCCGGAAGATCAGGCACCGCATTCCCACCTCGCGGGTGAGATCGATGCCCGGACTGTTCATGATCTCCCACTGTACACGCTGGAAGGCCTCGTCGAGATCCTCTTCGTCCGCTTCGAGCTCTCGGACCTCAAAGGTGTTCTTAAGGGCATCTTCACCGGCCCGGCTCCAGAACAGGCGCTTGCGTCTCCCCGTCCCTTTTACGACCAGGAGCCGCCGGAGATGAGGAAACGTCTCCAGTGTATCGGAAAAAGCCTGCTGGAGCTTTGCCGTATCTATCGGCCCGTCGAAGCGGCCGGCCGGGTACACCTCCATAGGGTAACCCCGTGCCTCCTGGTAGGCGAAGGCCAGTTTTTCCTCGCCGTTCAGCGGCCGCATGATCTGCTCTCGGCTCATAATTCCCTCTGTGTCCCTTTGCCATAATTCAATGGTCAACCCGTGAGTTTATTGACACGGGCCTTCCAGGTCAAGCGACCTAAAGATCCTTGCCAGGGCCTCGGACAAAGTCCGGAGTGAGGGGCGGGGGAGGCTCTCGGGTGGAG
>CAZFWM010000247.1:0-4388 GCA_964522545.1 uncultured Thermodesulfobacteriota bacterium
ATGTCGCTATATCTTATGGTAGTTTCGGAATGCCCCATTCCTTCCGCCCCGGCCCCGATCCACAGTTGCGATCCCGTATTAGCGATGTTTCCCCACAGGATGCAGTTCGTGAGAATCGAGTAAGAGGAGAACCAGCAGCAAACGCCGCCTCCCCTGATGGAAACATTGCGCGGGACCGTGCAGTGAGTGATCGTGGGATCGGACCAGCTGCAGTATATTCCTCCTCCTTTATACAGGGAGGAGTTGTGGGAGATCGTGCAGTTCTCGATCGTCGGATGTACCGAAAAGTAAAGAGCAAGCCCGCCGCCACTCAAACCTGCCAGGTTGTTCGAAACAGTGCAGTTTTTTATGATCGGATCGGAACCTTGGCAATGTAGCCCCCCCCATATTCACTTGCGCTGTTTCCGATGATCGTACAACTTTCGATCGTTGGAGCTGGGTCGTAGACCTGGTCGAAACATATTCCACCGCCTGACCGGTCAGCGATATTATCCGATATCGTGGAGTCCGTGATAGTCGAAAAGGATTGCCAGCAGTGGATCCCACCGCCGGAGCCTGTGTTGTTTTGTGAGACAGTGCAATTCGTGACAGTCATGGAGGATTCTCCTGCGCAACGAATCCCGCCGCCTATACCGTCCGAGGTGTTTTCGGATATCGTGCAGTTCGTAACCGTCAGAGATGAATATTGCACACAGCATATTCCGCCTCCGCTACTGTTCATGGCGCTATTTTCCGAGATCGTACAGCCTGTAATTGTCAGAGAGGAGTATTCTTCGCAGGCGATCCCACCGCCTGCATAGTCAGCGATGTTTCCCGAGATCGTGCAGTTCGTGATCGTCGGTGCAGAGGATTCGCGACAGGCGAACCCGCCGCCATGGTTGTCGGCGCTATTTCCCGAGATCGTGCAGTTGTCAATCGAAGGGGAGGACGCGTAACAGTAGATCCCCCCGCCACGTACAATAGAGTCATCAGAGTCATCAAGGGTTCCGCTCCCGTTTCGAATCATGAACCCTTCCAGGAGAGATGACTCTGTCTCGCCATTGGTGAAAGTCACCACGGAAGTGACATGTCCCCCATCAATGACCGTCGCGTTTGGCCCGGACTCGCTCTGAACCGTGATCGCCTTGCCGAGAAAGTCGATGTTCTCCACATAGGTACCGGGAGCCACGAGGACTATGTCACCGTCCACGGCGGCATCGATCCCGGCCTGAATCGTGGGTTGATCCGCAGGGATGTGGATCGTGGCGGCGAGGGTATTGAAGGCGGAAAGAGTGAAGACGAATGATCCGATGAGCACGGCACAGAAGATCTTCCTCATTTTTCCCTCCTTTTTTCTGTGGCAGGCTTTGAGCAAATGCCCATAATGAGTATACCGATAAATTAGTAAGTTTGTAAAGAGAAATATTATTTCATTAGCACCCTCTATCTTACCCATTGGCTCACCAGCCGGTCCAGACCCAGGCAAAATCAAAGGACTCGGGTTCTAAACTAAAATCCGCGTAGATGCCGGTGGAGATCCCAATCCACCCCAGGCTCGGGAGGGGGAAGGTAATCGGTATATCGATGGGAGGGTCGATGGCCGGCAGTGGTAAAGCCCAGAGTGGAATACGCATGATTGCCGGGAATGTCAGGATCAAGGAAGTCGACCAAAGTGCCGGTTCCGGCCCGCCATAAGACCCCATATCGTTGCGCTCTGTGCCCATGGAAGGGGGAAAACAGGCATTGTAAAACCTAGACTGAGTGTGCCCGCATCACAGGATGCGTCCAGTTCAAGTGTAAATTCGCAGTCTGGATCATCCGGGTAGTCAATAAGGCCATCGCAATCGTCGTCGATTCCGTTATCGCAGTCCTCATCGGCACCCGGATTCACGTCCGGATCTGAGTCGTCGCAGTCGATCCCCCCGCAGGCTTCGTCGGTATAGCCATCGCCGTCGTTGTCCGGGCAACCTGTTGTGTTTAAGAGAATCGAGACGTTGTCGCTCCCTACGTTCGCGACGGCGAGGTCGAGGTGGCTGTCCCCGTCGAAGTCCCCGATTGCCACAGACACAGGACCAGAACCGGCTCAGGATTTCGTTGGGATATTGCGTCTATCATCTTTTGAATATCTTCATTATCGCGGGTACAAGGAGGCTCGCCTGCCAGCGTAAGAGAGGGCCGTGCTCCATGATCTCCTCGAGGGTCGAGGGCCTGCTGAGGGCGATGTTCTCGAGGGCGGGTCTCGGGGCGAGGATCGATGACTCGAGCCCCAGTTTCCCGGCCAGACGGTCGCATTCGGCGCGGAGGGAAGCCGTGAGGGCCTTGGGCGCCGACGGGGGCTTTTCTCTGCGCAGCCGCTCGGGCCATTCGGATTTCGGATTTTTCGCGGCTTCGCGCAGGGCGGCTCTCAATGCCTCGAGTCGTCTCCCCCTGTTGTGCGGGTGGAACTTCGGGCTGGCCTCAAGAGCGCTTTTCATGTTGTGATCCGCCTGGACGGCCAGGTCGAGGAGTTCCCGGTTTCCGAGAACGTGGAAGGGCGGCCGGTCGAGTGTGCGCGTCTCGCGGTCGCGCCAGTGCCAGAGGGCCTTGAGATAATTGAGCTGGCGGCCGGTCAGCTTTCCCGAGTCCTTGATCCTCCAGACCGCATCCGGGTCCCTGGCACTCTCGACGGAAGCCTGCCGCAACATCGATTCACAGGTCTCCCGGTGCCAGGCGATCCTGCCGAGCTTCTTCAGGTCGTGCCTGAGCCTCTCTGCCAGGGGGAGGAGGTAGCGAGTGTCGTCGCTCGCGTATCGGAGCTGGGATGCGGAGAGGGGGCGACGGGACCAGTCGGATTTCTGCCCGGCCTTGCTGATCTCCACGCCGAAGAAACGCTCCACGAGAGAGGCGAGCCCGAACTGCTCGTGCCCCAGCAGGCGCGCCGCCAGCATGGTGTCGAAGACCGCCGTCTCCGGCAGAAACCCGAAGGAAGACCGCATCATGCGAATGTCGTAGTCGGCCCCGTGTAGGACGAGTGGCTTGCGTGCGAGAAGGGCGAGAAGGGGGGAGAGGTCCACCCCGCAGAGGGGATCTACGATGAAATGTTCCCCTCCCGCCGACAGTTGGATCAGGCATACCTTCTCGAAGTAGTGGTGAAAGCTGTCCGCCTCGGTGTCGAGGGCGATCTCCCGCGCCCCTTCCAGACGGGAGACGAGATCGAGCATCCTCGTGGCCCTGTCGATATATAGAAAATCGGCCGCGGTTGCCGGGTCGTTCAAGGTGTGCTTTCTGTTCATCGGGCGATTACCGGATCATGGTCATGTGGGTGATCTCGTTGCTGGTGCCGACGTTCCCGATCCACGTGTCGGAAGCGATGAGCGGGTTGATGTCGCTGCCCACCGTGGTTGGAATATCGTAGATGTTGAGATACTGGTTATTGTTGGTCCGGTGTCGGACGAGGATCAGCTCGTCCGTGCCGTCGCCGTCGGAGTCGCCGGCGCTCATGTGGGTGATCTCGCTGTTCGTCCCCATGTTCCCGATCCAAGTGTCGGAGGCGAGGAGCGGGTTGATATCTCCGCCTACCACGGTCGGTATCCCGTAGACGTTGAGGTACTGGTTGCCGCTTGTGCGGAGGCGGATGAAGATCAGCTCGTCCGTGCCGTCGCCGTCGATGTCGCCGGCGCACATGTGGGTGATCTCGCTGTCGGCGCCGACGTTTCCGATCCACGTGTCCGAGGCGAGCAGGGGATTGATTTCTCCGCCGACGACTTCCGGTGCATCGTAGATGTTGAGATACTGATTGCCGTTGGTCCGATGCCGGATGAAGGTTATCTGATGAAACAAGATGAACTCATCGGCACCCATGTCGTACGCCGAGTCCTGGGGCCTGGCGTCGCCGTCGATGTCCGTGGTGACGGAGACCGTGGTCCCGGCGTCGATGCAGGGGGATCCGGCCGTGAGGTGGTAGTTCCCCTCCACCCAGGAGTCGTCAGAGGGGTCCGATGGCGTGCCGGCGTCGTCCCAGGCGCCCGGATTCTCGAAGAGCGGGTCTGAATTGATGTTCCCGGTCCCGGTCCAGCCTCCCTGCACGTCCGAGTACGTGACCGTTGCGGCTTTCGGAGTGAACGAGCTGATTTCCGGAAAGGTGGCGGCGGAGTCCCCCCACAGGATGCAGTTCGTGATCGCCGGCGAGGAGAAGGTGCCGCAGTAGAACCCTCCTCCGGCGCTGGAAGCGCTGTTCCCTGTGAACGTGCAGTTCGTGATGGTCGGCGAAGGGGTGCTCTCGCTGAAGAATCCGCCGCCGTTGCTTGATGCTTTGTTCCCCGAAACCGTGCAGTTCGTGATCGTCGGCGAGGAGGACTCGCAGTAGAACCCGCCGCCGCTGTTTGAGGCCGTGTTTGAGCGGAAGATGCAGCGGCTGATCGGCGGTGACC
>CAZFWM010000247.1:4398-11300 GCA_964522545.1 uncultured Thermodesulfobacteriota bacterium
GTTGCTTCGGCACGTCCTGCAGGTCGTGTTCGGCGTCGTGGTGAAGGTGCATCTGAATCCGCCGCCGCTGCCTGATGCCGTGTTTCCCGAGATCGTGCAGCCCGTGATCATCGGCGAGGAGGCGTAACAGTAGATACCGCCGCCTGTCGTGTTCCCCGAGATCGCGCAGTTCGTGATCGTCGGCGAAGATGAATAACAGTAGATCCCGCCGCCGCTGTTTGATGCCGTGTTCCCAGAGACCGTGCAGCCCGTGATAGTCGGCGAGGAGGAGTCGCAGTAGATCCCGCCGCCGACGCCGGACGTTCCACTTCCGTTTTTGATCGTGAAACCTTCGAGAACGCTCGTTGCGGTCTCCCCGTTTTCGAATGTCACGACCGACCCGGACTGGTCTCCGTCGATGGCGGTCACGCCGGCCCCGTACTCGCCCTGCACGGTGATGGCCTTGCCGAGAAAGTCGATGTTCTCGGTATACGTGCCGGGCTCTACAAAGACCAGGTCTCCGGCCGAGGCATAGTTGATCCCGGCTTGAATCGTGGGCTGAAACGCCGGGACGTGGATCGTGGCGGCGAGTGCCGGGGATGCAGACAGGATGGTGACGGAAAGAACGGCGATCGCGGCGGAAATGATTGTCTTCATAATTCCCCTCCTTTTTCTTTTTCTCGGATCGGCCCATCCGGGCCGCTGCGGATTATTCCCTACCCTCGTAGCACACTCGACTCACAGAGCTCAAGCCGGCCGTTTGATCGAGGCAGGTGCTCGTCATGGGCGGCTGGGCGTAGCCCATGGCGAGGTGGGCCACGTCGAGCCGGTAGATGGGGTCCTGCATGAGGCAGACGCGGCGATCCGTTGCCGGGATCGTGGTCGTGTAGATGCGGAGCTCCCCGGCGATCGAGACGATGATCTCTTCGCGCCAGTCCCCCAGCACGTCGGCCCAGGCGGCCTGCCGGCCGCTGATGCCCTCGAGGTGGACGTGGCCGGTCTCGTAGTCGTAGATGCTACCCCCGACCAGGAGCTCGCGCTGGGGGTCCGAGTCCCAGTAAACCGCCCGGGGGCTCAGGCCAGGGTCGAAGGATCTCTCGTCGGCGATCAGCTCCCCGTCGGCCGCGTGGAGCCAGCGCGCGGGATACTCCTTCTCTCCGCTGTAGCACTCCATGCCGGGCCGGCTCGGGTCGATGTCGGAGACGAGGCCGGAGTTGTGCACATGATAGGTCGGCGTGTCGATCCCCCAGAGGATGGCCCCTGTGGCGGCGTCGGCGAGGCAGACGCCGTTGCCGGCGGGGAGCGTCTTGGGCGTCTCGTATCCGTAGTAGATCTCGAGCCCGGGCCGGGCCGGGTCGATGTCGCCCACGTAGGCGTGGTCGCAGTGGCCCAGGCCGTTGGCCCACAGGCCCGTGCCGTCGTCGTCGATGACGCTCGAGCCGAGGACCACCTCGTCCCGCCCGTCGCCGTCCACATCGGCCGAGTGCATGAAGTGGGCGCCCTGGCCGTGGTACCCGGGGTCGACGGGGAGGCCCAGGTGGAGCAGGCCGCAACGCACGATGCAGGCGAGGCCGCCACCGCACGCCCCTTCCTCCAGGCCGCTCTCCCATCGCCACAAGTTCTCGAGGCGGCCCGCCTCGTACCGGTAGGCCTCGATCTTCTGACCGCAGTAGGTCCCCCGCCCCACGATCAGGCTCGGCCGCTCACCGTCCAGAAAGGCCAGGCCGATCTGGTTTCGGGAGAACCAGTTGTAGAACTCCATGCGCTCGGGCCATGTCGTGCAGGCCACGGCCCGGCCGGTCAGGCCGTCCCAGACGGTGAGATGCTCCGGGCCACGCCAGACGCGGCCGATCAAATCCCGGGGGTCTCCCTCGCCGGTCTTCACGGCCACCTCGGCCAGGCCGTCGCCGTCGAGATCGTAGACTACGTAGGGGGAGTACCACATCCCCTGCTCGATGGCCCACCCCAGGTCGTTTCGCCACAGGAAGGTCCCGTCGTTGAGGTATGCCTCGATCTTGTAGGTCCCCTCGCTCGGGCGCCAGTTCGGGGCGAAGGGATCGACGTTGACGTCGGGCTGCTTGATGACGAAGTCGTAGAGCCCGTCGCCGTCGAGGTCGGCGATACCCACCTTCTGGAAGGTGTAGTCTCCCTGCAGCGGGATCGTGATGTAGGGCCGGCCGAGCGGATTGGAGACGAGGGCTGGCTCGGAGGGCTCCAGCTTCTCGCCGCCGAGGACGGGGCGTACCGAGTAGCGGGTCCGGCTCACGTCGCCCGGGTCGGGGTCGACGAAGTCGGTCGTGGCAGTGATGGGGGCGTCGTTGAGCTTGACCGGGTCTCCGCCGGCGCGGGCCCTGTAAATGTTGAACGCCAGTTCCGGTGGGTCGGCTTCGAGAAGCCGCCAGCCGACGTACACGTCGCCGTCCGGGCCGAGCATGGCGACCACGCCGCGGCCCAGGGCCTCCCGGACCCGGCCCGTGGGACGGTCTGCGCTGTCGTGGCAGCCTGATGAGGTGAGGATGCACAGGAAAAGAGAAGACGTCAGAGTCAAGTGCATTGCCTGGTGCATCCATCGCATTTCAGTCTCCCGGTTTTCGAAGGGCGACCGGCCGGTCGCCCCTACTGTGCCAATCCCCGGGTTCGATGAATCGAACCCCTACGGCGCGAAGTTGGTGCGCGATTCATCGCGCCCGGGTGGGGCAAGCCCCGTCCCTACCCGCCTAACTCGATCTCTCTTTCTTCTTCTTCAGCTCCAGGGCGGACTTCAGGCCTTTCTCGCGGATCGTCTTTATGGCGAGGCGTGTGGGCGTGGTGAGGTGGAAGCGTTTGCCGTACTTCTTCAGCAGGCCTTCGTCGATGTACAGGCCGAGCCCCGGCTCCTGGGGCACGTCGACTGTGCCATCCGGGTTGACCTCGACGGGCGCCATGATCCCCTCCCGTTTCTCCGGAACCCAACCGGGTGGCTCGTAGGGGTACTCGAGATATTCCTTCCCTTCCCAGGCGGCAAAGGCGTGGAGGTTGATGATCAGGCCCAGGCCGGTCGTCCAGGTGTGGGGGGAGAAGGCTAGGCCCCGGCTGCGGCACTCCTCCATGACCCGGCGCGAGGTGGTGAGTCCTCCGCAGAAGGTGGCGTCGGGCTGGTACTTGTCGAGGCTCTCGTGCTCGAAGAGGGGGCGCACCTCGTGCCAGCCCCCCTGTAGCTCACCTCCGGCCACCGGGGTCTTGATCCGCCGGCGGAGCTCGGCCATGCCGTCCCAGTCGTGCATGTCCAGGGGCTCCTCGATCCAGGCGATGCCGAGGTCGTCGCAGGCCTTCCCGAACCCGGTGGCGTAGTCGAGGTCCCAGATCGGCGTGGGATCCACGAGCGAGACCGGCCATCCCTGGTTCGCGTCCACGGCCACGATGAAGTCGTCCCCCACCTCGCGGCGGACCTCCCGGAGAACGGTCACGTCGTCCCTGCGCTCAGGGTCCTTGACGCGGATCTTCACGGCCTTGATCCCTTTGGAGCGGATGTCGTCGAGGTAGGATTTGCGTCGGTCGAAGGGCCGCACCTCTCCTGAGGAAGCGTAGACCGGCACCCGCTCCACGGTCCTCTCTTCGCTCTGGAGGAGCTTGTAGACCGGCTTTCCCCGTACCTTGCCAAGGAGGTCCCAGAAGGCGGCCTCGATCCACCAGTTCCGCCAGCCCAGGTAGGAGGCCTCCCGCAGGCGCATCCGGACCGTCTCGATGTCGTCTGCCCGCAGGCCGAGGAAGAAGCCGCCCGCTAGTTCCCCCAGCCCCTGCCGCTCCACGCTGAAGGCGGCCCCGGCGCTCACACCCACCAGCCCGTCGTTCGTTGTCAGGCGAATGAAGGTAAACCGGTTGTGGGTCTGGGGGTAGCCCGGGATCCACGATGGAAAGAACGGCCTGGCCAGGGGGACGTTCACGTGATAGAGCTCGATCCGTTCGATTCGGGTCATTTTGCATCTTCCCTTATTGTTGATGTGAAGATGATCGACGGGGCGGCTCCCTGTGTCGGCCTCGGGCCCGGCACCAGGCTCGCCCCGGCAAAGCATCCTCCTTGGCACTCGGGGTCGGTATCCGCGAGCGCATCGCAGTCATTGTCGATCCCGTCGCCGCAGTTTCCCGCGGCCCGGCTCTCCTCGGCGCCGGGATTCACGAGCGGATTGGAGTCGTCGCAGTCAGGCTCGGGGAAGGGGCACGTTTCGCCGGGGGGAGCCCCGTAGCCGTCCCCGTCCGTGTCCACGCATTCGAGCGGGTCGATCGAGAGGAAGACGCTGACGACAGCCTGCCCGTCGCACCGAAATGCGAGCCGGCCGTCGACCAGGTCTGCGTATCCCGAAACCTCATCTTTGACTGCGGCGGAGTACTCCCGAATTTCGGCGGTGCCCGAGGGGTGCCACACGGCGGACAGATCGACGACGACTTCATCGTCGACCGATACGGCGAGCACCGTCAGGCCCGATGGATCCCGAGTCGCAGGCCACCTCCCTCGTTGGCCCCGATGAACCGCGGAGAGATCCCCTGAAGGGAATCATGGACGGTGACCTGCACCTCGGCGCGGACAAGGGCCGGTGCCAACAGGAGCAAAACCACCTGAAGGGTTGTTTTCGAAAATGAGTTTGTCAACATGTGGGTTCCATAATACCACGGACCGGCCCCGCAGATCTAACAGTCCGGTGACTTTTTATCGCGGACGTGCTCTCTCTCCGCGCAGCCCCGGTGCACCTCGGCAAGCTCCCTGTTCCATCCTTGACAGCCGGACCCACTCTTGGCAGTTTTATGATTCGTACGAATTAGGATTCGAGCGCTCTTGTTCTCGTATGGCCTTCGCCAATCCTACCCCTTTTTTTCAACAAGGAGACCGTCATGTCCGACAAATCTCCAGGTCTCGATTCCGATTCCCAGACCCTACTCCGCACCGACCGGGCCCGGGCGATCGCCGCTGCCGGCGGCCTCGAGCAGGCCCTGGCGTCGGGGGCGGTCTCGGGGCGCATCGACACCACCCTCTCGGAGGTGATCGTCCTCGGCCTGCTGCGCCAGGAGGTCCGCACCTTCGTCTGCGTCTTCGGCCACGGCTCCACCGAGGTGGGCGAGGTGCTTCGCATCTACGAGGAAGCCGGGATCGTGCGCACGGTAAACGTGCGAAACGAGGTCGCTGCGTCCCACGCGGCCGCGGCCTTGCGGTGGGTCACGGGCGAAAAGGCGGCGGTGATTACCTCCATCGGCCCGGGTGCTCTGCAGGCCATGGCGGGCTCACTCGTCCCGGCCAGCGACGGGCTCGGGGTCTGGTACCTCTTCGGCGACGAGACCTCCGAGGACGAGGGCCTGAACATGCAGCAGATCCCCAGGCATGAACAGCAGATCTTCCTGCGCCTCTGCTCCGCCATGGGCCGGGCCTACTCCCTTCACACGCCAGGGGCCGTGGGCACGGCGCTGCGCCGGGGCCTCGTGACCGTGGATCATCCCCACCGCGGCGGCCCTTTCTATCTCCTGATGCCCATGAACACCCAGCCATACCTCATGAGCCGGTTCAACCTGGATGAGCTCCCTGGGGGCTCACCTCCGTCGCTCGGCGCGGCCGCGGACGACGGCGCCTATGCCCGTGCCGCGGATGCCCTGGCCGCGGCCGACCGGGTCGTGGTGAGGGTCGGAGGCGGAGCCGGAGATGCCGGAGCCGAGCTCCTGGAGCTTTTCGATCTGGCCGACGGTGTGGCCGTAACAAGCCCACTGGCTACCGGTGTGATCCCCTACGGCCACCCGAGGAACATGCAGGTCGCGGGGAGCAAGGGTTCGATCTGTGGCAATTACGCCATGGAGGAGGCGGACCTGCTGGTCGCCGTGGGCACGCGGTTCGTCTGCCAGTCCGACTGCAGCCGCACCGGGTACCCGAAGGTTAGGCACGTGGTGAACATCAACACCGACCTGCGCGACGCCATGCACTACGGCAGGACCACCGCCCTGGTGGGCGACGCCGCGCTCACGCTGCGCAGGCTCAATGCGGAGCTCCGGCAGCGCCTGGGTAACGATGAGCAGGGGGAATCGGAGTGGCTGTCCGCCTGCAGCGAAAAACGCCGGGCCTGGGAGGCCTTCAAGGCCGAGCGGTACGGCACTCCCCGTCTCTACGACGAAGTGTGGAAGGAGGAGGTCCTCACCCAGCCGGCCGCCATCAAGGCGGCCACGGACTGGGCCCGGGCCAACGACGTGGTTGCCTTCTTCGACGCCGGCGACGTCCAGGCCAACGGATTTCAGATCGTGGAGGACGACCGGCCGGGCCGCACCTTCACAGAGACGGGAGCCAGCTATATGGGATTCGGGGTCTCTGCCCTGCTGGCCACGGCACTGGCATCAAACCCGTTCTACGGACTGGCCCTCACCGGGGACGGGTCGTTCACCATGAACCCCCAGATCCTGATCGACGGCGTCGAGCATGGGGCCCGCGGGTGCATCCTGCTCCTGGACAACCGGCGCATGGCGGCCATCTCCTCCCTCCAGGAGGCACAGTACGGCGCCGACCACGCCACGAGCGACGGCGTGGCCGTGGATTATATTGCATGGGCCCGGGCGGTCCGGGGCGTGGCGGCTTTTGACGGCGGGAGGTCGGTCGAGAGCCTCCTGGCCGCTCTCGAAAAGGCCAGGGCTTACGAGGGGATCTCCCTCGTCCACGTGCCGATCTATTACGGCCCGGACCCGCTCGGCGGCCTGGGGGCCTTCGGCCGCTGGAACGTGGGCAACTGGGTGCGCGACACCCAGGCACTCCGCCACGAGATCGGATTATAATGCTGAAGATATTAAAGTAGCCAAAATTTCCGCTGGATAGATTTTAACGCAGAGACGCAGAGGCGCAGAGAGAAGATAAACAGGGGGAATGCGGAAAAAGTAATGGATGTTGCGAGGGGCGAAGCCCCGAAGTCGAAGATTGCGAG
>CAZFWM010000248.1:0-11204 GCA_964522545.1 uncultured Thermodesulfobacteriota bacterium
CCCACTACATACAAGATGTTGTACCATGCTGAGTCAACCGGATAGGCAGTAGGCGGCTTAACTCTTGCCGACACGAAAAACAGACAGAGGGGGAAAAAATGCGTATTAAAAATGTCACCGCCAAGACGATAGCCATTCAGAAGTTCCTGGCCGATATTTTCATCGGCACCGGCTCGGTGGTCCTGATCCTCATGTTCTTTTCGAGTTGCCTGGGATTTGACTTCCTTCCCCAATACGGCAATGCGGCCTTGGCCTTTTTCATCGGGGTACTGGTATACGGCTTCGGGATGTACACCCTTGCAATCGTCCTGGAAAGCCACCTCGACATCAAGGAACGGTTCGACTCCCACGTCAGAAAGCACCACGCAGTAGAAAGTACGCAGTAGGGTAATTATCCCGAAAAAACCAGTAGCCTCCTATCTCGGCTCTTCGCCGCCCCCTTCAGCCGGCATCGGGTCCGGAGCTTCGTCCATCGAGCGCTCGACCTCACGCCAGCGGACCTTTTCAGGTTGCAGACCGAGCTCCATAAGCCCTCTGGCGTCGAGAAAAAAGTAGCGCCTGTCCGGGTAGTAGTCCATCAGGTCCCTATTCCTCTCACCCAGGTCCCGGCACAACAGGATTGGATCGTCGAAGTCCGGGCTGTTCCGGGTGGCGTTGGTGAGGTGGCTTGGATCCTCGAAGTCAAGGAAAAGGATCGCCGGCTCTGCTCCGGCCTCGTGAATCGCGTTCATCGGCCTGCTGAGATTCGTGGTGAGGAATCTCAGGAAGGATCCCACGCCAACGGTGAAGACGGCCCCGATAAGAATCAGGCTCACCGCGGCCATGGGGAGCCATGAGCAGCGCACCGGGCGCCCCAGGATCCTGGACGCAAGATCGGGTGAGCCCACAATACCCCGGGCGACGAGCAGGGCAAGGCCCGGAAGCGCCGGGTAGAAGAACCGGGGCCCATACTGCCACCCGCCGGGGGAATGATAGAAGAAGTAGCCCATGGCGAGGGCCGCGGCACCGAACAGGATGATCCAATCGACTCGGGTCTTTCGCACTCCCAGAAGCGGCAGCACAAAGAGCGGCGCCCCCGGGAAAATCCAAACGCAGAGCATCAGAAGCCACTGTTTGGTATGGGCGATTCCAATATAGATCGCCTCTTTCTTCATGAAGGTAAAGAGCGACCCATCCGCAGGGACCTCGCCGGGGAAGTCCGTGGTCGGGATGTACAGGGAGATCGGCGTGGTAAGGGGGCTCCCCGTTTGCAGGTACCAGAGCCATAACAAAAAGGCCAGGGGAAGGGCCAGCCCCAGTGCGAGGCAGGCAGCCCTGACGGCGGCGGTCTTCAGCGAGAAGCGCCGGAAGGCAAAGTAGCAAAGGGCCGGCACGAGGAAGAAGAGATCGAGGTGATGGGTGATGGCCAACATTCCGGAGAGAAGGCCGATCACAAAGGCAAGTGGGGCCTTCGCGGCCGGGATCGCTCCCCGGCTCTCTCCCGAACGTCGACTGCCCCCCGGGCCCGACCGCTCCCCTGCCTCGTCCAGTACGAGCAAGAATATCAACATGACCAGGAAGAGGCTCGAGCTGTGAGAAAATCCCGTTGCCGTATTAAAGAGGAAGAAGGGAGAGCAGAGGGTGATGATCACGGCCCAGCGCGCTGTCGGCCGATCGAAGTGGCGAAGGCCCATTCGGTGGATCAGAATGAGGGTGAGTGCCCCGATCAGGGGATTGAGGAGCCAGGGGACGCCCGCCCACACTCCGGGGACCAGGATGAGGGACCAGCCGTGAGGAAAGACCGAGAAGAGCCGCTCCTGGTGGTCGACGATGAAGGGAGCCTGGAAGAACTCCGTCAGGGGATGGGCCGCGGCCCAGAGCCGGCCGCCGGCGAAGAGTTCGGCCTGGAAGAGGTAGGCGTACTCGTCGGGGGTGATCAGCATACCCCGGAAGGCGACCCAGTGGACAATGAACACGGCCGCCAGTGCAAGGCCTGCGGCGGTCAGGATAAAGAGACGATCGCCCGCCCTCCCCTTCTCGTCCCCCCCCTCACGGGCGTGCCCGGCCCGGGCCGAGAGCCAGGGGATCAGCAGAAGGCTCAGGCCGAGAATGACCCCGCCTGTCTGGAAAAAAGGAAGGGGTAGGAACTGGAGCATACCATCCGTGGAGATGAGCCCTTTGAGGCCCTTGACGAATGGCTCCAGGCCGGCCGAGATCGAGACCGCGACCAGTGCGGCACCCGCCGCGGAAACGAGGACAGAGAGGATTTTCTTGCCGCCGGGTTTCATGGGATGGCGCGCATTTTAACCAAGATCCGGTCGCGGTGCAATTGTCTCGGCTCACGCGGTTCCCTCCAAAGGACCGCGGAGTGGCATTGTCGACTGGTTCATGGTAAAAGCTTCCTAATGCGGCAAAGCCGCAAGGGATCAGGTGTCAGGGATCAGGGATCAGTCCCCATCCGGTTGCACCCAGTCATCTGGAGGGACGGCTTCCACGCCGTCCGCGGTCCGGGTGGAATCGGATCCTCCATTCTCTCGACTCTCGACTCTCGACTCAAATCACCTCGATCAGGAGCCGATATGACCAAGAAATACATAGCCGTGGCAGGCAATATGGGTTCAGGCAAGAGCAGTCTGGTCGACTTCCTCTGCAAATATTACAAGCTCAAGCCCTTCTACGAGCCCAATGAAATGAATCCCTATCTCGAGGACTTCTACAGCGACATGAGGCGCTGGGCCTTCCACTCCCAGCTCTTCTTCCTGTCGAACAAGTTCCGCATACACCAGGAGCTCGCCGAGGTCCCAGGGACCGTGGTCCAGGACCGCACCATCTATGAGGATGCCGAGATCTTCGCCAAGCACCTCTACCTGCGCGGCCTCATCGAAAAGCGCGACTACACCACCTATCAGGACCTGTACCGCACCATACTACGCTCTCTCAACCCGCCGGACCTCATGATCTACCTCCACTGCCCCCTCCGGACGATTCGGAGACGCATCCGTTCGAGAGGTCGCCAGATGGAACAGGAGATCCCGTCCGAGTACATCAAGCGGCTTCAGAGCCTGTACAAAGAATGGTTCAATCGCTATGACCTTTCCCCCACGCTCGAATTCTCCACCGACAAGCTCGAGTACATAGGCAATTTTCTCGACCGCAAAGACCTGCTGACCCAGATCGAAAAGCATCTCTGATGAAGGATGGAAACATGGGATTCGAACGGCGCAATCTCGGAAATACCGATCTGGAAGTGAGCTCCGTCGGGGTCGGTGGCGGATACATTCTTCCCGCAAAGGATGTGACCTGGGCCTTCGACCACGGCATCAACTATTTCTTCTGGGCCCCGTGGGTGCCGACCTACAGGCCCATGGAGAAGGGGCTGAAGAAGCTCCTGCCGGATCACAGAGACGAGATGGTCATCGCCACGGCTGCCTACTCATGGCTGCGGCCGGGAAGCCTTGAAGGCGTGGTCTCCAAACATCTGCGCAGGCTCGGGATAGAATGGATCGACGTCTTTCATCTCGGCTGGGTCATGCGGGAAGACCAGGAGCGTGCGATGGAAGAGCTCCTCGGCCTGAAGGAAAAGGGGCTCATTCGAACCCTGGCCTTCTCCGCACACAAAAGGAAGATGATCCTGCGCATGTCCGGGAAGTGGCCCTTCGACGTCCTCATGGTCCGGTACAACGCGGCTCACCCCGGGGCCGAGGAGGATATTTTTTCAAAACTCCCATCCACCGGGCGCCCCGGCATCGTGGCCTTCAATGCGCTCAAACACAGGGAGATGATGAAGAGACCCCAGGGGTGGCCCAAGGACCGGCCGGTCCCCACGGCCCGGCAGTGCTACCGGTTCGTGCTCAGCAATCCGTCCGTGGACGTTTGCCTGGCCGGGCCCAGGAGTCGAACTCAGATGGAGGATCTGGTGAAAGTCCTGGAGGAGGGCCCCCTGTCGCCTGCGGAGATGGACTTCATGCGGGACTTCGGAAGGGTACGACACGGGTGAGCGGCGACCTATTTCGCGGTGTGGACCTGCATCGATTCGGCTTTCAGGATGTAGTGCACACGGTCGCCGACGGCGATATCCAGCGCCTGCAACCCGTCTCTGCCGATCTCTACGAAGAGGTCGAATCCGGCGTCGACAAGAAGAAATGCAAACCTGCCGGCAGGGAAGATCTCCTGTACGACCCCACAGTAGATGTTTTGCGCGCTCATCGGAATCGGGTGCTCCTTGGCAATGATGATCTCGCTTGAAGGGACCGAGACCACGACGGCGTCGCCTGCCTTTGCCTCGGTATAGGGGATCCGGAACGTTTTCTCCCCGATTTCCACTGTTGAAATTCCGGTCCCGGCTGAAGAGCTCACCACCTTGGCCCGAAACAGGTTTGTGAACCGCCTGCTGAAGGCTGTCGCAAAGAAGCTCTCCGAGCGCAGCAATCTCTCTTTCGGCCCCCGGGCCGCCACGCTCCCGTTTTTCAACAAGGCGATGGAGTCGGCAAGAAACTCCACTTCATCCACGGAGTGCGTGACATACAGAATCGGAATGCCGAACCGGCTGTGTATCTTCCTGATGTAGTGCAGTATTCTCCACTTGGCCGCATCCTCGAGAGAAGAGACCGGCTCGTCCATCAGGAGGATTTCGGGGGACGACAGCAGGGCCCGGCCGATGGCCACCCTCTGTTTCTCTCCACCGGAGAGGGTGCGCGGAGACCGGTGGACGAGCCCTTCGAGGTCGAGCACCTCGATCACTTCTTCTGTCCGGGATGCCCCTTTCCTCTGCCCCCTGCGGCCGTAGACCAGGTTTCGCAGGACACTGCAGTGGGGAAAGAGATAAGGCTCCTGCAATACGTAACCGATCATCCTCTTTTCCGGCCGAACGTGGGTCCCTGTACTCGAATCGAAGAGCACCGATCCGTTGAATTCGATTCTTCCCGCCTCCGGCTCCATGAATCCCGCAACCATATTCAGAGTGAGCGTCTTTCCACTCCCCGATTTTCCCAGCAGGGCGAACACTTCGCTTCCCATGCTGAAGCTCACATCGAGGGTAAAGCGACCCAGATCGGACGCCGCCCGGACCTCAAGCACGTCCCTTCCTCCGCACAATATACTCGCTGACGACGAGCGAGATGAAACAGATTATCACGGAGATGATCACGAGCCTCACCGTCGCCTCCCTTCCGTCGACCCGGTTGAAGAAGCTGAATATGGCTAGCGGGAGGGTCGTCGTCTCGAAGGGAATGTTTCCCGCCAGCATGATGGTGGCCCCGAATTCACCAAAGCTTCGGGCAAAGCCCAGAAGGGCCCCCGCAAGAACTCCCGGGAGCGTCATGGGGACAATGATTCGGAAAAACGTGCCGATCCTGCCGACGCCAAGGCTTCGACTGACGTAGATGTAGTGGGGATCGACGGCCTCCATGGAGACCTTCACCGGCCTGAGCACCAGGGGGAAGCTGACGACCGCAGCGGCCAGCACGGCCCCGGGAAAGGCAAAGGCGATCTCGATTTCAAACAGACGGAAGATCATGTCTCCCAGCCAGCTGTTGCGATTCACGGCCAGAAGGAGAAGGTAGCCGGTTACCACGGGGGGTAGGATCAGGGGAAACAGGAAGAGCGTCTCCAGCAGGACCTTGCCTCTGAAATCGAAGCGCGTGAGAAGGTGGGCCGTCAAGACAGCCGCCGGCACTACGACACATACACTGCACAGGGAGATCTTGAGTGAAAGTCCGATGGCAAACTGTTCAAGAGGCGTCAGTCCCATTGCGTCTCGAAACCATGCCGCTGAAAGACCTTGCCGGCCGGGGCGGAGAACAGGAAATCCATGAAGACCCCGACCGAATCCGCTTCCGCATCATTATGGATAGGAGAGCACAACTGTCAGCGGGACAGGCTTGAGGTGCCTTTTTCGGCTTTTCTCCCCGGCTTCGCTTCTTGGTGAAATCTCACCTTTGTGATATCCTGGAGTCATTCGAAGTATTTATTTACTCCGGCGCCATGAACGTGCGCGAGAGAATTCTTATGAGCGATCATGAAAAAAGCAAAGCTCAACTGATCGAAGAGCTGGAAACCCTTCGAGCCCGATTGGCCGAGTCCGGCCCGTCGGAGATCGGGAGCACCGCCGGAGAGGAAGCCCTCCCGGATTGCGGTGAGAGATTCAATGCCCTCTATGACCGGTCGCTCTTCTGCATCTTTGTCTACGACCTGGAAGGCCGGTTCATGGATGCCAACATGGCAACGCTGAGCATGCTGGGTTACTCGAGAGAGGAATTTCTCTCCAAGACGGTCCTGTCCATCGTGGGGGAGGCACAGGCCGCCAAAGCCATGAAGGCCATGGAGGAGATCAAACGGAACGGCTTCTTGCGAAAGCCCAATGAGTACAGATTGAAAAGAAAGGACGGAAGAGCCATCTGGATCGAAGTCGAGTCCTGCATGCTGTACCGTGAGGGGAAGCCCCGCGCGATCCAGGGGGTCGCCCGAGAAATTACCGAGCGCAAATGCGCGGAGGATGCCCTGCGCAACGGCGAAGAAAAATATCGCGCCTTGTTCGAGGAGTCCCAGGACGCCATCTTCATCACTACACCCGAGGGCAAGCTGGCCGACATCAATCCCGCCGGCCTGGGGCTGTTCGGTTTTTCATCCAAAGAAGAGATTCTAAAGATCGATGTTGCCCGGGACCTGTACTTCAACCCGAGGGACCGGGAAAAGTACCAGAGAGCCATGGCCGAACAGGGCCACGTGAAAGAGTATGAAATCGATCTCAAAAAGAAAGACGGGCAGAAAGTAATCGTGGAGGTCACGGCCGTCACGGTGTGCGACGGCGGAGGTAACATCACGGCCTACAGGGGCATCATGCGGGACGTGACGACACAGAAACAGCTGGAGCAACAGGTCATTCAATCCCAAAAAATGGAGGGCATCGGCCGGCTCGCGGCCGGCATCGCCCATGATTTCAACAACCTGCTCACTTCGATCATCGGCTATGCCGGGATGATGCAGATGAAGCTCGACCCCGGCGATCCGCATCTCACCTACGTAAACCAGATAGTCAAGGTCGCCGACCGCTGCACGACCCTCGTAAAACAAATTCTGGCCTTCAGCCGGAAGTCGATGATTCAGCCGAAAATTCTGGATCTGAACGATGTGATAGAGAACTTCGAGACCATGTTCAAGCGCGTCCTGGGCGAGGACATGGCGGTTGAATGTAAGACGGAAGAGGGTCTCGGAAACGTAAAAGCCGACCCCGGCCAGATCGAACAAATCATAATGAACCTGGCCGTCAATTCCCGAGATGCCATGCCGAAAGGGGGCAAGCTGCTCATCGAGACCGGCAATGTGGAGATCGATGAAGAATATATCAAGAGGTATCCCTATGCCAGACAGGGCAGATACGTCCTTCTCTCCGTGAGTGACACGGGTTGCGGAATGGACGAGGAGACTCTCTCCCACATCTTCGAGCCCTTCTTCACGACCAAGGAGAAAGGGGTGGGCACAGGGCTGGGTCTCTCCACGGTCTATGGAATCGTGAAACAGAGTGAGGGCCACATAACGGTTGCCAGCGAGGTTGGCAAGGGCACGACCGTGCAGGTCTATCTTCCCAGAATCGATGAGTCCGTGGAGGGTGCCGACTCCCTTCCCCCGGCAAGCCGTTTGCATCGGGGCAAAGAAACCGTACTCGTAGTGGAAGATGATGAAAGCGTCCGTGAACTTGCGGTGGAGATACTGTCCGAATGCGGGCACACCGCCTTGGAAGCAAAGAGCGGAGAAGACGCCCTCTCGCTCCTGGAGGAGGAAGGAGTGGAGATCGACCTGCTCCTCACCGATGTCGTGATGTACGACACAAGCGGCCGCGAGCTTGCCGAAAAGCTATCGGCCTCACGGCCCGGGCTCAAGGTTCTGTACATGTCAGGCTACTCTGAGGAGGTCATCTCCCATCACGGGGTATTGGACAAGGACATCCATTTCATCCAAAAACCTTTTACGCCGGTGGAGCTGACCAAGAAAATAAGAGAAATTCTGGATACCTGAGGGGCCAGCGCCGAAATGGAGGGTCCGGTTCCACCCGGACCGCGGACGGTGTGGAAGCCGTCCCTCCAGGGACTCTCGACTCTGAACTGTTGACTGTCGACTGACGATTGCCCCCGGACCTTTCGCAGTGAGGGACGAGTCCATGAAAATGAAATCCTGTCTGTTGGCCCTGATAGCAGCCGTGCTGACCTTCCCGTCGGCCCTCTGGGGCACCGGCCTCATCCCAGGCCCGGGCGAGCCCGGCCACGACCCGGCCCTCGAAGCCCTGGCCCTCGCCTACGATCGGCAGTTTCACACCTTCACCGCGGCCCCCTTTGCCATGTCCCTGGATGCGCATATCAGCGGCGAGGCGAATCGCTCCCTGGTGGACCAGTTCATGGCCGGCGACCATGGAACCGGGCCTGAGGCATTCCTCGCCTTCTCGGGCATGGATGTCTACGAGGTGGTGCGCCACTACGGCGAACACGGGGATCTCGGGATGTTCGGGGGAGTCGCGGCCATGGGCGACGCCTATAAGTACGCGGTCCTGCGCGACGGCGGGGCCGATGCGGCCCGGGTCGACGCGGCCCGCGCCCGTCTCATGGAGGTCATGGAGTCTCTGCATCTCTTTCACGCCCTCACGGGCACGCCCGGCGTGCTGGTCCGCGGCATCCGGCTCAGGGGCACGCCGCGGGACGGCGGCGAGCCGGCGACCCATCCCCTCTTCGACGAACACGGCAATCCGTACCCCCCTGTGAAGGACCACACATGGCGGGACGACCAGAGCGGCCTCTACCCGGGCTGGATGTGGAAGGACGACACCAGCAAGGACCAGATGGACGGCTACTTTCTCGCCCTCGCCGCGGTCTACGAAGTGACCGCCCTCGACCCGACCATTCCCCAGGTCCTCAAGGACGACCTCGCCTCCGACGCCCTCGCCATCGCCACGGCCCTCATGGATGTCGCCCCGGAGACGGGACTCGATCTGTGCATCCGGGACGCCGACACCCGGCTCACCAACTATCACGATCTCAACCCGGCCGAGCTCATGCCCGGGGTCGTGCTCCCCGGCGGCTGCGGGACCCTGGGCAACGGATTCAATGCGCTGCTCGCCCTGCACATCATCAAGACCGCGGCCGTGGTGACCGGCGACCCGGGGCTCGAGGACTACTACTACAACGAGCTCCTCGGCCGCCGGCGCTTTTTCAAGACCATGCGCGACACCCTGGCCTTGATCAACGTAGCCGCCATCGACAACAACAGCAACCACAACATGGCCTGGACGGCCATCTACACACTCATCCGCTTCGAGGCCGACCCCGATCTCCGGGCCGCCTATCAGGCCCTCATGGAGCGGGCCCTGTGGGACCACGGCGGACGCAAGCCGATCCGGGAGCGCTTTCAGAGTCTGTTCAACTTCATCTACGCCGGGATGCGCGCGGGCGGGACCGATCCGGAGGCGGTCGATGCAGGGACCGAGACCCTGCAGGAGTTCATCACTCCTCCTTACTGGAACTACTATATCGAGAACTGCACCCAGCAGGAGATCGAGCAGGACACCTGCATCGACATGGAGGGCAACCCCATGCCGCTGGCGTGGTGGAACGAGCGGTACGGGTGGCAGGCCGTGAACCCGGTGCCGAAGCGGCTACGGCCCCCGAGCAACTTCGAGTGGCGCTCCAGTCCCTATGACTTCAACGGCGGGGGCGGCGATCGGCTCAATCCCGGCGGCGACTTCAGGGGCGCCTACTGGCTGGGGCGCTACCTGCAGAGGAGCGACGAAGCGTTCTTGAACCTTTCGTCCCTGGCCCGTCCCGTCCCGGACCGGGACGGGGACCGCATCGCCCCCTGGCGCGACAACTGCCCACTGGTGCTGAATCCAGCCCAGCTCGACACGGACCGGGACGGCATCGGGGACGCCTGCGATCCGATGCCCGAGGAGCCTTTGGGAGCAACCATGGTGGGCGGAATCTCACGGGATGTGCGTCCGCGGGCCCTGCTCGGGCCCGCCTTCGTGTTTCTCGCGCCTTTTCTCTACGTGGCGATCCTGAAACGCAGGGAACGTCGGTAGGCCGACACGGCCTCGTTGGGCAGTGAACCTTTCACCATTTTGACGTGTCTATCATTTCAGAGAGGCAAAAAACTCGTGAAGGAAAGGGGGACTCTGAAATGAAAGCGACGCGAATCGGAAAACTGGCCCTGCTGGCGGTCCTCTCGGCAACCGTGCTGGCATGTATTGGAGCGGATGAAGCCTTTGCGCATCGCCGGTGGTACCGTCACCATCACCACCATCATCACCGTGTGGTGGGCTGTCACATCGTGGTCGGGGCGCCCGTCAGGGTCGCGACTCCCGTCTATGTGTCGGGCAAGCCCGGCGGATCCATCGACTTCGACGTAGATCCGGACACGACCCAGGTCTATGTCGACGGTACGCTCAGAGGCACGGTGGATGACTTCGACGGGTTTCCCCAGCACCTGAAACTCCGTCCGGGAAATCACAACATTACACTGCGCACTCCCGACGGCGTGGAAGTCTCTAAAGATATCCGGATCACGACGGGCACCAAGATCAAGATCGAGCTGGAGCTCGACGATTAATTCCCTTCCGAACATAGACGCGGGAGCATTATGAAAGAGGTTTCGAGTCTGAAGAAGAATCCAAAGTTTCTGAATGCACTGAGCCTTCCGCCGATCACCCAGATCGGCATGGTGGTCCGGGATCTCGGAGAGGGTGTGGAATATTACAAGCACCTGCTGAACATCCGGAAGTGGTATCGTACCCGGATCAAGGAGTCGAGCTACGTCTTCAAAGGAAAGCCCATCGAGCTGTCCCTCGACATCGCCATGGGGTACTCCGGAAAGATGCAGATCGAGCTGATCCACATCCTGGGCGGGGACGAAAAGAACGTCTACTTCGACCGCCTCGGCAAGGGCGGCGAAGGATTTCACCACTTCGGCGTGATGGTCCGCGATCTCGACGCGGATCTCCGGAAGATGGAGAAGGCCGGGTACCAGCCGCTCCAGACGGGAAGCCTGCGGTGCGAGGGCGGCGGATTCACGCGCATAGGGTACATGGACACCGTGCAGGACGCGGGCTTCATTCTCGAGCTCATCGAGACCAAGGCCTTCGGCATCAACCTCGGAATGCCCCAGTGGCTCGTGAGCCTGGGGCGGCTCACCGGGGACATCTCATCGATGAGGTAGGCGCTTAGTCGCTCATTGTAAAACAAACT
>CAZFWM010000249.1:0-11109 GCA_964522545.1 uncultured Thermodesulfobacteriota bacterium
TCCTTCCCTATGCGACCGCAGCCCAGAATGTGGAGCTGCCCATGATCTTCAAAGGAACCGGGCCCCAGAAGCGACGGAATCGATCAAGGGAGCTCCTCGAGCGCGTGGGCCTCGGTGAGCGTATCCATCACAGGCCGACCGAGCTCTCCGGTGGCGAGATGCAGCGAGTGGCCATTGCCCGGGCCCTTGCCAACTCGCCGAAGATCGTTCTGGCCGATGAGCCAACGGGAAACCTCGACTCGGCATCGGGCGATGAGATCATCAAGCTCTTCGAGGAGTTGCAGGGCGAAGGACACACCATCCTCCTCATCACCCACGACAGCTCGATCGCCAGGCGCACGGAGCGAATTATCTATCTCAGGGACGGACTGATCTCGAATGAGGAGATTCACTAACCGCTGGGGCGGGCCCGTGTGTTCGCCCAAAAGGAGTAGATCATGAGGGAGCTTCCCACGTATCCAAGCTGTTTCTGCTGCGGCCGGGAGAATTCGGCAGGCCTTGGGCTCCAATTCCACGCCGACGAGAACGGTATAAAGGCGGAGTTCACCCCGGGCGATCAGCACACGAGTTTTATCGGCGTGGTGCACGGCGGGCTCATGGGCACGGTGCTCGATGAAGCGATGGGGTGGGCCGCTTCGTTCAGCAGCGGCGTCATGTGCATGGCCGCCGAGCTCAAGTACCGATACTCGCGCCCCGTGCCGGTCGGAGTAAAGCTCACGATCACGGCAGAGCTCGTCTCGAGCCGGCGCAATCTCCTCATGGCCCGTGGCGAGATCCGGGGACCTTCGGGCGAGCTCTTCGTGCGGGGTGAGGGGAAATTTCTCCCCATGCCCCCGGACAAAGCGCGCGAAGTGGACACCACCCTCGACTACAAGGACGGCCCGCGCGATATCTTCGATCTTGGTGACAATCCGTAGTTGATTTTTCTCTGAGGAACCCAGGAACCCAGGAAAAAATATCAATGATAATATGCCAATAGCGAGTATCGTATTCTTGTCATTTCGGTGAGCCGAAGCCCTGAGCGAAGCGAAGGGGAAGCGAGAAATCTTTTCGAGTGCATATTTCGAAAAGATAAGATTTCTCCCTGCGGTCGAAATGACAAAGGAAGCGGTCGAAATTACAAATAAAATAATCAGTCTTTTTTAGGAATTCCCTTCCTGGGTTCCTCAGAGGCCAATTTTTGGAGAGGAGATGAGTGAAACAATTAACTATGACTACGACGTGGTCGTCGTGGGCAGGCCTTTCTTCGACATGATCTTCACAGGCCTTCCGAAGATGCCGGTCCTGGGAGAGGAGACATTCGCCTCCGGGCTGGAGATCGCGGCCGGCGGCTCCTTCATAACGGCCGAGTCGATGCGGCGCCTCGGCCTGCGCGTGGGGCTGGCGGCTCAGCTCGGCAGCGATCTCTTCAGCCGCTTCATCCGAGCCGAGATCCTCGAGAGAGGCCTTCAGGATGATCTCATCGATGAGCGACCGGGGCCGGAACGCGCCATCACAGTCTCCCTCTCATTTCCCGAGGACCGCGCATTTGCCTCTTACGTCGACACGCCGGACGGAGAGGGGGCGCGCCGGGAGGTTCCGGAGCCGTGGGCCCGGGCGGCGCGAAGCACCCGGTGCCTGCACTTCGGATCGATCCGGGATGCCATGGACTTCGAGGCCCTAGTCGAAGGGGCCCGTGAGGCGGGTGCCCTGGTCTCGATGGACACCCAGTGCATCCCGGAGCCGATCTCAGCAGAGCGCACCCGGCGGCTTCTCGGCAGGATGGACCTGGTCATTATCAATCGATCCGAGCTCATCGACCTCACGGAGACGGACGACCTCGACAAGGCTATCCACATGATGGCCGATCATGTGGCCGAGGTCGTGGTGAAGCTGGGCCCCGATGGTTCGGTCGCCCGTCGTGAGGGAGAGCGATACGAGGCGCCGGCAATGGCCGTGGACGCGATCGACACAACCGGGGCAGGGGACTGCTTCAACGCGGGATACCTCTTCGGCCGTCTCCGGGACCGGCCGGTCGACTGGGCCCTTCGCGCGGGAAACACCTGCGGGGGGCTCTCGGTGACGCGCCCCGGCGGCGCCGCAGCCGCCCCGGACCGCGCAACCCTCATGGAAGAGATGGGGGAAGCGTAGAAGTCGTGACGAGACAGCAGGCATTGCCTGTTAGACGATTTTCACAATGTGGTCGCGAAGTCGCAGTGTGGGAGAGCCGTGGAGCTTATGAAAAAGATTTTTCAACCACAGAGGACACAGTGGTCACAGAGAAAGGAACAGATAGCTATCATTCATTCTCTCTCTGTGACCTCTGTGTCCTCTGTGGTGAATTTATCTGAATGAGTTCTCTGGATATTTACATGGCGGATAATAAAGAGACAAAAATCGCAATCATCGGAGGGGGGAGCGCCTACTGTCCGGGCCTGGTGCGGGACGTCCTCGCTGCACCCGACTTTGCCGGGATCCACCTGGCCCTGATGGATGTGGACGCGGAGAACCTCGAGCTCATCGGCCTCCTCTGCCGGCGGCTCGCAGAGGCCGGCGGCTCCAAGGTGAAGATCTCCTGGACCCTGGATCCGGCCGAGGCCCTGGACGAGGCCGAGATCGTGCTGACCACCTTCCGCATGGGGGGCTTCGAGGCGCGCCACCTCGACGAGAGCATCCCGCCCCGGCACGGCATCATCGGCCACGAGACGATCGGGCCGGGCGGATTCTTCATGGCCCTTCGCACGATCCCGGTCATGCAGGAGCTCACGGAGACCATGAAGAGGGTCTGCCCGGGGGCCGTTCTGCTCAACTACACCAACCCCACGAACATCGTTACCCAGGCCGTGACGCTTCATACGGATGTGCCGATCGTCGGGATGTGCGACCAGCCCGTGAGCGACGCCCGCGCCGCGGCCACGGCTCTCGGAATGCCCGGGGCCCGGTTTGCCCTCGAGACCGCGGGACTGAACCACGCCAACTGGTCCGCGCGGTTCGAGATCGAGGGGGGCGACGCCGTGGCCATGATGAGGGAGGCCCTTGACCGGGTGCTCGACGATCCGGCCGTGACGGGCCGGATCAAGAGGCTTTTCCGGCTCGCGGTCGAATACGGTCGAATGCCGTCATCCTACCTCCAGTACTATTGCTTTCATGACGAGATGCTCCAGGAGCAGAGGGCCTCCGGACGAACGCGCGCCCAGGTGATCATAGAAGACGAGCTGCCACCCGTCCTCGCGGGCTACCGAGAGCAGGTTCGGGCCGGGCGGCCTGTTCTCGGGCAGGTACGAGGCGGTGGGGAATTCGGGGATTTTGCAGTGGATGTGATGGGCTCGGTCCTGGGGGACGCGGGCGAGGTTCTCATCCTGAATGTGCCCAACCGCGGTGCGCTGGGGGGATTCCCGGCCGAGTGCGTGGTCGAGGTGCCTGTGCGCCTGGGCCGGCGGCGCGCCGAGCCCGCGGGCGCCTGGTCTCTCCCGGGTGAGGTCATGGACCTCCTGCGCCACCTGGCCGAATACCAGCTCCTCACGGCCCGGGCCGCATGGAGCGGCTCGCGCCTGGACGCGGTCCGTGCGCTCGCAGCCAATCCACTCGTCCCCTCGGGGAAGAAAGCCGGCCAGATCTACCGCGAGATGGCCGCCGCCCAGGCGGCTCACCTCCCGGAGCGCCTTCAGTGACCGACCCGGCACCGGCCGAACCCGGGCCGGACGCGGGCGGCGCCATCTGGACCCGGGACTTCATCCTCGTCCTGGCCCAGCTATTTCTGTTCTTTTCTCACATCACCTCCTTTCTGCTCTTCCCGCTCTATATCGAGGACATGGTGGGCCTGAAGTGGGTAGGGTGGGTGATGGGCGCGTTTCCCCTGGGCTCCCTTTTGACCCAGCCGATCTTCGGCCGGCTGTGCGACCGGTACGGCAGGCGGCTCTTTGTGCTCTCCGGGTGTGCCATCAGCCTTGCCGTGCCGGCGGTCATGATCCTGTGGTTCTCCGGGGAACCGGGCTCTGTCGAACGGGGGACGGGCGCCGCGATGGTCCTCATGGGGCTCCGGTTTCTCCACGGCGCGGGAGTCGCGTCGGCCTCGGTCTCGTTGCTGGGCGCCGTGGCCGACCTGGCGCCGCCTTCTTACCGCGGCAGGGTCTTCATGTTCTCGGGCGTGGCGACCCTGGGTGCGAGCGTCCTCATGCCGCCGACCACGGAGTGGATCATCAACGATATGGGCTACACGGCCTATCTCGGCCTGGCCGGACTGCTCGCAATGCTCACCGCAGTCCCGGCCCTGTTCATGCGCTTTCCGCATCACGCCGGAGAGGAGCGGTCCGGGGCCGGGTACCGCGGGCTGCTGGCCCGGCGCAACGTTCTGGGCCTGATCATTGTCTGCCTGGGGTTTGCCCTGGGAGAGGGAGCCCTGCTGAGCTTCGCTCCGGTCTTTATAAAGTCCCTTGACATAGGGCCTGTGAGCGTACTCTACGTGGCGGCGACCCTGGCCGCCCTGACCTCGCGAATCGGGCTCGCCCGGCTGGTCGACAGGGTCGGGCCCTCCCGGGTGATCATCGTCTCCGTGATCTGCTCGGCCGTTAGCGTGGCCGCCATGGGGTATGTCCAGTCTTTCTGGCACATCGTAATAATAGCGGCGGCCTTTGGATTCAGCTTCGGCCCCATGGGCCCGGCCTTCAACACGATCGCTATCGAGGAATCGAGCCGGGAGACCCGGGGCCGCTCCATCGCCTTGATCAACGTCGCCTACGAGGGGGGGTATTCGGGCGGCGCCTGGAGCTGCGGGCAGATCGTGGCCTCCACGGACTTCCGGATGATGTTCGCCTCGGCCGCCCTGATGATGGGGGCCGGCCTGGCCGGATTCCTCGGGTTCTATCGGAGGCGCCGCAGGGCTTGAGCGGACCAACGGCAGAAGAGATTTAACGCAGAGGCGCAGAGACGCAGAGGAGGAAATCTATGAAGCCTATGAAAAAGATTTTCCAACCACAGAGGACACAGAGTTCACAGAGAGGGAATGAATGAAATCAAACTCTTTCTTTCTCTGTGCTCTCTGTGTCCTCTGTGGTGAATTATTCCTGTTTTGACTTTGGTTGCGGAATTATCAGGGAGACAAAGCGTAAAGGAGGATTCCCCCTCTCGGCACCTCCACCGCCTTTCCCTCCCGAATCAGCTTGATCAGGTGTGCCCGGGCGGAGAAATGAGCGAGAGGGTGCATCTCGTCGGGTGTGTCGTCGTAGGCGTCGGCCACGACGGCCTCGATCGTCTTCTCTGAGCTGCGGAGCGCGGAGAGGATTTTGCCCTCCCTGGCCAGCCTGTGAGAGATGTACTCTTCGATGACGGTCGTCGGATTCCGGATGAGGGGCCCGTGGCCCGGGCAGATCGCACGCAGCGGGAGGCGGCGGAGGCGCTCGAGGGAGTCGAGGTAGACGGCCATGTCACCTTCGGGGGGGACGATGATCACATAGCCGAGCCCGAGGATCGTGTCGCCGGTGAAAAGGATTCCCTTTTCCCCCGTGATCCCCTCTTCCTCGAACAGGAAGCACACGTGGCCTGCCGAGTGCCCCGGGGTGTGGATCACCCGGAGGGCTGAATCGCCAAAGGAAATCGAATCCCCGTCCTCGAATGTGAAGTCCGCCTCGAGGCCTTCGGCCCTCCGGGCGGCTTCGGCGTGCAGCCCCACGGCCAGGCCGAGCCTGGCCCGGAGATCTGCTGCGCCGGCCACGTGGTCTATGTGGCGGTGGGTGCAGATGAGCCGGGAGATGCGGCTCCCCCCGATGTTCTCGACATATCGGAGGAGCTCGTCGATCTGCTCGTCCATGAAAACGCCCGCGTCGATTATGATGAGATCATCGCGGCCCACGAGGAAGCTGTTGGTGCAAGGGTGGGGGGGGAGTGTGGGGGTGACGATCGGGAGGTGGTGGACAAATGGAAAAGACTCCAATGGAAACCCGCCTGAGTTCGGTCTGCCGATCCGGTGAATTGATTGATTCGGAATAAATTTTCAACTATATTGCATGCTCTTGGAGGTAATGGTAAATTTTTATAATTATGGTAAAATATTATAACTGTAAGTACAAGAAAGAAACACCGATCGAACTTCCAAAGCCGCAAAATAAAGGATCCATGATGAAAAAACCATATTTCTATCCCCTCTCCGCCCTGGCCATTTTCCTGATGATCTGCCTGATGGGAGGCGAGCAGCAAAGCTGCGAGCCGACCCTCTGCGGCAACGGCATCATCGATGACGGGGAGGAGTGCGACTACGGAGACCTGGAGGGCTGTGACGGATGCAGCGCCACGTGTCTCCTGGAGCCGGAGGAGATGGTCTGCGCCCCTTCGGGCTCGTTCGAGATGAGTCATATCACCATGTTCGATCCGCCCCACGAAGTGACCCTGACCCATGACACCTACATCTCTCCCCACGAGGTGACCAACGCCCAGTATCGGGATGCCCTCCAGTGGGCCTTTGATAAAGACTATGTTCTGGCTTCGCCCGAGAGCTCGATCGATTCGGAAAGCGGGGAAGAGCTCCTCGACATGGTTGATCCCGACTGTCTGATCTCCTTTTCGGAAGGCCTGTTTTCCGTACTGCCGGGAAAAGAGGATTATCCGGTGGTCGAGGTGACCTGGTACGGAGCAGCCTGCTACTGCGACTGGTTGAGCATGATGGAGGGTTTGACGCCCCTCTATGACCACGTCACCTGGGAGTGCGACGTCTACGGGACGCATGGCTATCGCCTTCCCACGGATGCCGAGTGGGAGTACGTGGTCCGGTACGACGATGAGCGTACCTACCCGTGGGGAGAGGTCGCTCCCACGTGCGAATATGCGAACTTTTACGACGGGGACTACTGCATTACGAATCCCGACGGCACCCATCAAACCGTTGTGGGGAGCTATCCCCTGGGGGCAAGCGCCCTGGGCGCCTTTGATATGGCGGGGAATGTGTGGGAGTGGATGAACGACTGGTACAACAAGCTCTCCGAGAATCCTCAGACCGACCCGACGGGCCCCGTCTGCGGGCTGGACCATGTCTACCGGGGCGGATCGTTCGGGAGCATGGATCAATACCTGCTCTCTTACTTCCGTGACAAGGGGCACCCAAGTTACAGCTATCACTATCTCGGGTTCCGAACCGCCCTGACCTTTTAATCCCCTCCCGGGATGATGGGGAGAGAGATGAGCCTTCGACTTTACGCAACGTTGGGGTTTGCCTGCCTCTTCCTCCTCGCCGCCTGTGATCCGACCCTGGGTGGGAAGGCATGGTACGACCATGACGGAGACGGACAACCGGGCTCGCTGGAAGGGGGGCTGGCCGGCGAGGAGGTCTGGCTCTATGGAGTGAATCCCTCCGGGACGGTGGACCGCGCGGTCCTGAGCGGCCCGGATGGGAGCTATACCTTCGGGTCGATCCAGGCGGGCACCTACCTCATCGACGCCGTCGACCCGGACGGCCATCGTCTCACATCCTCGAAAGACTTTGGCCAGGACCTTGAACGCTTCCCCGTGGGCCTCCACCGTTTCTCCAACACACGATACCTGGCCGATCGCCTGCGCGAGGCCTCGCCCTCCGATCCGGTCGAGCACGTCGCCCTGGGAGATTCGATCGTGGTCCTGGGCGATTACGTGGAGACCGTGACCGGGCGGCTGGCCGCGATCAATCCGAACGTGGTGCTCCACAAGCAGGCCATCGGCGGCTGGCGGACCACGGACCTCTTGATACGGGCCTACCCGACCAATACAGTCTGGTCGGCCGTGGACGCCGGGGCCGACCTGGTCACCCTCTCCATCATCGGAAACGACCTGATGGGTGTGACTACGCTGGATGATTTCGTCGAGGTCCTGGTGGAGGCGCGCCAGAACCTGCAGGAGATCCTCTCCTCCTTGGTCTCCGCCCTTCCTGAAGCCGACATCGTGCTCAACACCCAATACGACCCGGCTCAGGGGGGCGATCCTCTCTATGACGTGGGGGTCGCGATGCTGAACCACATGATTCGCCGCGTGGCCTTTGGGCAGCGGCGAAGGGTCGCCATCGCCGAGGTCTGGGCGGAATTCCGCCACTTCGACGTGGAGCGGCTGAGCTTCTTCGGGTTTCCGGACCTCATCCACTCGGATGGAATCCACCCGAACGATCTCGGTTACGAGGTGATCACGGAAAAGCTCTGGGAGGCCGTGGGGGGCGTCGAGTTCGGGACCGAGAGCGTGATGGACTGCAACTTCGGGTACATGGAGCACCTGGAGACCCTTTTCCCTTCATCCTTTACGGACCTCACGGGCGGGGCCACGGATGAGACCGCACTCTACACGGCGGACGACCTGCCCGCCCGGATCGACGCAGGGGATCACGAGCTCCGGGTCGCAGGCTTTACCGCACCCGGAATTACCGTGATCGACGATGTCATCGTGTGCGTTCGTTACAGGACCAGCGCTCCGCCTGCCGACGACGTCTACCGCTTCGAGGCCTCCGTGGACGGGACCTTTACGCCCTGGTCCTCGATCCTCGACTGGGACCGGATCGTTCCCATAGTGGGCTCCTCCGGGCTCGAGTTCGCCCGGGTTCTCGTCTATCCCGACCAGCCCCTCTACCGCGAGGTGAGCACCTCCCTGGGCCCCCTCACCCCGGCCGAGATCGAGAGCCTGGCCGTACGCGTGAAAGGGGAGGCCGCCGGGAGCCCGGACGGATTCCGGATCGAGTGGGATTCGTGCTGGCTCGAGGTCTACGGGATCGAGTGACCGTGCCCGGCCTCCTCGAAGTCCCTTCCGAGTACATCATCGCATCAGTCCATAGCGACGACATCGAAGAGAGACTGGCGGGCCGCGCCAGGATCGAGCCGCCGCAGGGAATGCGCTCGCTCATCGTGCTCGCCCGGCCGCTGGAGCACCCCGAAGAGGACTCCTGGGGCCCCCAAGGCTCCCCCGCGGACCTGGCCCTCGCGGCCGAGGGAGAACGGATCGCGCGCCGCCTCCGGGACGCCGGCTTCCCTTCGCGACTCCTTCCTTACGGTCTCCGTCACGGCGGGATTCCGCTCAAGGACGCGGCCGCGTGCGCTGGCCTCGGGCGCATCGGCAAGAACAACCTGCTCCTCACCCCGAGCCGAGGCCCCCGCGTGAGGCTGCGCGCCCTCTGGACCGTCGCCGAGCTCGAGAGCGCTCCTTTCCAGGAGGACGATCCGTGCGAAGGCTGCAGCGCCCCCTGCGTGCATGCATGTCCACGCGGGGCCTTTGACGCGGGACGCTTCGATCGAAGCGCGTGCTACGACCAGATGGATGATGACGTGAAAAGGGGGGAGGGGAGGGGTCTCGTGTATTACTGCCGCGCCTGCGAGCTCGCCTGCTCTTTTTGTCACAGCGGGACGTGACAAAAAGAGTGGAGCCGGCCTTTGGCCGGCAGGGATGATGCAATTGCAGGGGAGCTATTGCAGTCGAGGTGGTGCTGATTGTCTCCAAAATCTCTTTGCATGAATTGTAGCGGAATCGCTACAATTCATGCAAAGGAGTCATATGATAGGGATGACCTTTACGGAATAGCCGGGGAACGGTGAGGAAGGCGTATAAAGATATCGAAATAAAAGCGTGAATATTTTCGAAAGCATGGCTATAACGATAGATAATAGTGATCGTGAGTTTTCGGCCCTCCAGAATTCTAATGATTTGCAGATGTTATGTTGTTTTTAATAATTTGCTATCCCCCCCCCAATTCAGAGCCGAATGAGATGGTGTCTCAAACATATTTATAGTTGCGTTACGCAGTCAACTACATCCTCTAATGGGTTGGCGTCTGTATAGGCGTTCCCCAAAACATGGATGTTGCCGCACGTTACCTCTCCCTCTTCGACAACTTTAATAGCTGGTGGCCTTTCAATGGGACGACCATAAAAGGAGTTTCCAGATATCTCGACACCGACAACCCCGTTACTGGTGATCCAGATTCCAGCCTCTCCCCAATCATTGAAATAATTACCGGCGATAGAGGCGCCTCTGAGACCCCCAAGCTCGATCTGACGGATGCCACCCTCGAAGTAGTTTGAGTGGAAAGTGATGCTTGAAACATTACCGATGGAAATTCCATTTCGGAACTCACTGCCTCTGAAGCTATTGCCTGCCAGTCCATTTCCCCCGCATCCCCTGAAAAGTGGCGGGTTGCCTGTTGTTTCAAACTGGCAGTTATTAAATGTGTTGAGGTGCACGGGGCCTGCATCGTAGCAGTCGACCATTAGATCCCGCTCACGAGCAGCTGCCATCTTGATGCGATCAAACACGTCCCATATACTTCCAGCCTCTTGGCCCTGAATGTTGCCAAGAATTACGTTTACCGTATTTCCTACGAGCTCGATATCCTCGAAGTGTGACTCATATACGCCTCGCGCATCGATGCCATATTGGAAGTTTTCAAAGCTGAGCCCGCTCACGCGAATTTCCAATACAAAGCTTTGGTCATCCCGGTGACGAACGCCAGATCCATTCCGAGGCGTGAAAGCACGAATAATGACTGAGCCGCGACCTGGGCCGAGTAAAGTCTGACCTGAGAGCAATCCAATGTGGTCGACAAGGTATGCGTCGCTTCGCGCCTCAGGCATGGGAACAAATATAGTGCCTCCCTCACCGGCATCTTCAATCGCGGCGACAAATGCATCATGATCGTTGATGTCGTCTCCAGGAATAGCTCCGAAGTCCATTACGTTAGAATGAATATAATGCAATATGCCCTCATGAGCATCTGGATTCTGATCATGCTCGCCGATGAAGTATTGAATCACCCCATAGATCCATTCGATGAATCCCTTGGAACCTTCCTCTCCTGCAAAAATCTTTTGAGTGGAAAAAACGCCCAGCAAGAAGACGACCAATAGAACCGATACAATCTTTGCTGCCTTTTTCATCTTTGCACCTCCTTTTTTTTGCCCGACCTATCCGAGCTTCTTATCAATATTATTCATACCACATTTTTATGAAAAAGTACAAAAGAATTTTTCTGTCAAAGAATTCCAGGTATCGTGAAAATATCTGGAGCTTTCGTGGATTCAACCTTGCTTGTTAATACGTTGATTTTACACAAACTCAAGGTATGGAGCAAATATCTTCACATACATATCGTGCTGATATCTTTCCTCTGTATCGAACCTTTATCAACACTCTCCTAAT
>CAZFWM010000250.1:0-11085 GCA_964522545.1 uncultured Thermodesulfobacteriota bacterium
CAAATTTCATTAATTTTATTCTTTTTTAATTCGGGCGTTCCTCCCAGCTTGCCCGGGGCGCTATTAATCGCGCCCCTACTCTCCCGCGATCCGTACCGTGGACAAGAAACACCCCGCCAATACCACATCGATAGAAGTCGAGACCTCATCGCTTGTACCCGGGTCGCCGTGCTTGTCGGATGCATCATCTGCGTAATAGATGAACATCGTGATTTGATCGCCGCTTTCAGAGGCCACCACAAGGTGTCCGGCGTAGAAGGTTGCGGATGGGGGGAGGGCTGTGAGCTCTTCTGTGACGGCGTCCGTTTCGTTGTAGAATTCCATCATGACGTACTCGGGCTGAGTGGGGGCTGGGATTGCGCTCCAGCTCACCTGGACGAGATCGCCGACAAGGTAGGTCGGTTTGTCCGTGGTTGGAACAGACAGGGTCGGGGTAGTGTCGTAGGCGAAGTCGTTGGGATACCACGCAGCGGCGCTGATGGTGACCTGGCGGACTGTGCTGTCGATGGTCCAGCCGTTCATTCCGTAGTCCAGGCTTACGGTCGAGTAGCCGAGCAGGTTGTACCAGAGAGCGCCGTACAGCTCTGATACGCCCGCCCAGCAGTGGTGCACCACCAAGGCGTCCATGGGGATGAAATCGGTGGCATCGAGTGTTCTCAACTCCTCTCTATCGATTCCGCTGCACCAGTCGACGCCCACGGCGCCGGGGATGTGGCCATAGGCGTAATAGGCCCCCGGGACGGTGCAGATCGGGCGATCCCAGAAGGTGCCTCTGTTGCTCAGGATGTACGGGTCGTTGAGTGGATCGGCGTCGTTGAGGAGGTCGTAGAGAGCTGCCGAGGCTATTCGGATACCCGGTTTGTCCGGGTCGCCGAACCTGGCGTCGTACATGCACCGCGCAATCTCGGCCAGGTCGCCGGAAGTGGCCGGCGAGGGTATGCAGTCGATCTCAGGATAGCCGGCGCCGCTCTGGGTGGCTGCGTCAATGGCGTCGGCGGTAGTGGTGGGGAAGTCGTTGGACGTACAGCCGGCCGGATAGATTCCCTTGCCGTCGGAGTCGAAGGTCGTACATTCCTTGAACCTCCCCGGAGCCGCCGCCTCATCGGCCGTCCACTCGGCAAACCCGTCGTTGAGGCTCATGGCAGGATAGCCCTGGGTTGCCGTCAGGTAGGCGGCGACCAACAGGCCGAGATGGTGGGTGTTGCCGTAGACGACGAGCTCGTCCATTTTGCCGGCCGCCACATGGGCCGCCAGCGTAGAGTCCAGATCGCTCAGTGCGCTCGGTTTTCCCAGGTCCCTGTAATGTATGTTGATTGCTCCGGGGATGTGGCCGGCGGAGTACTCGGGATAGGACCGTACGTCCACGATCAAGGAATCATCAGAGGGATCTCCGTTTTCCAGGGCGGTCTTCAAATCGACCGCTCTCACCCGGTCGCTCCCAGGGGGAACCTGGCCGTTTACGGCAATGGCGGCACTCATTATCACATCGAATTCATCGGTAGTCGGCGATGTCGGTTTAGCTTGGGCGAATGCCGGTGCTCCTGTTCCGAGAGAGAGTATTATTGCGATTATCAGTAGTTTCATATCTTGTCCTTCCTATTGTCGTGGGCCCTCCATTCAAGTTAAGTACCTTACAAGGTTTGTCAAGAAAAAGAGAAGTCCGCGCTTTCAGTGCGGATTCAATGGAGTACAAGTCCAGGCCGACTTTAAGATTTCTCCCTTCGGTCGAAATGACATTTCGGAAGAGGCAGATCAATAAAATTGAGACCGAATGGCACAAATCTCAATTCCCCTTGTAACCGCCAGGGCTCTTGCGTCCACTATTAGGGTGTATGGGGCGCCCGGCTTTTGATCGAAGCATTACGGGCCGGACCATTCTGTATTTCACTCTAATCAGGAGGGTTGGAACAATGAAGGGAAGTCGAAGGAGACTCGTTATTGTGCTGGCGGCCCTGGCGATCGCCATGTTCGGCCTGTCCGCAGGGGCGTGAGTGGCTGGCGGCCAATTGATTGATTAGGCGGGAGATCGTATTATTTCAGGCGTGGGGGCACGGCATGCTGTGCCCATGCGCCTGACATTGCTATGCAGGTGGGAGAGGGCATCGGTTGGACCAAACAGTTTCAGATCAGGACCGGCTCGATATCCAGGCCAGTCTCGACGGCGATGCGGATGCCTATGCTCGGTTGGTGAAACGATATGAGACGCGAGTGGCGACCCACATGTGGCGATTTACCCGGGACGAGCAGGTCCTGGGGGAGCTGGTGCAAAACGTCTTTGTCGAGGCATTCCTCGGCCTCGCAGGCTTTCGTGAGAGGGCGCCGTTTCTGCACTGGCTGCTCCGGATCGCCACGCGCGTCGGATACCGTCACTGCAAACACGAGGCCCGCGACCGGCGCAGGCGATCGGCTCTCGCCGAATGGGACCCGGCCGCATCACTGTCACGAGCCTCTCAGTCTAAGGCCGAGCAGGCCCCCTTCGAGGCGGCGGAGCTCCTATATCGACTGCTGAAGCAGCTCCCGCCGGAGGACCGGCTGGTATTGACTCTTTTCTACTTTGAAGAGTATGACACGCGTGAAATCGCCGAGCAGACCGGATGGAGCCGCACCGTAGTTAAGGTGCGGTCCTTCCGTGCACGGAAGAAGCTGAGAGCCCTGCTGGAAGAGGCGGGTTTCGAGAGGTAATCCCATGAACGATCCCATAGACAAGCGTGATCCCCTCAAATCCTTGGAAGAGCTGGCCGCACGGGCGCGCGAAGAGGAGGCGCCGCGGGTCGATGCGGCCCCGGGGGTGCTCCATCGCCTCTGGCAAAGGGAGGACTCCCTGGTAAGGCCTTTGGCGATCTTCGCCTTGGGCTCTTCGGCGGTGGCGATCGCGGCCCTCGGCTTTATCGGATACCTCCTCTATACCATCAAAGATCCGCTCAGGACCCTGTTCCAACTGATGCCCATGGTGGTACCATGAAAGCAGAATTGTAGATTGGAGATTGTAAAATTCAAATTGTAAATTGAGGCGATAAAATTACCTAAAAATTTGCATTTATCAATTTCAAATTTCCAATTTTCAATGAAGTGTAGCCATCACTTCAGATGGCTAAACTGTTACGAGGAGGAGATTGTGAAATCGGATGCAGCTTCTCTCCGTCCGCTTCCCCGGCCGACCCGGAGCAGAATTCGCGCCGTTATCCTGGGTTTTTTGATCCTGATGTGCGGGATTGTGATCGGCAGCGGGATTACGTTTAAGTTCCTCTGGGACAGCGTGATGTACGCTTCCGAGCACCCCAAAGAGATGCACATCCGGATAACGGACCGGCTTAAGAATCGACTGGATCTGACCGACGAACAAGCCCGGGAGGTTCGGGCGGTCATCGTCCGGCGATACATGGCGCGGGATTCGCTTCGTCGCGAATTTCGCCCACTGGTCGAAGCGGAATTCGAGACCTTACGGAAAGAGGTGGAGGCGGTGCTCGACGGGGAACAGGTCAGGAGATGGAACGAGCTGTACGGTACCATGCGGGAACGCTGGCTGAGACCCCTGCCCGAAGAGGAAACGCCGGCGAAAGACTGATACTACAGCATCACTCCCTTCATCAGCTATTACCACATCAGCCCTCAACGTATCGTTCGACCCTATCTGACGCCATCCAACACGTTGCCGCTAAGATTTTTTTCCAAGGGGATGTTTTAAGGATTTTCCTCGTATAATTAATTAGAACTATACGAGGAGGAGACAATGAAGTGGATCGCCCGATTTGGCCCTATGGCCCTCTACATATTAGCCCGCTCTGCTTATCCGACCCTCGCCGCTACGATCCACGTGCCGGCTGATTATCCAACGATCCAAGAGTGCATTGAAAATGCTGTGGCCGGCGACAGCTGTCTTGTCGCCCCTGGCACATATGTGGAGAGCATCAACTTCCTCGGCAAAGCCATTACGGTCCGGAGTGAAGCCGGGGCTGAAGCAACGGCCATCGATGGGAACCAAGAGGAAAGGAGGCCCGTTGCGTTTGCCGGCGGTGAGACAGAGGATTCGGTCATCGATGGATTCACGATTTGTAATGGCAGAGTCTGTCACGGCGGCGGCATCTATTGCTGTTCTTCGTCTCCCACAATCACAAACTGTACGATCTCGGGCAACAAATCGAGTTCCCGCGGAGGAGGGATCATTTGTGAGTCAGGTTCATCGCCTGAGATCACGAACTGTATTATCTCGGGAAACGTCTCTGGATACGGCGGCGCGATCTACTGCGACGACTCCGATCCGACGATCACCCACTGCACGATCTCAGGTAATACCGCCATTATCGGCGGCGGCGGAATCTGCTCCTACCGTAACTCCTCTCCATTGATCGTGAACAGCATCTTGTGGGGGAATTCAGCTCCCTTTGGTCCGGAGATATATACGGTTACGGCATCCGCTGTCGTCATGTACTCCGACGTGCAGGGAGGATGGCCGGGAGAGGGAAATATCGGCTCAGATCCGCTCTTTTTAGGGGGAGGCGACTATCACCTCACGTTTCGTTCACCATGCATCGATTCGGGCACAGAGGCAGGGATACACACAGACACACACGGAGCCGTGAGGCCGCAGGGGGCTGGTTTCGATATAGGGGCGCATGAGTATCCTGATTGCTGGGATGGGGACATGGACGGATTTGGCGATGTGGCCTGCGAAGGATATGATTGTGACGATGTCAATCCAAAGGTGAATCCGCGTTCCGTCGAGATCTGCGAGGGCGGTGTTGACGAGGACTGCGACGGCCTTGTCGACGACGGCGATCCGGGCTGCGCTGAATTTTGCCTGGAGCTGGATGCTTCTTACGGACAAGATAAGCTCAGTCTGGACTTTACCCTGGGAGCGCCGGAGCAGGCCAGGTGGGAGACGTTCCTGCTTCTGACATACCCGACGGTCCAGGTCGTCAGGCTTTGGTCCGTTGCACAGCCGGCGACTGATCCCCCCATCGATATGCTCATCGCCTTTGCCTTCCCCTCTATGGATTGGATAATGATTTATTCCGCACTGTTTGTAGCCTGGGACCCAAAGGCTGTTGTCCTTGAATGGGTCGATACCGGGACGCCGACGACGACCACGCAGCCTCAATCAACAACCACGACTACGATTCTACCGTCGAGCACGACTACGACAAGCACAACCACAAGCACGACCACGACAACAACCACAAGCATAACCACAACAACAACGACAATCCCTCCACCATGTGAATATGTATCGGTGACCGTCATACCCCTGGATGAGGAGGGCGAGGAGCGGACGGCAGGCGCTCTTGCCGTGGCTATCGAATGGGATGAGAGCATTGCGGTCGTAGGCGGATATATCCCAAGCTCCAGATGGTTCGGCCTCAATGATATTTCCCACCCATCTACATGGACCACGGGCAGGGTTCATATTTTAGCCATCAGGGAGCCCGGGAGCCTCGGAGAGGTCCATATCGGCGACATCTGTTTCCGGAAGGTCTGTCCTGGGAATACCGAGCTGATCGATACGCTGGAAGTACTTGTTACGACTTTCGGCGATGGGCTTGAGGACATCACTGAATATTCTCGGGCGGAGTTGACTCATGAAAGCATCTGACTAAAATGGAATATACGAAAATGTAAAGGAGGGAAAAAAAGATGAAAAAGAAAAGTCAGTCACTAGGAGTTATTTTCTGGGCTTTTATCCCTGTTACTTTTCTTCCAACTCTATGTGCTCTCGATGCCGATGCCAATGATCGCCTCGCTGTGAGCGACTGCGGCAGGCGGGTTCTGGAGCGGTCGGGAGAGGATCTCATCATCCGGAGTGCCGACGGTCTTGTTCGTTCCGTCGTCCACCCCGAAGCGTTGAAGGCAGCGCCTCCGCTCGCCCGTCCCTCCGGCCCGGACGGACGGTCCGGCATCGGCGACAGCCTTCAAGGGCTTAGAGCGATGAGCCTGGTCCAGATCGCCGAGCTGAACGGCTCGCGCGACATATTGGCGGGGCAGGCGCCGATCGATCTCGATCGTGATGGGCGTTACGAGCTCATCCTCACTGAAAATGATTCCTGGGCCGAAAATCTATGGATCTATGAGAGCACCGGGGATGACACCTTCTCTCTGGTCCACACCATTTACATAGGCGGGTCCTCATCGATCTACCCCACAGAGGTGGCCGACGGCGATGCGGACGGCCTCTTGGAGATCCTGATTTTCGGCCGAACCTCGAATGATTTCTGGGTGCGCACCTACGAGCAGGACGCCCTGCTCGAGTATCCATCGGGCTATTCCTTCGAGCTCGTTCCGTACAGCAACTGGTGGGCCTCTCATGCGGAGATCGACGACCTGGACGGGGACGGAAGTCATGAGATCTCCTACAGCATGCAGTCCCACACCGGTTATTTTTCCGTTCACGAGAATGTTTCGGACGATTCGTACACAGAGGTCTATAGCACCTCACTGGGGCTGGGGAGCGCAGGGATCCAGAGATACACGGCCGGTCTCGACCTCGATGAAGACGGCAAGGAGGAGATCCTCATGGGCGGCATACCCATGGTCTACCTCTTCGAGAATGACGGGGACGATGAGTACACCCGCATATGGGAATATGCCGCGGGGCCGAATGTGGAAAGGCTGATCGACACGGGCGACATCGACCGGGACGGCCGGAGTGACTTCCTCCTCGTCGGCTTCCCGACCCTTCCTTCCACCGGGTGCGATTTTTCGCTCTATGAGAAGGTGGACGGAGGGGTGCTCGATTTCGAGGTCGTGTGGTCGCATTTCGAGGGCACCGGGATCTGGGGGGACTGCGAGGCGGCCGTGGGCGACCTCGACGCAGACGGCCGGGGCGAGATCGTGGCGCAGGTGGTGGACAGCAACTTTAACCGGGTTACGGTGTTCGAAGCTATAGGGGATGACGTGCTCCGCTCGGTCTGGAGCCGCGAAACGACAAAGCCCTCGTCAGAGGGCCTCTATCCGGCACTGGCCGTGGCGGACCTCGACAAGGATGGTCTTGGGGAGCTTATCTTCAGCGACTATACCGAGGAGAGCGGCAGCGTACAGACCCTGGTCTTCGAGGCGGAGCCGACCAGCTGTTTCATCTCGGCTGTGCATTTCTGAAAGTTGATTTTCATAAATGCATGATAGCCATCCCGCCTGACAGAATCGAGAAGCTGCGAAAATCGTGAGGAGGGAAAAGAGATGAGAAAGAAGAGTCAATCACCGGCGGTTATTCTATGGACTTTGTTCCTCGTTGCTCTTCTTCCAGCCCTGTGGGCTCTCGATGCCGATGCCGATGAGCTCCTGGCGGTGAGCGATTGCGGCGGGCGGTTCCTGGAGCGGTCAGGAGAGAATCTCATCGTTCGGAGTGCCGACGGCTTCGCTCGTTTCGTCCTTCACTCCGAAGCGCTGAAGGAAGCCCCTCCACTCGCTCGTCCCTCCGGTCCGGACGACCGGTCCGGCGACGGCGACGGCGTTCAGGAGCAAATAGAGTGGACCCTGGTCCAGGTCGCCGAGTTGAACGGCGCGGACCATATTCTGGCCGGACCGGATCCGATCGACCTGGATCGTGATGGGCGCTACGAGATCATCTTCCAAGAGGGTGATTCCTGGGAGTGGGAGGAGAATCTCAGGATCTACGAGTGCACCGGAGACAATACGTTCTCTATGGTCCACGAAATTTACCCAGGCGAGGGCACATTGCTCATCCCCGCCCAGGTGACCGACGGCGACGCGGACGGCCTCACCGAGATACTGGTCTACGGCCGGACCCACAACGACTTCTGGGTGCGCACCTATGAGCAGACCGACCAGCTCGAGTATCCTTCGACCTATCCCTTCGAGCTCGTTCCGTACGACAACTGGTGGCCCTCTCATGTGGAGATCAACGACCTGGACGGAGACGGAAGCAAGGAGATTTCCTACAGCAAGCAGTCCCACTCCGGGTATTTTGCCGTTCACGAAAACATTGCGGACGATTCATACACAGAGGTCTTCAGTACCTCGGGGATGGGGAAGTCAGGCATGGGGATACAGAGATACACGGCCGGCCACGATTTCGATGAAGACGGCAAGCAGGAGATCCTCATGGGCGGCTTCCCCTATCTGTTCCTCTACGAGAACAAAGGGGACGATGAGTACAGACGTGTATGGAAACGTGAAATAGGGTCGAACACGGTCAAGTTTGTCGACACGAACGACATTGACCGGGACGGCCAAAAGGACTTCCTCCTCGTCGCCTTCCCGCCCCTCCCTTCCCCCGGGTGCGATTTCTCGCTCTACGAGCAGGTGGCCGGGTCCCTCCGTTTCAGGGTTGCGTGGACCCATTTCGAGGGCACCGGGTTCTTTGCAGAATGTGATGCGGCTATAGGCGACCTCGACACCGACGGCCGGAACGAGATCGTCACACAGATGGTGGACAGCACCTTCAACCGGGTCACGGTGTTCGATGTCATCGGGGATGACCGGCTTCTCCCGGTCTGGAGCCGCGAAACGACAATACCCTCGACACAGGCCCTCTCTACGGCCGTGGCCATTGCGGACCTCGACAAGGACGGCCAGGGGGAGCTATTCTTCACCGATTATGTCGAATCGAGCGACACCGTACAGACCCTGGTCTTCGAGGTGGAGTCGACCAGCTGTTTCATCTCGGCTGCGCTCTCCAAAGAATGATACATGCATGCATGAGCACAATACCTCTGGTCCGCCTCCAATCATCAGGGAAGCCCTCGATGAGCTTTACTGCAGGTACAACAGGCGGACCTTCGTCCACCCGGATCCGTTGGAGTTTCTCTACGACTACGACGATCTCCGCGATCGTGAGGTGGTGGGGCTCGTCGCCTCCTCGCTGGCCTACGGGAGGGTCGCGCAGATCCTGAAGAGTGTGTCCCGGGTCCTTGAGCGGATGCCTTCGCCTTCGGCCTTCCTGAGGCGTGCAACGTCTGACTCGCTCCGCTCTGCCTTTTCGGGCTTCAAGCACAGGTTCGCAACAGGCGAGGAGCTTTCGGCCATGCTCTTCGGAGCCAAGCGAGTCATCGAGAGATACGGATCCCTGCACGCCTGCTTCACCTCCGCACTCCGGGACGACCATCCCACGGTCCTGCCTGCCGTCTCGGTCTTCACGACGGAGCTGATCTCCGGCAGCGGCGGCTGTGTCGGCCACCTCCTCCCCCGGCCGGAGAGGGGGAGCGCGTGCAAGCGGATCAATCTGTTCCTACGCTGGATGGTGAGGCGGGACGAAGTGGATCCGGGAGGCTGGAGCGGCGTGCCGGCCTCCAAGCTGATCGTGCCCCTCGACACCCACATGCACAGGATCTGCCGGGCCCTCGGGCTGACGGATCGAAAGCAGGCGGACATGCGTACCGCGGTCGAGATAACAGAGGCCTTCAGGGAGATCGCTCCGGACGACCCGGTCCGGTACGACTTTGCCATCACCCGGCTCGGAATACGGAGCGACACGGACCTGGATGAGTTTCTCGGCCGGTGCGGCGCCGGTCTGTAGGGGTTTGATTCATCAAACCCTTGGGCCGGGGCGGGATCGCCTCGTTTCCAGGCAAAGCCTGGGAACGAGGGGGATGAATCGCGCCCCTACCTGAATCGCCGACGACATGTAGGGGCGACCGGCGGTCGCCCCTGTAACAAGGTAGATCAGAATGCCTGAGTTGCTGCCGGCCATGGCCGTCGAATTCTGGAGTGTCCTGTGCGAGATGGCCCCGTATCTCCTGTTCGGCCTCTTCGTGGCCGGACTCCTTTCGGTGCTGATCTCGCCCGAGGCGGTGGAGCGCCACCTGGGCGGGAGCAGCATCTGGCCGATTTTCAAGGCCGCCATATTCGGCATCCCCCTGCCCCTCTGTTCGTGCGGCGTGATTCCGGTGACCGCCTCGATCCGAAGGCACGGCGCCAGCCGCGGGGCGTCCACAGCTTTCCTGATCTCCACACCCCAGACCGGCGTGGACAGCATACTGGTCACCTTCAGCCTGCTCGGCCCTGTCTTTGCCGTGTTCAGACCCCTGGCGGCCCTCGTGAGCGGCCTGGCCGGCGGGGCCTTCGTCTCACTCTTCGATAGGGGCGGGGAAAATGAGATCGGCGGAGCCGCGGAGGTCTGCGAGGATGAGTGTTGTTCCGGGGAGTCGGGGCGTGGAAGGTTCTACCGGGTGTTTCACTATGGATTCGTCACTCTCCCCCGGGATATCGGAAGGGCCCTGATCGTGGGCCTCATTGTGGCAGGCCTCATATCCGCCCTGATACCGGACGACTTTTTTTCCGGCCTTCTCGGCATGGGGCTGGCGGCGATGCTCGTCATGATGCTCCTCGGGATTCCGGTCTACGTCTGCGCCACGGCCTCCGTGCCCGTGGCGGCGGCCCTCATCGCAAAGGGGGTTTCGCCCGGGGCGGCCCTGGTCTTTCTCATGACAGGCCCTGCCACCAACGCGGCCGCCATCGCCACCATCTGGAAGGTGATGGGCAGGCGCACCGCCGTGGTGTACTTGGGAACGGTGGCCGTGGCGGCCCTGGCGTCCGGCCTGGCTCTCGACGCCATCTTCGCGATCCAGGGGACCCAGGCCGCTCCGGATATGCCGTGGATGATGCCGGAGGCCTTCAAGAAGATCTGCGCGTTCGTGCTGCTGGCCGTGCTGGCGCCCGGGGCGTTGCGGCTCAAGCTGGGCCGCAGCGATTCCCCGGCCCCCAGCGAAGCGACACGAGAGGGTACGCAGGCCGTGGAGCTGGCGGTCACCGGGATGACGTGCAGTCACTGCGCCCAGAGCATTCAGCGGGGTTTGGTCGAGTGCCCCGGCGTCGATTCAGCGGAGGTGGATCTCGACGGCGGGAGGGCCGTGGTGAGGGGAGAAAACCTCGATCCCGCCCGGCTGCGCCGCACGGTCGAGGGGCTCGGCTACGGCGCCGATCCAATCCAACGGTAGGGGCACGGCATGCCGTGCCTTTTATCTCGTTCCGAGGCTCTGCCTCGGAACGCAGTTTCACAGGGGCTCTGCCCCATTCGGCCGACAAGATTGCTATGATTCAATAGAGGAGGCGGAGCCTCCCGCAAGCGTTCCCAGGCGCCCATTAAAAGGCACCCATTAAAAGGCACCTTGTCAAGAGGTAAATCCCTCCCCC
>CAZFWM010000251.1:0-11011 GCA_964522545.1 uncultured Thermodesulfobacteriota bacterium
CCAGATCGAAGAGACCACATCCGACTACGACCGCGAAAAGCTTCAAGAGCGGCTCGCCAAGCTGGTGGGCGGAGTGGCCGTGATCAATGTGGGCGCCGCCACGGAGACGGAGATGAAGGAAAAGAAGGCGCGCGTCGAAGATGCGCTTCACGCGACCCGGGCCGCCGTGGAGGAGGGGATCGTGCCGGGCGGGGGTGTGGCTTTTCTGCGCGCATTGGCCGCCCTCGACAAACTGGAGCTGGCCGATGACCAGAAGATCGGTCTCGACATCGTGAAGCGGGCCCTCGAGGAGCCTATCCGATGGATCGTCCAGAACGCCGGCTGCGATGGATCCGTGGTGGTGAACAAGGTCAAAGAGCTCGAAGGCGCTTCCGGATTCAATGCACAGACCGAGACCTACGAGGACCTGATGGAGGCGGGCATCATCGATCCGACCAAGGTGGCCCGGTGCGCACTGCAGAACGCGGCAAGTGTGTCGAGCCTCCTGATAACGACCGAGGCCACCGTGGCTGAGGCCGTCGAAGAAGAAGAAGAGTAAGGATAACAAGTACTCGATGTTTGATTCGCTGACCGAAAAGCTGTCCTCGGTTTTCAAGAAGGTCCGGGGGGTAGGTAAGCTCACGGAGAAGAACATCAAAGAGGCCATCCGGGACGTGCGCATGGCGCTTCTCGAGGCCGATGTGAACTTCAACGTGGTCAAGGCCTTTATCGCCTCGGTGAAAGAGCGTGCCGTCGGGAGCGAGGTCCTCGAGAGCCTCACGCCCGGGCAGCAGTTCATCAAGATCGTCCACGAAGAGCTCATACGAACCATGGGCGAAAGTAGCGTCGGTCTCGCCCTTTCGGGAAAGCCGCCCGCCATCATCATGCTCGTGGGGCTCCACGGATGCGGAAAGACGACCACGGCCGGGAAGCTGGCCCTTCACTTGAAGAAGAAGGGGCGACACCCATACCTCGTCCCCGCGGATATTAAGCGTCCGGCCGCGATCGAGCAGCTCACCCGGCTCGGCGAGCAACTCGGAATCCCGGTTCACGGGACCCGGCGGCAGGATGAGCCGGTCCAGGTGTGCAGGGAGGCGGTTGATCAGGCGTCCGCCCGGTCCCTAGACACCGTGATCATTGATACGGCCGGCAGACTTCACATCGACGAGGATCTGATGAATGAGGTCGGAGCGGTCAAGGCCGCCGTCGACCCCAGGGAGATCCTCTTTGTGGCGGACGCAATGACCGGCCAGGATTCGGTCAATGTCGCCCGAAATTTCAATGAGAAGCTCCAAATAGACGGGGTGATCCTCACCAAGCTCGACGGCGATGCCCGGGGAGGCGCGGCCCTCTCCATCCGGTCCGTGACCGGAAAGCCGATCAAGTTCATCGGCGTCGGGGAGAAGCTGGACGCTCTGGAGGCCTTCCATCCGGACCGGATGGCCTCTCGAATCCTGGGTATGGGCGATATCCTCACCTTCGTCGAGAAGGCTGAGGCCATGATCGACGAGAAGAAGGCCCTTGAGCTGGAGGAGAAGCTTCGCAAGGATGCCTTTACTCTGGAGGATTTTCGGGACCAGATGTGCCAGATCCGGAAGATGGGCTCAATCGACGAGCTTCTTGGTATGATTCCGGGGATGGGAAAGATGATGAAAGGGATGCCTGACCTGCAGGCCGGCGAAAAGGAGATGGTGAAAGTAGAGGCGATAATAAACTCCATGACCAAAGAGGAGCGCCGGAATCACCTGGTCCTCAACGGGAGCCGGAGAAAGCGCATCGCCAGGGGAAGCGGGACCACGGTGCAGGACGTGAACCGGCTGATCAAACAATATGGCCAGGCCAGGCAAATGATAAAGAAGATGAACAAGCTCGGCGCCAGAGGAATGAAGCAGGGCCTGTTCCCCGGGATGTAGATAGGGCGGCCCGTGGCCGCCGTTATGATTGTACTCCGAAAAAGAAGGCGGGCATGGCCCGCCCTATTGCGATTTCGACCGAAATCGTATGAAAGGAGAGTAGAAAAGAGATGTCAGTATCAATTCGGCTCAAGCGGATGGGCAAGAAGAAAAGACCCTTTTACCGGATCGTGGTGGCCGACTCGCGGGCCCCGAGAGACGGGCGCATAATCGAAACCCTCGGAATTTTCGACCCGTGCGTTGAACCGGAGGCGGTGCGCGTCGACCAGGAGAAGGCCAAGGTCTGGCTCGATCGAGGGGCGATTCCGTCAAAGACCGTTCACAGGCTGCTCAAAGATAAGGGTATGTTCAGAGAGGAGCCGCGCCCCGTAACTGAGGAAGCCGTGACCGAAGAAAAAGCGACCGAGGAAGCCGCGGCTGAGTAAGTAGCCATCTGCTCGACGACTGCGCGGCGGAGGTAGAGAACTTGAAAGATCTCATTGAATTGATCGCGAAGGCCCTGGTCGACGACCCGGATCAGGTACGGGTCAACGAGGTTGAGCTCGAACGGACTCTCGTGATCGAGCTATCGGTGGCACAAGAGGATCTGGGGAAGGTGATCGGCAAACAGGGGCGGACAGCGAAAGCGATTCGAACGATCCTATCCGCCGCATCGACCAAGATCCGGAAGCGGTCTGTGCTGGAGATCCTCGAATAGCAGGATGATCTTGCCGGCAAGAGAAGATCTCATATCGATCGGGCGGGTTGTCAGGACCCAGGGGATTCGAGGACAGGTCAAGGTGATCCTGTACAGCGGTCCCTGTTATGATCCCCCCTCCCATATGGAGGTGTGGCTCAGAAAGGTCGACGGAGCCGCCTACAAGATTCAAGTCGAGGAAGCCAAAGCCCACAAGAAGGCCCTCGTACTCAAGTTGGAAGGCATAGATTCGATCGATGCGGCCGAGGGGATGGTGGAGAGCGAGGTGATGGTCCGACGCTCGAGCCTGGCCGCACTCGGGGATGGAGAATATTACTGGTTCCAGCTCATCGGCCTGAAGGTACGGGATGAAACCGGCCGGTCCTATGGGTCGATCCGGGAGATTATCGAGACCGGGAGCAATGATGTCTACGTCGCCCGGCAGGGTGACGAGGAGTTTCTGATACCGGCCACAGAGCAGGTGGTCCGGAAGATCGATCTGGAAGAAAGGGTCATGGTCATAGAGCCTCTTCCTGGCCTCTTTGACGATCATGCGATTTGACATCCTGACCATATTTCCGGAGATGTTCGACTCGCCTTTTCAGGCCAGCCTGATCGGGAAGGCCCGGGAGCGGGGGGTCATCGAGGTCCGGATCGTCAATATCAGGGAATTCGCGGAGGGCCGGCACCACGTGACGGACGATTACCCCTTCGGCGGAGGAGAGGGGATGGTGATGAAGCCGGAGCCGATCGTCCGTGCCATCGAATCGGTGCACGGCGAATCCCCGGATGCCAGGGTGGTTCTCCTCACGCCCCAGGGAAAGGTCTTCGATCACGGGCGGGCCGTGAAGATGGCCTCGCGGTCACACTGGATCCTGGTGTGCGGCCGGTATGAGGGGGTGGACGAGAGAGTGAGAGAGCATTTCGTCGACGAGGAGATTTCGATCGGAGATTATGTGCTCACCGGGGGAGAGATGGCCGCCATGGTGATGGTGGACGCGATCTCGCGCTTTGTGCCCGGCATGGTCGGCAAGGCGGAGTCCGTTGAGGAGGATTCCTTTTCTCTCGGGTTGCTTGAGTATCCCCAGTACACCCGGCCGAGGGAATTCAGGGGACACACGGTCCCGGAGGTCCTTCTCTCCGGGAACCACCGCCGCATCGCTGAGTGGAAGCGAATGCAGGCGTTGAAGCGGACCGCCGAGCGACGTCCCGACCTGCTGGTGCGGGATGACCTCCCGGAAGAGGACAGAGCGCTCATAGAGAGGATGAAGGCAGAGGGAAGCTGGGAAATTACCAGTTGATCATTAAGAATATCAGATCCTGAGATCCGGAGGCAGCGATGAACGTGATAGAGCAGATGGAAAAAGAGCAGATGAGGAGCGACCTGCCCGAGTTCAGGGTGGGTGACACAGTGCGTGTCTATTTCAAGATCATTGAAGGCGAAAAAGAGCGCGTCCAGCCCTTTCAGGGGGCTGTGATTCGGAAGAAACGCGGCCTGGGGCGGGCGACCTTCACGGTCCGAAAGATTTCATATGGAGTCGGCGTGGAGCGCATCTTTCCCCTTCATTCCCCCCTGCTTCAGGGTATCGACGTGATCTCCCGGGGGCGGGTGAGACGCGCCAAGCTCTACTATCTGCGCGGCCTCAAGGGAAAGGCCGCCCGAATCCGAGAGCGAAGAACGAAGAGATAAGATCGAACGCGGCGAACCGTTCGAATGCGTACCCCCGCCAAGGGTCAGGCGCTCTTGTTCGATGATCACCCACCGGTCGCGCCCTCAGATTATTACGAGAGGGAAGCCGAGTCCCTCGGTTACTCCCGGGTCGCCGGGATCGACGAGGCGGGACGGGGACCCCTGGCCGGCCCTGTGGTGGCCGCATCGGTAATCCTTCCTCCCCACTTTATTCTTCCCGGCCTGAACGATTCAAAGATGGTCACGCCGAAGAGGCGAGAGCGCCTTTTTGTCGAGATCCGCCGCATGGCGGCGGCTTGGGGCATCGGAATGTGCGCCCCCGAGGAGATCGATACACTGAATATCCTTCGCGCCTCTTTGGAGGCCATGGCAAGGGCCGTGGCCCGGATGAAGATCCGGCCCGATTTTCTCCTCATAGACGGGATTCACCCCGTCCCGGTCGACCTCCCACAGCGCACCATCAAGCGCGGCGATAGTCTCTCGGTCTCGATCGCTGCTGCAAGCATTCTGGCGAAGGTCACCCGGGATCGGATCATGGCCCGGGAGCACAGCAGGTACCCGGAGTACGGCTTTGACCGGAACAAGGGATATGGGACGAGATACCACCGGGAAGCGATCGAACGTGTCGGCTGTTGCCCGATCCATCGCCGCAGCTTCCGGGGGGTGAGAGCGTGAAATCGAGGAGAGAAGATAGCGGGGAGGGTAATGCCCCGGAGGGGCGTCTTGCGAAAGCCCTCGCCCGGAGGACCAAGATCGGGCGAGATGCCGAGCGAGGCGCGGCCTCCTTTCTCGATCGGCGGAAGTACAGGATCCTGGAGACTAATTACCGATGTCGCTATGGGGAGATCGATATTATCGCACTCGACGGGGAGACCCTTGTCTTCGTGGAGGTTCGGGCCAGGACCTCGGAGGTCTACGGGACGCCGGAAGAATCGGTGGATCGCCGAAAACAGCGGCGGATCTCAATGTGTGCGCTCAATTACGTGTCCCAGCGGGGTCTTGATGAAGTCGAGGCGAGGTTCGATGTAGTCGTGGCAAGGAGTGTCGGGAAACGGACAAAGTACGAGCTGTTTCGAAACGCTTTTGATCTGGCCTGTGAGATCTAGGGCGGGCCATGCCCGCCGCGATATTTGCATCCAGGAAGAGCCTGGCGGGCACGGCCCGCCCTATGCCCTCAGCCGCTTCTCCTCAGTCTCCTGCGTGGTCTTGCAATCTATGCATAATGTGGTGACCGGGCGGGCCTTGAGTCGGGCTTTGGAGATCTCTTCACCGCACTGTTCACAGATCCCGAACGACCCGTCCTCGATCCGCTCCAGTGCCTCGTGTATCTTCAGGATCAGCTTTCGTTCCCGATCGCGTATTCTAAGCAGAAAGTTGCGGTCCGCCTCCAGCGAGGCCCGGTCCGTGGGATCCGGGAAGACAGCCTTCTGATTGGTCATCCCGTTCACTGTGTGCATGGCATCGCCGATCAGGTTCTCCAGCTTTTTGTTCAACAGCTTCTCATAGGATTTGATATCTCTCTTATTCATTCTCCCTCCCACTCCTTATCTGAAAAGTTTATGGGATGTTTACCCGCCATTATACAAAGATCCAATTGATAAGTAAAGAAGTAAATCCCGGAATGTAACGCCTCTGTGACGAAAAACCTTTATCTATAATGATACCGAAAAAAAGGAAAAATGTCAAAAAATTTGAGCTATTCAGCACAGCCCTTTCTCTTGGCACAGACAGAGAAGATAAAGCTGCACGATTCCATACCCTTCGTATCTCTATCTGAGAAGGGCTTGGACAGGTTGATAAGGGAGACCTCGACGTTCATCCCTGCCTTCCGGACCTTTCCCGTCAGCCGGCTCGTTCTTTCGTATAGGACTGTGTTGGTTACGATCCGCCCCCGTGCGTCGATCCGGTCCGCACAGAGGGCTGCTATATCTTCTATGGAATCGTTCCGTGCCGAAATGTAGATGGCATTTGGGGGCGGCAATGTCCGGACCAGCTCGAGGGGCGGGGCGCTGTAAATCTTGACCCGGGCCTGATCGAAGCGGGCGATGCTTTTCACGAGCCGCTGCGTTCTCTCCTCCTCCCACTCCACGGCATGCACGGCTCCCCTTTCGACGAGCAGACCGACCTCCGTTGCCAGAGACCCATCCTCGGTTCCGATGATCCACACGATACTCTCCGGGGTGAGCTGCATCTTGTGGATCGTTTCATGGCGGATCTCTTTGCTCATCAGGCAGCCCTTGACAGGCTCGAAGAGAGAGTCGTCCAGATCAAGCGGGTCGAGAAAAGCCCGGTCCCCGGAAGTCCGCCCGGCAAGGAGTATGAGGACAGGCGGAATCCTGCCGGGATCGCTTTCCTCCAGCTCCATGAGGTCGATCGGTCGCAGACTACCGTCCAACCACTCGTCGAAGAGATAGGCCGAGAAGTTCACAAGGCCTCTTCTGCGCAGAAGCGTGGTGATCCTGCCCGGCGGGTATTCGTCACTCGTGTATATGGCCGCCTTCTCGCTGGCCGCGATCCGGCGAAGCGCCTCCTCTTCGCGGCCCTCGGAGAGCCGGATGGTGAGCGCATCATGCCAGCTCTTGCCGAGCAGCCCGAAGGCCCTTTGCACAGGATCCACCGCCGGGTGGATAACGGTCTCTCCCGGTGGGAGAAGCTGGATGACCCTATCGGCAAAGCCCGACAACCCGGGGTCCCCGACCGCCAGCAGAACGACTTTTTTATCGCTCCTCTCCTGGAGTACCTTCTTAAGTGTGCGCTCGGGATATTTCTTCAGTGTGTACCGGGAGGGCTTGCCCTCCGGAAAGAGATCGAGCAGGTCCTTTTGCCCGACCAGGATATCCGATGCCTCGATGATGGCCAGCGCCCCGTCGTCCAGCGAGCGCCTGCCCCCCGGGCCGATGCCGATGAGATGTACCTTCTCCATGACTTATAGCGGTGAAGTGGTTACCAAATTTGTAAAACATGCCACACCAATGACGGTGTAGCGCCTGTAGTCGACAGTCAACAGTTTAGAGTCGAGAGCCACCTGCCTCTTACTCTTGACTCTCGACTGTTGACTGTTAACTCACATGGTCCCTTGAACTAAAGCCGACTTCTACGCATAAAACGTAGAAGGACCTATAAAGGCCCTAGAAATTAAGAGCTCTCCGGACCTCTTCGAATATCTCCTTGCTCGAGCTCCCCTTGGCGACGAAGAGCAGGTCCCGCTCCCGGTAGAACGCCTCCAGCGGGGAGGTCGTCTCTTCGTATACGCGCAGGCGATGCTTCACGACCTCCTCTTTCTCATCGTCGCGCTGAATGAGAGGGCTGGAGCAGGCGTCGCAGATTCCTGGCCTGGCGGGCGGGTTGTAGTCGATGTTGTAGACAGCCTGGCAAGTGGAATCTGAGCAAGTCCGGCGGCCGGCGATGCGGCGCACGATCTCCTCGGTCGGCACGGAGATACTCACCACAGAAGTGAGCGGCGTGCCGAGGCGATCGAGCAGACCCTCGAGCGCATCGGCCTGGCCGATGGTCCGTGGAAATCCGTCGAGGATGTAGCCTTCCCGGCAGTCGTCCCGGCAGATCCGCTGCTCTGCGATCTCCAGGATGAGGGCGTCGGGTACCAGGTCGCCTCGGTCCATATAGACTCTGGCCTTGAGCCCGAGCTCGGTTTCACTCTTGACGGCGTTGCGCAGGATGTCCCCGGTAGAGATCTGTGGAATGCTCAGCACCTCGGTGATCATGGAAGCGATCGTTCCCTTTCCGCAACCCGGTGGGCCGAGCAGTACAATACGCATGGTTGTTCCCTTTCTACGTAGGTGGACGATGAGAAAATTGATTTTAATTAATCGACTAGATTTACTTGAACTGTTTTGGGAAGTCAAGCAATTCGCTGTCAGCAGTCAGCAACCAGCTTCCGTTCTGACGGAACTCATAGGGGAGAATTGTATGGGCCAATGTTACATGGTATCGTGGCGTATTCATCGTATCGGATATCCACAAGGAGATTCCCCATGTCCAGGTCCCCCTATGTCAAGAGATCGATCCTGTCCGCCGCATTCAGCAAGGTAGCGGCTTTCTTTAAGTGGGGGGCGGGCAAGATCCTCAAGCAGAGCAGGGCTTTTGACTATTTGGGAGCGCTGGAGCACATCGGCCGGCCGAGCGATGTGATCTTCCCCAAGGAGCTCATCGTTCAGGGAGCACCCCTGGTCGCCAAGGGCGTGCTGAACTACAACACATTCCAGTACTGCCGGGATTGGGTCCTTCCGTTCTGGGCGAGGCGCCAGATGGACCCCGGCTCAGAGAGCTTTGTGCCGCGGGCCTTTTCGGTGCTGATGGTCAATCTGACCCACAGGAACTGGACGGCCGTGGGGCCCCTGGAGACAGACGTCGAGGCCGTCATCGATCCCCGGGGCCTCCTCACGCCCACCTATGACGGCTGGTCGGTGGACGTGTGGGTCGAGGTCGACGGGAAGCTGCACATCCCGTCCTGCATGGAGGATATCGCCCAGACGGCCGAAGCCAACATCCCGATCATCCACACCCCCTTTACGATCGGCCGCTTTCTGGTGGACCTGGAATGTTTCGGGGCCATGCACGATGGAATCGATGTGGTTGTCCAGCAGGTCAAGGTGAAGTACACCGGAGATGGGAAGAAAGAGGTGGCCCTACACATCTCGGTCCGTCCCTTCAACCCGGAAGGGGTGAGCCTTGTGCGCTCCGTAGAGTACGGCCCGCGCAATCAGTGCTTTGTCGTGAACGGGTCGCCCGCCCTGTTCTTCCTGGAGCCGCCGGACCGGGTCGACTGCTCTGACCTCCACTCCGGCGACGTCTCCCTCATGCTCGATCGGACCGCCCCACAGAACAGGGCGTCCTGCCGGGCCGGCATGGCCACGGCGGTGGCCACGTTCCGGACCACCCTGGTGCCGGGCGAAGAGAAGGTCATCCCCTTTGCCTGCCCCATGCGCCCGGCAAAGAGGAAGCGGCGGGCACGGAGGTCCTTCAAGGGATTCGATGCTAAGACATCGCGCGACGGAGTGGAGAGTGCCTGGCGTGAGCGGCTCTCCCAGGGGATCCAGCTCCGGGTCCCGGAAGAGAGGTTCCAGAACTGCTGCGAGGCGAACCTCGCCTACATGCATCTCTTCGACGACGGGGACCACATCTGCCCCGGGCCGCTCACGTACCACCACTACTGGTTCCGCGACTCGGCCTACTCGGTTACGGCCCTCGACCGGATGGGCTACACGGACCAGGCCCGGGCCAAGCTCCTGGGATACCCGGGCCGCCAGCGCCGGGACGGCTACTTCCTCTCCCAGGACGGTGAGTGGGACGCCAACGGCCAGGCCATCTGGACCATGGTGGAGCACTACCGCCTCACAGGGGAGGAGGACTTCCTTTCACAGGTGTACCCGTCCATCAAGGCCGGAATCGGGTGGATCGAGAAGAGGCGGATGACCCACCTCGATCGCGAGGATCCGCGCTGCGGGCTCCTGCCGGCCGGGTTCTCGGCCGAGCACTTCGGCCCGAACGATTTCTACTACTGGGACAACTTTTGGGCCCTGGCCGGCGTGCGGGACGCGGCCGAGGCGGCACGGGCCCTCGGGCACGAGGGCGAGGCCGAGGGGTTCGACGCACTGTACCGGGCCTACCTGGAGGACGTGGAGAGGGCGATCCAACGGGACGCGGAGCGCCTCGGCAGGCCGGCCGTCCCGGCGGCGCCGGGCCGTCGTTATGACTCGGGCATGATCGGGATCATGGCGGCCGGTTACCCGTTACAGCTCTTCGATCCCCGGAACGAGCGACTCCTCGACACGATCCGCTGCCTCCAGGAAGTGAGCTTCTTCGAGGACGGCTTCTTCCAGCACATGTTCCACACCGGCGTGAACATCTACCTCACCTGCCAGATCGCTCAGTGCATGCTCCGCGCAGGGGATGCCGACGCCTGGCGGATGATCGACTACGTCCTCGACCTGGCCAGCCCCACCGACACCTGGCCCGAGGCGGTCCACCCCATCACCCGGGGCGGGTGCATGGGCGACGGCCACCACGGCTGGGCCGCGGCCGACTGGCTCCTGCTCGCCCGCAACCTCCTCTTCGTCGAGGCCGACGATCACCTCACCGTAACACCCATAGCCCGTGACACATGGTACCAGCCGGGTGCGACCATCGCAGTGGACAAGGCCCCGACATACCGGGGGAACGTGGCCTTCGAGATCACCGTCCAGGGCGACGAGATCACCTTCAGCCACACCTGCACCCTGACCCGCGCGAAGCGGTTTGAGTGGCACCTTCCCTTCGACGTCGTCGTCGCGGAAGGGGAGGGGGCCGTTGCCGAGGGGAAGCGGGTCTTCTTCGACGCGGGGCTCAAGCAGGTCAAAGTGCGGCGTGCTTAAGGGTGATAGGGCTCACGACGCGTTAAATATTTTAACGCAGAGACGCAGAGGCGCAGAGGAGAGGGGATAAGAGTGGAACGGGAGTGGAAGATCGGCGCCAGTACTGCCATTGACATTCTTAATCGTTTCGACTGCCCTTTTTCTGTCATTTCGATTTCCCGTTTTCATTTCGACGGTTCTTTTTCTGTTATTTTGACTTCCCGTTTCTGTCATTTCGACCGAAGGGAGAAATCTTAAATGCGCCAAAGTGGACTCTATTATGTTTACATCCTGACAAACTGGAACAACAAGGTGATGTACGTAGGAGTAACCAATGACCTTGAAAGGCGCCTACTGCCTATCCGGTTGACTCAGCATGGTACAACATCTTGTATGTAGTGGG
>CAZFWM010000252.1:0-10994 GCA_964522545.1 uncultured Thermodesulfobacteriota bacterium
AAAAGAAGGGGGCTTGACAAGCTTATGACAGCAATCCCCCGTGTTCAATATGCCAGGGTGCTCAGTGGATTGCTGTCCCGGAGCCTGCCCCCGCGAAAGCGGGGGGTCCTCGCAAGGTCCCTCTATTAGGTCCGCATCGAAGAGGAGGTCATGTTCGCTCCCAGGCTCCTCATAGGAACGAAAAATGTTGGAATTAAGTCAGATATCTTCCCCCAATTTCGTACTCGCCGCCAGCCGGATACCCTTGGCGAATTCCGCGGCCGCCATGCGTCTTCGGTCCTGGAGCTGGACTTCGGTGAGGATGATCATTCCATCGCCCGTGACCACGCTGATTCCGCCGGCCTCCGCCCCGGAGGAGCCGATCCCAACGCCGATCACCTCTCCCGGCTCCGCTCCCGGCGGGACCTCCATGTCGCCGCCGCCCACCCGACACCGGTGCACCTTGAGCAACCTGGAGTCGATCGTTGTGAACGCTCCGGGCCAGGGACTCATTCCCCTCACGAAATCGTGGATCTCGACAGCGCTCTGCTCCCAGCGAATCCGGCCGTTCTCCTTGACCAGGAGCGGAGCGAGAGTGGCCCGATCGTCGTCCTGGGGCACCGGCCGGAGCGTTCCGGCCCGAAGCCGGTCGAGCGCGTCGGCGAGCGCATCGGCGCCGACCTGCTTGAGCCTCTCGAAGAGCTCGCCGGCCGTCTCCTCGGGACCGATCTCGATCTCCCGCTGGAGCAGAATATCCCCTGTGTCCATTCCTTCGTTCATCTGCATGATCGTGATGCCGGTGATCGATTCCCCCTGGATGATGGCCCAATTGATCGGCGCCGCCCCGCGGTACCGCGGAAGAAGCGATGCATGGACATTGAGACATCCGTACTGAGGGAGGTCCAGGATTTCAGGGGGAAGGATCTTCCCGTAGGCGGCCACCACTATGACATGGGGTGACAGTTCCTTCAGGCGTGCAATGAAATCCGGCTCATCGATCCGGGCGGGCTGCAGAACCGAAATGTCGAGCTCCAACGCAGCCACTTTGACGGGCGGCGGAGCCGGGTTCCTCCCCCGACCCCGAGGCCTGTCCGGCTGCGTTACCACGGCCACGACGAGGCCGCCGCCGGAGCTCAGCCGACGCAGTGTGGGCACCCCGAACTCCGGAGTACCCATGAAGACGATCCGCAGGCGCCCGTCCGGAAGATTGCTCATCGCCCCCCTTAAAATCTTTCATCGCAACATCTACGTTCTTTTGCATAGATGTTGGTAAATGGTCGTTGCGATAACATGTAATCCCTCTCCCTCCCGGGAGAGGGCCTGGGTGAAGGAGTTGGTATTTGGTTGCGGCTCGGCCGCGTCAGGATTCCTTGACAACCTCGCGGAAGTATAAGCGAGTCAGCCGCTCCCGCTTCAGCCGGCTCAGCCGATCGATGAATAGAGTGCCGTTCAGGTGATCGATCTCGTGCTGAACTGCAACGGCCAGAAGTTCCTCTCCGGTCAGCTCGATCGGAGAGCCCTCCCTGTCGAGGGCCCTCACCACCACGCGCTCGTGGCGCTTCACCTCGGCCCGGATCTCGGGGAGGCTGAGGCACCCCTCCTCTTGAGCGCGAGTTCCGTCGAGTACCGTGATCTCTGGATTCACCAGGACTATCAGGCTCTCCTTTTTTCCCCGCTCCTCCGGCCCCCCCACATCGATCACGATGATCCGGGATGACACACCCACCTGGGGGGCTGCGAGCCCGACACCGTCATTGGCATACATCGTCTCGGCCATGTCGAGGATGAGACGTTTGATTTCATCCGTCACCTCGGCCACAGGGGCCGAAGGCCGCTTCAGGATCTCATCAGGGTAGGTTCGAATCTCCAGAATCGCCATGCCGACCTTTTCCTTTGGGCACCGGTAAAAACTTTACGGCTGACTTCCGATCGTAACACAACCGGAGCGAAAGAGTAAGGAGATTCTTGTAGTTTATCTTTACCCCAAACATTGCATAAAACGTCTGCGGCTTTATGCAATGTTTGGGTTCACATGACATTGACGGGATCGACATCCACAACAAATTTCACCCCTCGGCCAAGAAGCCGGGCCTTAGAGACCGATTCGAGCAGGCGGGCCGTGAAAACGTGGATCAGATTCGATCTTGCCCCTTTGATAAAAAAATTCTGTCTATGCCGGCCCTGGATCTTTGAGATGGGCGCGGGAGCCGGACCCATAAGCTGAATTCCCCCACCGCCGACAGGATCTGCGGCCAGCTCCGCCCGGGCGATGGCCCCCAGGGCGGCGGCGGCCTCCGAGGCGCTCTCCTCATCGCCTCCGATGACGCGCAGATTCACCAGGCGCGAGAAGGGGGGATAATTGAGCTCCCGCCGGAACTCGATCTCCTCTCTGTAGAATGCGAGGAAATCGTGCTCTCTGGCGCACCGGATGCTGTAATGGTCCGGGTTGAAGGTCTGCACTATCACCCGGCCGGGCTCGTCCCCCCGGCCGGCGCGGCCGGAGACCTGCGTGAGGAGCTGAAAGGTTCTTTCGGCCGACCTGAAGTCCGGGAAGTGCAGAGAAGCATCGGCCAGGACCGCTCCCACCAGAGTAACGCCGGGAAAATCGTGTCCTTTGGCGATCATCTGGGTCCCGATCAGGATGTCGATCTCGGCGCGGCTCAGCCTCTCGAAGAGTGACCAGAAGGCCGCCTTCGTTCGGACAGTATCTCGGTCGACCCGCTCCACCCTGGCCTCAGGGAACCGGGCCCGCACGTCCTCCTCGAGCCGCTCCGTGCCCAGGCCGAGGCGCATGATCTTCCCGGACCGGCAGTCAGGACAGCGCCTAGGCACGGCCGCACTGAAGCCGCAGTAGTGGCACCGGGCCGCATCGCCGGCCTTGTGATAGGTAAGCGACACCGAGCACTCCGAGCACTTGAGCACGAATGAGCATGCGCCGCACATGACGATCGGAGAAAACCCCCTCCGGTTGAGAAAGAGCAGGACCTGTTGCCGGCGCTCCAGGGTTTCGCCGATAGCCTCGTACAGGGGCCGCGAGAAAAAGCCCCGCCGGTCCGCATGAACCTCTGAGTTCCTCATATCGACGATTTCCACCTTGGGCAAAGGGCGATCTTCGACCCTCTTCGGGAGGACCAGGGGAGTGTACCGACCCCGACGGGAGTTCTGAAACGACTCCAGCGACGGGGTGGCGGAGCCGAGAACCACGACGGCGTCCTCGAACTTCGAGCGCATGATTGCCAGATCGCGGGCGTTGTATCGGGTAAAGTCCTCCTGCTTGTAAGAGGTCTCGTGCTCTTCGTCGACGACCACGATCCCGAGCCTTTTCACAGGGGCGAACACGGCCGAGCGCACGCCGAGGGCGATGTGGACCTCGCCCCTTCGGATCTTCCACCACTGGTCGAAACGCTCCCCCATGGAGAGGCCGCTGTGGAGCACTGCGATGCCGTCGCCGAACCTGGCCCTGAACCTTGAGATGAGCTGAGGGGTGAGGGAGATCTCGGGGACCAGGACGAGGGCGCCCTTCCCGCGGGCCCGAATGAGCTCAATGGCCCGCATGTAGATCTCGGTCTTCCCGCTTCCCGTGATGCCGTACAGAAGAAATCGGGCGAATTCCCCCCGGTCGATAGCCCCCTGAAGCTCTTTGAAAGCCTCCTCCTGGTGCGGGGTGAGCTGCGGCGGCTCGGACCGGCCCGCCGGCACAGGCCCTAGATAGGGATCCCTCATCAGGGGCACGCGCTCGCGAGTCACCAGACCGTCGCCCTCGAGGCGTCGAAGGAGCTCTCGGGCTCGGGGGAACCTTTTCGACAGCTCGGAGAGGAGCCCCCCCCCGCTCTCAAGCAGCAAGGAGAGCAGCTCCGCCCGTCGGGGCGCAGTCTTGCGCATCGCCTCGAGGGCCGCTTCAGACGCCGCCCCGGGCAGGGGGGTGCATCGGAAGTCATACCTCGGCCCCACCGCGGCCCGCTGGAGCCCGGGCCGAATCTCGATGAGCCCTTTGTCGCGCAAGCTGTACAGGAGAGAACAGGGGATCGGCCGGCCGACTCTGCGCTCAAGGATCTGTGCCGAAAGCCCCTCTTCGGCGGCCACGGCCCGGAGGATCTCGTCCTTTCCCCCCTTCTGCCGCTTGGAGGCGATGGCCGTGCGCCCCGTCTCTGTCAGAACGATGGACCGATAGCTGCCGACATTGATCCCGCCGGGAAGTGCAGACTTCAGCACCTCTCCCAGAGGGGAAAAGTAGTATTCGGCGATCCAGCGGTAGAAGTCGAGCATGAGTTGGTCGAATATCGGCTCGTCGTCCAGAACGTCGAGAATGTCTTTCAGCTTCAGAGGGGGCGTCCCGGTGGATATGGGCCTCTCTTCCCCCGGGCCTTGCCCGGAGAAATCCACTACATACCCGGTGATGCGCCGCCGCCCAAAGGGAACGAGCACACGCACGCCGAACTGAACCAGGCCGGCGAGCTTCGGGGGGATCCGGTATGTGAACGTACCGGTGACCGGGAGGCTGACGGCAATTTCGGCAAATTCGACCGGTAATGATTCGACTGGCATGGAGGTACTTTTCGGAGGGGATGGGTTCCGAACGTACGTGCTGTGGTTACTAATAAAAACTGGTGGAGATGAGCGGACTTGAACCGCCGACCTCCTGCTTGCGAAGCAGGCGCTCTCCCAACTGAGCTACATCCCCGCAGCACGGCATTAGCCGGACTCTTTTTTTTTACCATAACAAAGGCCCCCTGTTCTTTCAAGAGCTCCGATATCGCAGCTCTGTTGACAAATCGAGCCGTTCGTTATGTAAATAGAAGAATATAATTTAAATCAATTCCTTCCACAGCGGAGTACTTTAATGAATTGGGTCGAAGAGAATCCTGACAACATAAAAAAGGCCGAAATCATCGTCGGCATCCCTTCCTACAATGAAGCCGACCTCATCGCCTTCCCCACCCAGCAGGCATCGGAGGGGCTCACGGAGTACTTCGCGGATCGCAGTTCCGTCATCATCAACTGCGACAATGCCTCAACGGACAACACCCGAGAGGCCTTTCTCGGCACCGAGACCGAGGTGCCCAAGATGTACATCTCCACCCCGGAAGGGGTGAAAGGGAAGGGAAACAACTTCAAGAATCTCTTTCGAAAGGCGGTGGAGCTCAAGGCCAAGGCGATCGTGGTCGTGGACGCCGATCTGAAGAGCATCACGCCCAAGTGGATAAAGAACCTGGGCGAGCCCCTCTTCATGGGTTACGGCTATGTGGCCCCGGTCTATATTCGGCACAAGTACGACGGTACGATCACCAACAACATCGCCTACCCCCTCTCCCGCTCCCTCTACGGTCGGCGCATCCGACAGCCCATCGGAGGCGACTTCGGATTCTCCGGGCGGCTTGCCAGGGTCTACCACGAGCATGATGGATGGCAGGAAAATGTGACTCAGTACGGAATCGACATCTGGATGACCACGCTGGCCATGAATCACGGAGGCACGCTCTGCCAGACCTTTATGGGCTGCCCCAAGATTCACCGCACCAAGGATCCCGCCAAGACCCTGGGACCGATGTTCAAGCACGTCATCGGTACGATCTTCGCTCTCATGATCGACCTCGAAAGTCTTTGGAAGCGCGTGGTCTGGAGCAAGCCGACCCCGATCTTCGGCTTTGGGCTGGGGGAAAACGAGGCCCCCCCGCCCGTCGAGGTGGACGAGGAACGCCTTTACAGCAATCTCACGGACGGCTTCACCGCTCACCGGGACACGCTCGAAGAAAACCTTGTGCCGGATGTCTTCGGAAAGCTCCTGGAGGTCAGCCAGACGAGCCCCGAAATCTTCGAATTTCCCGTTTCTCTGTGGGCCAAGATCCTGTTCTCCGTAGCCGCGGCGTTTAAGAAATCACCTTCACAGCGCGAAGCGCTTCTGGAGGCGCTCATTCCGCTGTACTTCGGCCGCACCTATTCTTATGTAAAAACGACGAAGTGGATGGAAACCAGGCAGGCCGAGGAATATATAGAAGACCAGTGCAACATTTTCGAGGAGACCAAGCCGTATCTCCTCAAATACTGGGAGTAGGGGCCGGAGCCGTTCCCGCTCGGCGGGTGAACCGGCCTCCGATCCATTGGAGGATTTTATAATGGCCAAGCTGCTCGTGGTGGATGATGAAGTCCATATCCGGATGCTGTACAAGGAGGAGTTTCAGGATGAAGGATATGAGGTGGTGGAGGCCGCCGATGGACACAACCTGATCGAGCGAATTCGGCAGGAGGCCCCGGACCTCATCATCCTCGATATAAAGATGGCCGAACACAACGGCCTCGATCTTCTACAGGACATTCGATGCTATTTCAGCGATCTCCCCGTGATCCTGTCCTCGGCCTACGGGGCCTTCAAGGGGGACTATAAAGCGCTCTCTGCGGACTCTTACGTCATTAAATCCTCTGACCTCACCGAATTGAAACGCCGGGTCAAACGTGCCCTGGAGAGCTCCGTTCCGAAGCGCGATGACGACTGAGCCGGCCGTCCTTACCATGGAACCAACGCCCGGTATCTCTCTCCTCATGCAGAACAGGATCCAGCAGATCCTGCTCGTTTCAAGTCCCTATGACCGCTACATCCTGGAGGAAGAGGGCCTGCTCTACCAGCGCGTATCCCACGAGTACGCCTACTTTCACCTCACCCACTCCCCGGTAATCACCCAGGTCCCCACAGGGGAAGATGCCATAGAGATGGTGAAGAAGAGGCCCTTCGACCTGGTCATTACCCAGCTTCGCATCGGCACGCTCAACGCCTTTTCCATGGGCCGAATCATCAAGGGGATACGCCCCGATCTTCCCGTGGTGATGCTCACCTCGGAGACGGGCCGGCTCTCCTGGCTCCGCAAGAAGCGGGATACAAGCGGAATCGACAAGATCTTTTACTGGCACGGCGATGCAAAGCTCTTCCTCGTGATCATCAAGAGCATCGAGGACGAGCTGAACGCGGACCACGACCTGCGGGTCGGGCAGGTCCGCCTGATCATCCTCGCCGAGGACTCCCCTCATTTCTACAGCCACTACCTCCCCACAATCTATACCGAGATCATGGAACAGACCCGCCTGCTGATCTCCCAGGAGGTGAGCGAAGAAGAGAAATACCATCGAATGAGCACGCGACCCAAGATCATGCTGGCCGAGACCTACGAGGACGCGCTCGATCTGTACCAGCGCTACCGAGACAACGTCCTGGGAATCATCAGCGACCTTCGATTCCCGCGGGGCGGCGAGCTCGACCCCAAGGCCGGGACCGCCTTTGCCGGCTTCGTCAAGAAAGACAACCCCGGCATCCCGATTCTCATCCAGTCGCGCGAACCCGACGGCGCCCGGCTCGCAGCCGATGTGTGTGCTTCCTATGCGGCAAAGAACTCGCCCAGGCTCCTCCAGGAGCTGAGGCGCTTCGTGCTGGACTACTTTGGCTTCGGGGATTTCATCTTCAACAATCCCCGAACCCGACAAGCGATCGCCCGGGCCAAGGATCTTCCGCAGATGGAAGAGATCCTGCGGACCATCCCGCCCGCCTCTCTGGAATATCATTCGAAGCACAACCATTTCTCGAACTGGCTCTTCGCGCGGGGCGAGTTCGATCTGGCGGCGAGGCTGCGCCCGAAGCAGGTGGACGACTTCGACGGCCTGGACGACCTGAGGGCCGACCTGATCCAGGAGCTCGCATCCGCGCGGGAGAAGAAGCAGCGCGGCATGATCGTCGATTTTTCGGAGAAGGACTTCGACTTCACCCACAAATTCGTCCGGTTCGGCAGCGGCTCCATCGGAGGCAAGGCCCGGGGGATCATCTTCGTGGGCAGGCTGCTCAACGACCTGGCCATAGAAAAACAGTTCCCGGACGCCAAAGTGAGTGTGCCGAAGACCGCCGTGATCGGAACCGATGTGTTCGACCGCTATCTGGAGTCGACCGGCCTCTATGAATTCGCGGTCTCCTGCGACGATGACGACGAGATCGCCCGGCGGTTCCTGGAGGCCCCCCTCCACCCGGCCCTGCTCGAGGATCTTCGCTCTTTTCTCCGGCGGGTCGACTATCCCCTGGCCGTGCGCTCTTCCAGCCTGTCCGAGGACTCCCAGTCCCAGCCCTTTGCCGGCCTCTACGCTACATACATGCTCCCGAATAACCACCCGGACCTGGAGGAGCGACTCTCCCAGCTCAGCCAGGCGATCCGCCTGATCTATGCCTCCACCTATTTCCAGGACCCCAAGGCCTACCTCGAGGCTAACGCCCTCGCCATCGAGGGGGAGAAGATGGGAGTCATCCTCCAGGAGATGGTCGGCCACCGGCACGGGGACTATTTCTACCCGGACATCGCCGGCGTGGCCCAGTCCTACAACTTCTTCCCCGTCTCGTACATGAAGCCGGAGGAAGGTGTGGCCCAGGTGGTGCTTGGGCTGGGGACCATGGCCGTGCAGGGGGGGCGGGCGCTCCGCTTTTCCCCCCGCTACCCCGGCATCAAGCCCCAGCTCTCGTCTGTGAGGGATATCCTGAGTCGGAGCCAGCGGTCCTTTTACGCCCTCGACCTCACGAGCTCTCAAAGGCCGCTTTCAAGCAATGAGAAGGAAAACCTCGCGCTCCTCGACCTCGCCACCGCGGAGACGCACGGCACCCTCGATAAGGTCGGCGGCGTCTACTCCCTCGAGGACGACATGATCTACGAGGGACTTCACCACAAGGGAAAGCGGGTGGTCACCTTCTCCCGCCTTCTCCAGGGCAAGAGCTATCCTTTGGCTCCCGTTCTGAGCTATCTGCTGGAGATGGGAATCCAAGAGATGGGGGGGCCGGTGGAGATCGAATTCGCCGTCAACTTCAACAGCAAGAGCCATGAGCCCCCGCAGCTTTTCTTCCTCCAGATCCGCCCCTTCATCTCCGGCGTCGAGCGCGACGATGTCAGCATGGACAATATCCCTCCGGAGAGGATCGCGGCCAGGACGGACCAGGCCATGGGCCACGGAGTCATCAACCATATTAAAAACATCGTCTATGTGAGGCCGGACCGGTTCGACATCTCCCGGACCACCCGCATCGCCGAGGAGATCGGCCGGATTAACTCCCGAATGGTCGAGGAGAGGGAAGGGTACCTGTTGATCGGGCTGGGGAGATGGGGCACGGTCAATCCCCAACTCGGAGTGCCCGTGGCCTATGCCCAGATATCCCATGCAAAGGTCATCGCCGAGGTCAGCATCGACGCCTACAGCATCGAACCTTCCCAGGGCACCCATTTCTTCCACAACATCATCTCCAACCGAATCGGCTATCTGTCGATCAATGCCAGCACAAAGGGCAAGGATTTTCTGGACTGGGGCTGGCTCGACTCCCTCCAGGCTGAAGAGGAAGGAGAGTTCGTGAGGCACCTGAGGCTTACGGAGCCGATCCAGGTTAGGATCGACGGTCACACCGGCCTGGGCGTTATCCTCAAATCTTGATTTTTTTCAAATTTTTTCGCAATTTCTATTGCCTTTTAAAATCAGGCTGATAAAATAGTGTATTTACACAAGGCCTATTATCGGAAGCCTTAGGGGTTTGCCCGTAAGCTTTCAAAATCTCAATGTCCACGTTTACCTGAAAAGAGGAGTGTGTCATGACAGAACTGAATCCATTCAAGATCGCTCAGCGGCAACTCGATGAAGCCGCCGAAAAGCTCGGCATAGACGATGCCACCCGCGAATTCCTCCGCTGGCCGCAGCGCGAATTCGTCGTAACCCTTCCCGTCAAAATGGACGACGGAAGCACGAAGGTATTCCACGGCTATCGCGTCCAGTACAACTGCTCCCGCGGACCGACCAAGGGCGGGCTCCGCTGGCACCCGGATGAGACGATCGACACCGTCCGGGCCCTGGCCGCCTGGATGACCTGGAAGACTTCCGTGGTCGACATCCCCCTCGGCGGAGGCAAGGGCGGCGTGACCTGCAACCCGAAAGTCATGTCCGATGGCGAAAAAGAGCGGCTCGCCAGGGCCTACATCCGCGCCATCGGCCCGCACCTCGGCGTCCACAAGGACGTCCCGGCCCCGGACGTGTACACGACTCCCCAGATCATGGCCTGGATGATGGACGAGTACGAGGCGATGGTCAATTACTCCCACCCGGGCATGATCACCGGCAAACCGATCCCCCTCGGCGGATCCCAGGGCAGGGGCGATGCCACGGCCCGGGGCGGCGTCTACACGGTCCGCGAGGCGTGCAAGCGCCTCGGCATCAACGCGGCCGAGACGACCTATGCCATTCAGGGATTCGGTAATGCCGGCCAGTTCGCCGCCACGCTGCACAAAGAGATCCTCGGCGGCGGCAAGCTCATCGCGGTATCCGACTCCCAGGGCGGCGTGATCAACGAGGACGGCATCGACCCGGAAGAGATGGTTCACTACAAGCTCGAGACCGGTAAGGTCGCCGGCTTCCCCGGCACTCAGCCGATCAGCAATGAAGATCTGCTGGAACTGAAGGTCGACGTCCTCTACCCGTCGGCCCTCGAGAACGTGATCACCGATGCGAACGCCAAGAACATCCGGTGCAAGATCTCCTGCGAGCTGGCCAACGGTCCCACGACTCCCGAGGCGGACGCCATCCTTCACGAGAAGGGAATTCACGTGATCCCGGACTTCCTGGCCAACGCCGGCGGCGTGACCGTCTCCTACTTCGAGCAGGTCCAGAACACGTACAACTACTACTGGACCCTCGAGGATGTATACAAGCAGCTCGACGAAAAGATGACAAAGGCATACGATGCCGTCTACGACATGCACAAGAAGCACGATGCGCACATGCGTCTGGCCGCTTACATGGTGGCCGTGGCCCGCGTGGCCGAGGCCAGCAAGCTGAGGGGCTGGATCTAAAGCGAATCGGCAGTCAGGCAACGAAAAAGGGCCGGTCAGTCGACCGGCCCTTTTTTTATGAATCATTTTTCATGGGGCGGCCCGTGGCCGCCGCTATGATTGTATTCCCTAAGCAGGAGTTCCCACCGCTCAAAGGTACCGGGTCAGAATACGGTTGCGACTGAGCAG
>CAZFWM010000253.1:0-10936 GCA_964522545.1 uncultured Thermodesulfobacteriota bacterium
CGGACCCACTACATACAAGATGTTGTACCATGCTGAGTCAACCGGATAGGCAGTTACGTTCTTATCAAAAAAAAACGGAGGGGATTGAATGTTTGATCCTAAAGAAAAGAAGAGAAATACCAGTCATCCCATTCAGGAAAGAACCAGCAGTCCAGCCAAGAGGCCTTTTGTCAAGCCTGAGCTGGTCCGCCACGAACGCCTCCACCAGGTCGCCAGGTTCGGATCGGCCTCCAGCATAGCCGGTCTCCAATCAGTAGGCGTGGCCAGCTAAGCTTCGGAACTCCGCTTGCCTCTGATTCCCCTCAGAGGCCCACCCACGCATCCTGCCAGCCCGTTAGACCCAAGAGGTGTATCTGCAGTTGCATAATCTATGTCGGGATCTACTCGACTGCGGTATCACCTAGAATCAAGGCCCGCAACGCCCTGGGGGGCGGGCTGCCGTAACTCAACAGCAGATCATTGAACTCTCGAAGGCGGAACGCCTTCCCCTTGAGTTTCTTATAATCCTCGTAGATGTCGCTTAGCTCCGCGTACCCCACGAAATAGGTGGAGAGCTGGGTCGATGAGATCTTGGCTCGCCTGAGCTTCCCCTTGGCCTCGGCCTCCTCCTGGAACCCGCCCTTCATGAGGAGATCGAGTACCCACTTGTCCGTCTTCTCATCCGGTTCGCTCAGGGTGTGCATTCTCTGGTCGATAATGGCATTGAGCGAGGTGCGGAGGTTGATCTTTTTGTGCATGAAAAGGGTGAGAGGCTCATCGATGTCGTTGTTTTGGTCGTAGCCGCGCTCGAACATCATCTCCTCGGAGAGTACGGCCCACCCCTCCACAAAGGTCCCACTGGCGAAGACCTTCTTATATTTCGTTGTAAAAGCCGACTTGCCCTCGTGCCACTGCTGAACATAATGGCCGGGGAAGGCCTCGTGCATGGTCAGGCTCTGGAGCCCGTGGTCGTTGTACTCACGGAAGTAGGAGCGTGCCCAGGCGGCGTCCTTTTCCGGATCGCCGGTGCTGGGGAGGTGGGAGATCCAGTAGGACTTTTTGAGCTCCGGCTCGAAGACGGGGGCGGGATTGAAGTAGGCCACGGCGAGGCCCTCCAGGAATTTGGGCGAGTATTCGATGACGAAGTTGTCGGTCTCGGGCGGCAGGGTGACGATCTCCTCCTCGGCGATGAAGGCCTTGACCTTGGCAACCCATTTTCTGGCGTCCTCCAGGATCGTCTCCTTGATGGAGTGGTGCTCCGAGGCCAGATCGATGACCTCTCGGACGATGATCTGTGTGAGATCCTCGCCGGTCTCTGAGTGTCGGTGGTCGGGGTAGCGTTCGGCGTGGATCCGTCTCGCCAGCTCCACGACCTCGGCCCGGTCCGCCTCGTACTTGGCCCGAGCCCGATCGAGTATCTCCTGGGGTGTCATGTCGGAGTGGAGCACGTAGCTCAATTTTTTCGTCCACAAGTCCCCACCGATCCGCCAGTCTTTTGTGGCCCGGGGGAGCAGGTCGTCCTTCAGGAAGGTATGGTAATTCTTCAGGGCCTCCACGGCTGCCTGATTGGCCGCCTCCAGCTCGGCCTGAAGGGCAGGGGCCTTGGCAAAAGCCGTGGGGAGTTGCTTCTCATAGAAGTCGATATTGCCGGCGTGTTGGCCGGCCACGTACCGGGCGTGGGCGGTGGGGACATCGGACAAGTTTGCCTTGGCCATTTCGAGAAAGGCGGGCAGGCGCTTCAGTCGTTCGAGAAGGAAGCCGAGCCGATCGGGCCACTTGGGTGAGTCGTCGTCCAGGATGACCAGCGCCAGGGCCGAGAACCCGATGATGTCGTTGTATTTGATCGGATCCCAGGCATAGCTCCCGTACTCGTCAATCTGGAAGAGGGAGTAGTCGATGCTGTTGGAGATGAGATCGTAGTCGATCCGGGCGCTCAGGCCCAGGGCTTCGGGATCGATCTCCTGCAGTCGGTTCCGGAAATCGTGCAGCTCGGTCCGGGCCGCGGTGATTCCGTCCGGAGAGAAGTCCTCATAGAGATTGCTGTACTTGTGGTAGCCCAGATAGGATGCCTCTGTAGGATGGATTCGCAGGTAGGCGTCGAGGTACTGCTCGGCTACTTCGTAAAAGGTCTCCTCCGCGGCCCCGGCTCCCTCACCCGGGACTTGAAGCCGGCTGCAGGCCGACAGGGCGATAGGAAGGCAAAGGCAAAGGAGTCCGGGAACAAGGATTGATTGGGGAATAAGGATCGACTGGAGATAAAAGTACTTCATGGCATCCTCCTTATAATACTTTTCAGAAAAATTGATTTTCAATTTTTCCACAAAGCATTATCCACCAAGGAGTGAAAAGTCAATGTAAAGGTACGGCCTAGGATACAGCCTAGGGTAAATTGACAGATGTCGGGAGCTTTGATAGGATGACTACGATAAGAGTGCAATAAGAGCCCTATGAAAACACTATACTTTTCCGACTCTTATTGGAGGTTGTCTTTATCCCTCCCCAAGAATTGGGAGCGAGCAATGGCTGATGAACCAAAGGTGACGATCAAGATCCCTCGGAGGCTCTATGAGAACCTCAAGGAGATCATCGATGGCTCGGGATTCAGCTCGGTTACCGATTTCATCGTCTATGTTCTACGGGATATTGCATCGAGTGAGTCGGTGCGCCAGGACAGCCGGCTCACCCACGAAGAGATCGAGATCATCCGTCAGCGGCTCAAGAACCTGGGCTATCTGTGAAATGCTGGCGTTAGGTAGATGCCGGTGAACAAGAAGAAAAAGGAAATAAAAAGCCAGGGCGGACCCTCCCTGATCGACTTTCTCTCCTCTTTGAAGCTGACGATCTTTCTCTGTATTGCCCTGGCTGTTGTGTCGATCATCGGGACCGTGATTCAGCAGAATCAGCCGGAGATGGTCTACCAGCAGATCTATTCGCCCGGTGCCTTCCAGCTCTTTCGCTCCCTCGGCTTTTTCGACGTATACCACTCCTGGTGGTTTCTGTTCCTCCTCCTGCTCCTTTGCTGTAACCTGGTCGCCTGCTCCACCAAGCGTCTGCGGCGCGTCTGGAACCTGGCCTTCCACACCGATCCGCTGCTGACGCCCGAGCGGGAGAAGACCCTGTCCCTCCGTGAGCGACTCAAGGGCCCTGGCGGCCCGGCCTCGCTCGACGGGCGTTTGGCGGAAGCGCTGGGCAGCACCTTCGCCTCCCCGGTGCGGTCGGAGAAGGATGGCGTCCTGTACCTGTTTGCTCAGAGGGGGCGTGCCTCCAGACTGGGACCTTATATAGTGCATCTCGGCGTGCTCGTGGTGCTCCTGGGGGGGGCTGTGAGCTCGATCACGGGCTACAGGGGAAACATGAACCTGGCCCCCGGGGAGACGGCCACGGAGCTCCACATTCATGGCAGGCCTTCTCCGATCATTCTCGGCTTCGAGATCCGCTGCGATAAATTCACTATCGACCTTTACAAGGACGGCTCTCCCAAAGAGTACAGGACCGACGCCACCGTCACGGAAGGCGGAAAGGTCGTCCGGACTGCGGCCATCAGGGTCAATCACCCATTGAAACACAAGGGCATAAACTTCTACCAGTCTTCCTACGGGGCGCTCGAGGCATCCTCGGTCAAGCTGGAGATCAGCGGAGCCGAAGGAGGGGAGACTCGTGCGATGGACGTGCCGGAGGACCAGGCGGTGCCCCTGGGGGAGGATGGGGCAACGGTCCGACTGTTGCGCTACTGGCCCGACTACAGGATGGAGATGCCGCCGGGATCCGGCATGGAACGCTCTATCGGGGCGGCAGCCAGAATCGAGGTCCTCCGGAAGGGATCGGATCCTCAACAAGCCATGCTTTTCAAACAGTTTCCTCAGGTCCACGGAGTCGATCTCGGGGGGACGCGTCTAAAACTCGTCGGAGCCGAGGAGAGCTACTACACGGGGCTCCAGGTGGCCCACGATCCCGGGGTCCCCTGGGTTTGGCTCGGGTGCACCATCATGTTCCTCGGATTCATCGAGGCCCTGTTCATCTCCCACCGTCGCATGTGGGTCCGCATCGAGGCCCCGGAGGGGAAGGGGAGCAAGATCGCCGTAGCCGGAGCGGCCCACAGGAACCGGACCGCCTTTGAGAAGACCTTTGCCCGCACCGTCGAGGCCCTGAGAAGGGCGTGCACAGAGCCGGGCCCGCAGGCCTGAGGAGATTCCGCCAGGAACAGAGGAAGGATCGATGCAGGATACGCAAATAATCACCTGGGTGATGTACACATATATCGCGGCCAGTGTGCTCTATCTCGCATTCCTCGCATTCCGGAACCAGCGTATCGGCCTTGTCGGCACCCTGGTGCTGCTTGCGGGCCTGCTCGGGCACACCGCCTCCATGGGGCTTCGCTGGTACAACTCCTATCAGATCGGCATCGGCCACGCGCCGCTTTCGAACCTATTCGAGTCGCTCGTATTCTTTGCCTGGACGATCGTGCTCCTCTACCTCATCGTGGAAAAGCGCTTCGGAGTTCGCGCCCTCGGCGTGATTGTCGCCCCGCTCGCCTACCTCACCCTCGCCTACGCCTCTCTGCATGCCGATGAGATCCAGCCCCTCATGCCGGCGCTCCAGAGCAACTGGCTCCATGCCCACGTGATCACATGCTTTATCGGGTACGCGGCCTTTGCCGTCGCCTTCATTACCAGCAGTATTTACCTTGTGAAGGCGGGGGGGGGGGAAGGGCGTACCGCAACTGACGGGGGCCTCTTTCCCGGGGCCGACGTGCTGGACGAGCTGACTTATAAAGTTATCGCCGTGGGATTTCCCCTTCTCACCATCGGGATCGTCACAGGCGCGGCCTGGGCCCAGTACGCATGGGGTTCCTACTGGAGCTGGGACCCCAAGGAGACATGGTCGCTCATCGTCTGGTTCATCTATGCAGCCTACCTGCACGCACGCATCGCACGGGGATGGAGGGGAAAGCGGGCTGCAGTCCTTTCCATCATCGGGTTTGCCGCCACCCTGTTCTGCTACCTAGGCGTGAACCTCTTCCTCTCGGGCCTCCACAGCTACGCCACCGGGTGAGGAGGAGCGGGAGTGCACTTATCGCCCTTCGAGCGGACTTTCATCCTCGTCGTCGTCCTCGCATCCCTCATCCTTACTCCCGCCGTCGCCCACGCCTCCATGGCCGAGAATTACGGATACGGGGCCAGGGCGATCGGCATGGGAGGGGCCTTTGTCGGTCTTGCCGACGACTTCTCCGCCAGCTTTTACAATCCCGCCGGCCTGGCCCAGATCGCAGGGCACCGGGCCGCCTTCGGTTACCTCCTCGGACTGCCGAATCTTCACATCGAGGAGCTCCACGCCTCGGAGGACCATGAGGTCGACAGCAAGCTCCACGCCCCTTATATCGCCATCGCAGCGGACCTCACCCGGGCCCTGGACCTGGGGCGGCGCCTGGTCTTCGGCCTGGCCGGGGCCTTTCCCGGCAACTTCAAGAACGCCTACAAGGCGCGATACGGCACGGACTTCGACCCCTACCTTCCGATTTTCGGCACAGGGCACGAGGATCAGAGGATCTGCCTCTGGTTCGGCCCGGCCATAGAAGTCTTTCCGTGGCTCTATGTGGGAGGGGGGTGCGCCTTCATCGTCCACGGCGAGGAGGTAGACATCCGGATTGCTGTCGACGCCCTCACGGGAGAGGTGGTGGAGGAGGACACGCGGGTGAGCATGCACGTCTCCACCGAGATCGCGCCCCTGGCCGGAATTCTCCTCAAGCCCCACGACCGGTTCTCTATCGGGGCGGCCTGGCGAAAGGAGGTCGCCTTCGAGGCCCCGCGACAGAGGGCCGAGATGACGGCGATCCTCCCCACGGGCGAGGAGGTCCCGGTGAAGATCGAGCTTCCCATCTTTGCGCACTACACCCCGGCCCAGTACGCCCTGGGCCTCTCCTGGCGCCCCCTGGATCGTCTCCTCCTCGCAGCGGACGTAACCTACGCCGACTGGAGCGGGTACAAGCTGAACGACGGCACCTCTCTCGATCCACCGATGCGGGACCGGTGGATCCCCCGGATCGGTGCGGAGCTGGGGGTGGGCGATGGCCTGAAGGTGCGTGCCGGGTACGCCTATCTCTCCTCTCCGCTGCCAAGGCAGCGACCCGGCTTCGAAGTGAACCTGGCCGACAGCACCCGCCACGTCTTCTCGATAGGCTCCGGCTATGCCCTCGAGTGGCCCGCCGCCTTCATCCACCCCCTCGGCATAGATGCATTCGTCCAGGTTCAATACCTAGAGCCGCGGATCTTTCCGAACGTGAATCCCGGGGGGGCCGACCTGCGAAGCCACGGCACCATCATTGCTCTTGGAATACAGCTCGAGTTCCGGTTTTGAGATGGGGGCGATGAACAGAGGGCGATTATCCACGATCATTCATGCATGTAGGGGCACGACATGCCGTGCCCTTACGGTGGACAGACTCCTCAGGACGATCATCCTCTTCGTGCTCACTGCCGCCCCGATTCCCGCCCTCGCCGACTACGCGAGCATCTACGGCCTCTCGCCCCGGGCGGCCGCCATGGGAGGGGCCTTCACCGCCGTGGCCGACGACACATCCGCCGTCTTCTACAACCCGGCCGGCCTGGCCCTCGACCGACCGGACGCGCTTGTGGCGGGGTACGTCTTCGCCGCCCCCAGGATCAGGCTTCGCGAAGACCTCACAGGCGAAGAGTACACCGCGTTCAACGAAGAGCTCAGCGCGGGCCAGATCGGCCTGACCCTCGCCATGGACCCGATCTTCACATCCCTGAACCGCCGCTTTGTGGTCGGCATGCTCATCTCCTACACGGGCGATACAAAGGTGGCATCCTGGGTCGCCACCAAACCCTGGAGCGAGCGGCAGCTCCCGGTGTCCGGCCGCGCCCAGGACGTCATGGTCATGGCCTACGGCGCCGGGCTGGAGATATTCCCCTGGCTGCGGATCGGCGCCGGGTTCCGGTTCAACGTGACCTACAACGCCCATCGGATGGAGTTCACCTTCCGCGTCCCGGAACTCGAGTTCGTCGTGAACCGGATCGACATCAAGGCGGAGACCGAGATGGCGCCGATGGCAGGGCTCCTCGTAAGGCCCACCGAGAGGCTCAGCATAGGGCTCACATGGCGGCGGGAGCACTCCGTGGCCAATATCGTCGCCTACGGATGCAACCGGATCGAGTTCTTCGACGACCTGCTCATCGAGCTCCCCCTCAAGTCTGCAGGGGTTCGATATGCGGTAAGCCCAAACCGGATACTCCGCAAGCCGCTGTTCATCGACGGTGCCATCCAGTACAAGTATCTTCCGTCCAGACACTTCGACACCGCGAGTGGATCGTTCCGAACATGGGGGCATGTTTTCGGAGGAGCCATCTCAGTGACTTTACAGTTCTAGAGAAGGCACAAAGTGATTGATACGCAATCGTCGCATAGGGCGGCCTGTGGCCGCCGTTACGATTCCGGAGTGAAAAACGGCGGGCATGGCCCGCCCTATATAAAAAGCGAGGTGAATTATGGAATATCGTTCGGAAATCGAGAGAGAAGACTTCCTGGCCGCGGCTGTTACCGTTGAGGGCATCGAGGTCCGCCCCTCTGGTCCGGCCCTGCTCGAGCAGCTGGAGGACCTCTATGAGGATCTCGCCGAGGGGAGGGCCGGTAGCAGCGAGGAGAGGCGCAAGGCTGTGCGCGATGTGCTGCGAAACGGGAAGTACAAACCGGCCGGTCGGGGCAAGCCGGCCAGCGAGTACCTCCGCGGGATCTGGAAGAAGGGCGGCCGTATTGACCTCATCAACAATGCGGTCGATGTAAACAACCTGGTCTCCCTGCGATATGGCCTGCCGATCAGCGCCTTTGACCTCTCCAAGGTACAAGGTGATGTGGTGATCCGACTCGGCCGACAGGATGAGAGCTATGTCTTCAACGCCTCGGGTCAGGAGCTCGACTGTGAGGACCTCATCGTGGTCTGCGATGGATCCGGGCCGATCGGTTCGCCCATCAAAGACTCCCAGGCCACCAAGCTCTTCCCTGGGGCAACAGAGATCCTCTATGTGGTCTATTCGAACCGCTTCTACACTCCGCCAAACGATCTTCTGACCGTCGCAGCGGAGCTGGGCTCGGTGCTTGCCGAGGACTGCCCGGGGGCGAGCGCTTCGGAGCCGTTTTTTTTTTCAGGCTATGAGGCGTGGATGTAGTTGCATATATAGCGTGAATGAGTACATTTCTATTATTTTAGAAAAAAGTGAGTTTAATTATATTTCGTTTTGCACGACCCATAAGAAATATGTATTGACAAAAAAGTCTATGTTAAATAGCATTACAAAAATGTAATATTTAATTAGTTGTTAGACAGTTATCAGTCAAAAGTTGTGTAAAAAGTAAAAGAATCTTCAAGTAAAATTGAGATGCCCACGAAGAGAAGGAATCACAAACATCTCTTTGAGCTTGAGGGACGTGGACACCACATGTTTTCCGAAAGTAGTCAAAAAGTACTTGTAACTGTTGGCAACTTTTTTAATGATTCCATGGTTACGTAACCTTTTAAGGATGTGGGAGAGTCTCCAAGGATTCATTCCAGGAAAATGCTTTCGCAAATCTCGGTTCCGGAAGCCGAAACTGAATTTGTCAGCCTGAGCGATGGCATGAAACACGGATTCATCTTCGGAAGAGAAGAGATTGAAGCCGCGATAGCTACGCCCATTATCTCGGACGGGACGGCTGATCATGTGGACGTTTCGGATACCATTGGTGGGATCGTCCACGGCCGAAAGGAACTCGATGTACCGTCGGTTGCAAGCATACATGATTTCCGCAAGGTCAGGGAGACTGTAGATGGTCTTCCGCATAGGGGCCGTCTTATATTCCCAGGTCCCGTCACGATGTTCCACCCTTCGGTGGTGTCTGAAGGAAGAGACGTCATTGCTGTAGGTCTCGATACGAAGAATGATGCCGAACTTATCGTACAACTTGATGCCGTTCTTGCCCATGTGATGGCGAAGGCAGTGCCCCTCAATTCGTGTCGAGAACTGGCTGCCAAGTTCCCCTTCGAATCGTGGATCCAGACGGCGCCCGAGAAACATGGACAGTTGATTCGGTTTCACAGCGTGGGCGAGCGTGCGGACCAGTTCTTCGTAAATGGGGGAGAGGGTCTCTCGGTCTTGGAAGACGATATCCGTGGCGTATTCGGATTGCATGAGACTCCAATGAACGCCGGCGGAGAAGACCCGGATGGCGGGACAGTATTCCTTCACCACACGATACAAGGTCTTATGCAACTGCTTGGGGTTGAAACCGTCGGCCAGCACCTGGGCCTTTTTGAAGTCCTCAATGTGCACGAAGGCGTTTTCAATCTGCTGAAAGTCGATGCCTTTTTTCGCAAGCTGGATGGCGAGATGATTGTGCGCGTTGCAATAGAATTGCAGCCGGAACGGGGCCCAGGTGGGCACCCGCAAATAGCAGAGTCCGAAGTCCTTATCGACAAAATAGAAGTAGTAGTGGAGACAGCGGCCGGAATCATACTTGAAAAAGGTCTGATGGGAGGCCTTGTCATGCCAGGGCTTGTAAGCCGTGCATGTCTCCATCGCCGAAAAGATGTGGACCAGCCCCGGATGATCTCCCCGTTCCTTGAGGATTTCTTGAATCCGATCCTCTTTGCGGAACGTGTCGATCTTGCGGACGAATTCGATGGTAAGACCGTGGTCGTCAGCCAGAGCCTCCACGTGCTCACGGATTTGATCCCGGTAAGGGGCCGCCCACTTCTTATAATCGAAGATTCGAATATTGTTCCTATAGAAGAAGCTTGTCATTGCTTGGGCATGGCAGATGTCTGGCAAAGTTCCTTGTATAACAACTCGGTCATAGCAGGAAAGTATGCCGGCAATGTTCTTTGCGTGACGTTCCATGAAAGATATAGCCATGGGTATCTTCTCCGTCTAGGAATTTTGCGATTGGATGATACCCATAATTCACCTGAGTGGCCAATGGCTGCTTAACCCTGTATGGTTCCGGCTTGTCCGGGTTAGGGTTAAAAAGAGCATATTCTGAAGGAGTTTTATATGAATAATAAATCCCTGGAGAGAGAAACAGTTAAAATAGAGTCAATGGTTGAAAAGTTTAGGAAAATTCAAAGCAAAGTGTTTCTTGGTACCGCAACAAATGAAGATTTTAAGAATGCTAGTTTAATTGCTGAAGTATTTATTAGCTTGACTAGGGAAACGTATGATAGAATTAGCATGAAATATGTAAAAAGAAGAAAAAATGTTCCCAATAGATTTGATAGAAGAATATGGGATAAACTACTAACATTAGCAAAAAGTAGGTTTAATCAAGATCATAATATACGTATTCTTGATATTGGCACTGCCTATGGTAGAGATATTAAATACGCATCTAGGATTCCCAACGTCAGTATAATAGGAATCGATAATTCGGATGTCTTCATTAAAATGCTTGAAGAACTCGAAGAAAAGAAAGAAATACCATCTAAAAGCTTCTTAAAACGCGACATGCGAGATCTATCATGTTTTGCTGATGAGTCCTTTGAAGTAGTTCGACATAATGCCACTTTAGTCCATTTGCCGGTTATTTCAAAAAGCTATACAGTTGATCTTTCACTCCAAGAAAGCTATAGAGTTTTAAGAAAAAATGGTTTATTATATGTTTCAGTGAAAGAAGGTTCTGGAATTCAGTTTGTCGATATGAAGGAGGGATTTGGAAAAATATTATATCAATTTTATACTATGGATTTGATATGTTCTGTATTGAAAAGAAATGAATTTAATATTATTTCGACAGGTCGTAAGCCGTCAAGTCGTGGCAAAGACATCACTTGGCTGTCGATTATCTCGGAGAAGAAAAAAAGAAAAATTTTATAGAAAAGAGCTATCTGTGACAGGGAAAAGATCACTTACATTGTTTTCTCGACAGTCAGAAGTTTTCTTAAGCTGCGTCATTCAGAAGTGTATCTTTT
>CAZFWM010000254.1:0-10914 GCA_964522545.1 uncultured Thermodesulfobacteriota bacterium
CGCCCCTCGACACGCAACCATGTGATACAGGGCTCCTCGGCATCTGCGCCGCCGGCACCGAAACTTGCGTCGACGGATTCTGGGCCGAATGTGTACAGGACGAGGCGGCCGAAGCCGAGATCTGCGACGACACCCTCGACAACGACTGCGACGGCCTTGTCGACGACGATGATCCGGACTGCGAAACCTTCACCCTCGAGCTGACAGGCAGTTACTTGTCGGGATCTATCATTCTTGACTTCACGGTCGGTACTCCGGAGCCGGCCATTTGGGCGACTTATCTCGTCCTCATCAATCCGACGTACCAAGTCACTCCGCTCTGGAGCGTTCCCTTCGGCATCATCGATCCACCTATTCAGCTTCCGGTCGTGTTCACTTTGCCGCAGATGGGGTGGGTCGGGATTTTCTCTGGGTTGTATACAGATGAGGGTAAGGAGACTTCCGTGTTCAAGTGGATAGATACCGGCTGGCCGGGGGAGTAGAGGGCAGAGTGAATCGGCGGGCCGCACCGCCGATATAACGCGACGGTCGACTGAGGTCGGCCCTCCGGATCAGCACCCCAGCTTGATCGCTCCCGGCAGGACTTCGAACGTGGCGGGCAGCCTGCCGGGCGCTTCCCCGTCCACGTCCAGAAGAACCTCTTCACTGGTGGTGGCGACCAGCTTCCTGCCGCGAAGGCTGGTGACGTCCTTCATGCCGATGTGCCGGCCCTTGTATATCTTGGACATATAGAGAAGGGCCCGCGGCCGGCCGATGGCTCGACTCAGCTTTTCCTCGATCTCGCGCCACCTCCTCCCGATCTCTCCCTTTGCCGAGTTCGGATTGACGATCACCTTTGTCTTCATGGTCTCTCGTTCCTCTTTTTCTCTTGCCAAGATCTTCTCTTGACTGTTATGCTCTCGTCGGTCTTGTTAGCGAAGTACCGGAGCTCGCCCTGTTCTTCCTATCACATGAGGCACCGAGTGGCGAGAAACCATCCCGAGCATTCATTCCGGGAGAAGCAATGAGACGTCTCGAACCGCTCGCTCTGACAGCCATCCTGCTCGCTGTGGCAAGTCTCTCCGGTGCAGAGGAGCTCGCCCTCTACGTGGCCGAGTTCCCTGCGAACAGGATCCTTCAGATTAAGTACGAATACGTGAAGGACGCCCAGGGCGACCCGATCCCAGTGCTTCTCGACGGGCCGCGCCTCTTCGCCTCCCGCGTGCCCGGCCCGGTGGAGATGGTCCTGGACGGCAAGGGCACGCTCTATGTGGGGACCTTCACGGCCGGGACCGATCCGGTCTCCCCGATCCTCATCTTCTCGGATGACGACGGCGACGGCCTCCCGGACCCCTGGACCCGGAGGACGGTCTCCACCTGCCTGACCGACATCGACGGCCTGGCCATCCCCTTTCCCCTCGACAGCCGGGAAGACTTCAGCCTCTGGGCCTCCTCCTTCGGGGGGGCCGCGGTGCAGCCGATCCTCATGTACCGGTCCGACGCTTTCCCGGGCCTCTCGGACCTGGTCGAGATCCCGGCCGATTCGGCCGACATCCCGATCGGGCAGGGGATCTCCCTTGCGGCCGGCGCTGCGGGCGACCTCTTTGTGCTGGACGGCTCGGTCGGATCGATCCGCGTCCTCGTGGACTGCGACGGGGACGGCGTGGTGAGCTCCGAGGCGCCCGTCCTTTTCAACGAGCCGGGCGAGGGCCGCCTGTACGGGGTGGCCATGGCCTTCGACTCGGGGGGCAACCTCTTCGTGCTCGATGCAGACCCGGACGATCCCGAGGCTGGGCGGATACTCGTCTTCCGCGACGAGGTGAGCGCCGCGTCCCTCGGCCCTGCTCCGGAGACCGTCTTCGCATCTTCGGTGCCGGTGCCCTTCTCCCCGGCCGCTGGGATCGCCTTTGACCGGTCGAACCCCGAGACCGGCACTGTCCTGTTCACGGACCCCGATCGGGGCCGCATCCTCGCGCTGAGAGATCAGGACCTGGACTTCGTCTCGGACGACGCGACCCCCATACCGTTCGTCACCGGCCTCGATGGCCCGTCCGCCATCGCGACCCGGCCCTTCGATGCCGGCAAGAGAGACCTCGACGGGGACGGGGTGCCGGATGCGATCGACAACTGCCGACAGGTGGCGAATCCGGATCAGGCCGACGACGATGGCAACCGGATCGGGGACGCCTGCGAAGAGGCCCAGTGCGGCACCTTTGCCAGCCATGGCCGGAGCGGCGGTGAGGCCGGGTCGATCGCGGTCTTCGCGGGGCTCATGGCACTGGTGTGTCTATGGATCGGGGTGACCAGAATCAGGAACGACTGGAGGGACGGCTTCCACGCCGTCCGCGGCCCGGGAAGACCTGCCGCCCTGATTGTCGCGCTAACTATGCTGGCATCTCACGGAACGGCCGCCGCCTTCGAGCTCACCCCGTCGAGCCTGCCCGACTTCGGGTTCACCGTGGACGGGGACTACCGGGACCGGATCTACTGGATCAACCCCCTCGAGGTCAACGGCGAGGTGGCCGACGACGTGGGGGTCGCGGACCAGAGGCTCCGCCTCGACCTCGGCGTCTCCTACCGGAACCTCGTATCGGTGAAGAGCCAGTTCGACATCCTCGATGGAGTCCTCTTCGGGGACAACGGGTTCTGGGGGGACCTCTCCACATCGGAGTTCGGGCTGCCCCTGCTGCCGAACGAGGGGATCAAGACCTCGGCCCTCGTCCCGAACGACGGCCGCGTGGGGATCGGCCTGATCGACCCGGACGCCCCCCCCATCTACAGCGACAGCTACGGGCCGGTCATCTTGGAGGCCGAGCCGATCGAGGTCAACCGGATATGGGGGGAGGTGATGCTCCCGGTCGGGCTCCTGCGCGTGGGGCGGCAGCCCGCCACGATCGGCAAGAGCATCCTCGTCAACGACGGGGCCCCGAGAACGAACGAATTCGGGGTATCCAAGTACGGGGATACTGTCGACAGGGTTCTTCTCGGGACCAAACCGTGGGAGATCGTTAGGGTGATCCGGGCCGGGTTCGACACGTCCGCGGCCGACCCGAGCATGGACCGAGGGCTGATCACTGTGCTCGCCTATGACTTCGTCGCTCTCAACGACATCGCCGTCTCCGGCGACGACGTCAAGCAAGCGATTGCATCCATCTTCTATAAAAGGCCGGAGTGGGCCAACCTCGATCTCAACGTCACCATGGGGTACAGGTGGGGCGGGGTATACCACACCTACACGACCGAGGAGGAAGGCTTCGTGGACGGGGCGTGGAGGACCTGGGAGGACACCCACCGGGAACACCTGGGCATTTACGTTCCCACCTTCGGCCTGCGGGTCAACCTCGAGGGAGGAGGCTTCCGATTCAGCGGCGAGGCGGTCCGCGTAATGGGAAGTACCAAGGAGGTCGGCCGAACGATCAACGTGGCCACTCCGAACTTCTTCCCCACGGACAAGTTGAAGATCCGCCAGTGGGGCGCCCGGGCCGACTTCGCTTACGACTGGAGATCCCTGACTTTCGCCCTCGAGTTCGACTACGCCTCGGGCGACCCGGACCCGAGCGACGGAGTGCTCGAGGAGTTCATGTTCGCCGAGGACACCAATGTGGGCATGCTCCTGTTCGAGGAGGTCCTCGCCTTCAAGCGGGCCCAGTCGGCCGCCGCGGGGACCTGGAGCCTCCTCAACTCCTACGAAGCCATAGGCCGGGAGCCCCCCTCGGTCCCGCCGGTGCGGATCGCATCGCTCGGCTCCTTCTCGAACGGCATCGCCCTGTTCCCCAAGGTAACCTGGGTGCCGCTGCCCGACCTCCTCCTTCGGGGCGGGGTACTCGTGGCCTGGGCCGAGGAGGACGTCATCGATCCCACTCCCCTGCGCCTACTAGAGGGGAACCCGCGCCAGAACTACAATGGCGGCCCGCCCGGCGACTTCTACGGGGTCGAGATGATGGCCCGGCTGGAGTACATCCTCTACGATCACTTCGTCTTCGACCTGGAGGCGGCCTACCTCTTTCCGGGCGACGCCCTCGAGGACGCCGACGGGAGGGCCGTGAATAGCTACATGGTGGAGTGCCGGTTTCATTTCCTCTTCTGAAACCGAGAGGCACACTTTTACTCTATAAAAATCTTAACGCAGAGTCGCAGAGACGCAGAGGGATGTTTCAAGTCGATTCAAACATATAATCTTATCAATTCATTGTTAAAAAAAGCGGGAGAATTGATTTTGTTGAAAAATTTATTCGCCGTGGGTTTCCTTCTCTGCGTCTTTGCGCCTTTGCGCCTTTGCGTTAAATCTTTTCTAACGGAAAAAACCGAATTCCCTGTGCATAGGTTAAGAATAGCATTCGTGCTCCTCCTGGCGGCCCTGGCCGTGCTCGCACTGACCGCGTGCGATAACGAGTTCCGGGAGCGGCCTGATCCTTTCTCCGAAGTGAGCGTCCTGGTCCCGGATGCGATCCCCGCCATCGGAACCACACAGGTCCGCTTCTCGGTGCCGATCGATCCGTCCGGCCTCGAGATCCTCCTCGCCGACCAGGCCGGAAAGGCGGTCCTCGGCACGGGCATCACGGGAGAGCGCGACGCCAACGGGGCAATCATCGAGGCCTCCTTCACGCCCGCCTACGGCCTCACGGACGAGGCAGACTACACCCTGCGGGTCACCTCCGAATCCCTCGACTTCACGAAGACGGTCCGGGCCACTTCGATCTTCACCTACGTGCCGGGCATCTACCTTATGACCTTCAGCGGTCCGGGCCTGGAAGACATCTCCTCGGAGATCCGCTCCTGGTTCGTGGAGTTCACCGAGCCCGACGAGAACGGGCTGGTCGAGGTGTGGCACATCGACGGGGACGCCCCGTCAGAGGGGGGGGAGCCTGTCTGCTTCGGGTGGTCGGTGGACCTCCCCAAGTCCGGAAAGCCGGCCATTGGGTTCGCCACGCGAGGCACCCTCCAGCTCGACGAGCAGCGCCGAAAGATGACGACCACCCAGGACGGAGGAATCACGATCGACGCCACGGTGGCATGCATATGCAACGGCCGCTACGAAGGGCAGGCGGTTCCGTCCGGCCCCATGATCAGCGGTCGAATCGACGCGGACGGGATCTGCTTCTGCGGCTACCTGCCTTCTGTGGGGAACTACGCGACTTATGTGGGGAAGCGTTGCCCGGACGGGACGGTCCTGCCCCACCCCGAGGTGACCCAGGATCCGTGCCGATGTTCCATTAAAAGATAAGGCCCCTACCGGATCGCCGGCAGGGGCCTGGGAGCATAGTGGGCCGGCAAATCGCGTCCCACCGTTATATATGCCTCTCTTTCTCCGTCTTTTCTTACACAACACTTATACTTACATAACACTGCCGATGAAGCATCCTTCCGCCTGAAGCACTACGTTGTCGATGGCGAACTCCTGGCCGCCGATGGAGAAGGTGTTGATCGGGCCGGTGAGGTAGAGGCGGCCCGCGCAGTGGCCCGGCGCTCCATAGTCGACCACGGCCACCACGACCCCGCCGATGGTCTTCCCATCGATGTCGATGAAGTCCTCGAAGTTCACGAAGTCCCCATTGATCTCGATGTTGAGGTTGCCCCCGTGCTCACCGTAGTCGATCGTGGCGTAGCCCCAGCCGCCCGGGAAGAAGACTAGGTTGATGTTGTTGATCACCATCTCCTTGCCGGCGCCGCCGGCCATTCCGGAGTTGCCCACCTGGGCGAATCCGCCCGAGGTCCAGCCCCCGCTGCTCCACTGGAACGGTTCGGCCTTGATCTCGATGCCGCCGGTGGGGATGGAATCACCCACGACATAGGTGGTCCCAAGGACCAGATCCTCGAAATCGACGAGCTGGGCCGCGGCCATGCCCGGAAGGCCGAGCATGAGAACAAAGATACCCGTGATTGCCAATCTTTTCATTTTTTCTTCCTCCTTAGTGGTTGAGACTCCCGGGGATTGGAGCCAATCCCCCCCCCGGATCAATTTGTCCTTTCTCTGTCCATTAGACAACAGCGGTTCGAATTCGTGACATTTCATGGGACCAAAGAGGGCACGAGGGTCGTGGACCCGGCCCCCGGGCAGCTGATATAGTGCGTTTTTTATGGACACGGTGGGCCGTGTCCATAAAAAACGTATCCCGGCTTCGCCGGGGACTTTTTTAATAAAGCCAAGCAATCGGTGGAGGAAATTTGATAAAGAAACCGAAGAGCAGCCCCATATTCGACATGAGCGATTTTCCGATCAGCCTGGTGAGGCTCTCGATCATGAAGGGCACCGGGGCCGATATCGAAGAGCTCAAGGAAAAGCCGATGATCGCCGTGGTGAACTCCACCACCGAGATCAACCCGGGTCACATGCACCTCGGACCCCTGGCCCAGAGGGTCAAGGAGGGGATCCACGCGGCCGGGGGCATCCCCTTCGAGTTCAATGTGCCTGCGCCCTGCGACGGCATCACCGAGGGGAACGAGGGGATGCGCTTCATCCTGCCCCAGCGCGAGCTCATCGCCGACATGGTGGAGGTCCACGTGCGCAGCATGCTCTTCGACGGCATGGTTATGATCGCGAGCTGCGACAAGATCATCCCGGGCATGCTCATGGCCGCGGCCCGGCTGGACCTGCCGACCATCTTCCTCACTGGCGGCCCCAACGCCTGGAACATCCGGTTCATGGCGGGGAAAAAGGAGAGCGTGGACCACAAGGACTACACCGACCTGGACGACAAGATGGCCACGGCCACGTGCGCCACCTGCGGCGCCTGCGAGCTCATGGGCACGGCCAACACCTTCCAGTGCCTGGCCGAAGCCCTGGGCCTCACGCTGCCCGGCTCGGCCAATGTCCCGGCCTTCCACGCCGACAAGCTGCTCTTCGCGAGGAAGTCGGGCATGCGGGTCGTCCAGATGGTCGAGGAGGAGCTCACCGCCGACAAGATCCTGACCGAGAAGGCCCTGAAAAACGCCCTCATGGTCGACCTGGCCATAGGCGGATCCACCAACTCCACCCTCCACCTGCCGGCCCTGGCCCACGAGATGGGCCTGGAGCTGCCCCTATCGGCCTTCAACGATTTCAGCGCAAAGATCCCCACCCTGTGCGCCATAAGCCCAAACGGGCCCCACGGCGTGATCGACCTCTACACGGCGGGCGGAATCCCGGCCGTCATGAAGGTCCTCGAGGGCGATCTGCACCTGGACGCCCTGACCGTGACCGGCGGGACCGTGGCCGACGTGGTGGCCGCGGCCCAGGTCAAGGACCCCGAGGTCATCCTGCCGCGCGACAGGCCCCATCACGCCGAGGGGGGCACGGTTGCCCTCTTCGGAAACCTCGCCCCCGAGGGGGCCGTGGTCAAGCAGTCGGCCGTGATTCCGGAGATGCGCACCTTCACCGGACAGGTGCGCATCCTGGAGAGCGAGTCCGAGGCCCTCACCGCCTTCCGCGAGGGCAAGGTCCAGGAGGGGCAGGTCCTGGTGATCAGGAACGAGGGACCCAAGGGCGGACCCGGCATGCCCGAGACCCTGGCCCTCACCACGGCCCTCGACCTCTCGGGCATGAAGAGCGTGGCCCTCGTAACAGACGGCCGCTTCTCCGGCGCCTCCTACGGCCCCTGCGTGGGCCAGGTCTCGCCCGAGGCCTACGTGGGCGGACCGATCGCCGCACTGCGGGACGGCGACGAGATCTTCATCGACATCCCGAACCGGAAGATCGAGGTCAATCTGAGCGACGAAGAGATCGCGAAGCGCCTAGAAGGGTATAAGCCGCCGGAGCGCGAGATTCCCGCGGGATTCATGCGCCGCTATGTGAAGTCGGTGAGCTCGGCGGCGAAGGGGGCTGTTTTGGAGTAACAACTCAGTCGCATAGGATATCTAAATTTTGCCATTAAAAAAAATTTAACGCAGAGGCGCAAAGAAAAGAGAATCCATGGGGAATAAGGAAAAAGTTGCGGCCATGGCCGATTATCAAAAAATTCTCTCCGCCATTGGGAAGGCCACAGCTAGGGCCGGCGTTTTCGCGGGTCGAAAAGTCGCCGACGCGTACCGGTCCATCGATCCGGACGTCATGCGCCACTTGGCGCAAGTGCCGCTCCTGAGCTATTCCCTGCTCGTCTCCCGTCACGAAGTGATCGATCCCGGAAAGAGCGACGGCCACCCGCCGTTGATTTTCGTCCATGGCCTGGGAGGCAACCGGGGGGCCTTCCTCCTGATGGCCTGGTACCTGCGGCTCCAGGGCCGCAAACGGAGCTACAAGATCCACTTCGAATCCGGTCAGTCCTTCGACGAGATGGCCGAGGCGCTCGCCCGGTTCATTTGCGTTGTCAAAAAGATGACCGGAGAGAAGAAGGTGGAGATCGTCGCCCACAGTATGGGCGGCATCGTGGCACGCCTGGCGATCCACGAGCACCGGCTTGCCAGGTCGGTCAGGACCCTGATCACCCTCGGCACGCCTCACCGCGGCACCTACCCGGCCCGCTTTGCCAACACGAACCTCACCCGGGAGCTGCGCCCCGACAGCGATCTGATGAGCAGGCTTATCAAGAGGCCCTGGCCCAGGCGAGTGCGCGGCGTGACCTTCTGGAGCCGCAACGACCTGTTCGTCCTGCCCGCCGAATCGGCGGCGGCCGAGGGCACGGAGCAGGTCGACGTTACCCCCTTCACCCACTACAGCTACCTCATCGATCCCAAGAGCTGGGCCGCCGTTGGCCGGGCCCTGGCAGATTAAACCTCTTATCTTATTTCGATTTGGATTTCTTCGCGATGCAACGCGCACGCACGACTCCCAGCGGAAGCCCATTCACAGTGACCGCCAACGATGTACAAAATTGTATGGAACGTTGCAAAGAGGTACATACGGACTTTCAGTTCATCCGCTGATGCAGCCGAGCAAGCGGCTTCTGATTGGAACCAGGAAAAGGATAACTTTAAAAAAACCTGTCTATTCTCACTGATAGCGCTGGTGAATTGGCTCGGATTCCAATCGTTATTCCCGTGAACGCAGGCATCCGAGAAACGACGACGCCCTATGATTCTTCCGGACTTGATGAGAAGCCACGACAACGGTATATAAATTGCAGAAATTTTATTAAATTAGGGACCCTTTCTATCACACGATCCAGCCTATCACACCGTCCAGTCGCATTACCCGGGGGAAAAAAAGGAGAGAGGAATGAGAGCCATGAATCGAATTGGAGTTGTGGCCCTGTCGTTGACCGTCGTCCTTTCCGTTTGTCCGGCCATGGGCGCAACGATCAGGGTTCCTGTGGATCAGCCGACCATACAGGATGGGATCAACGCCTCCGTGAGTGGGGATTGGGTTCTGGTGGCGCCCGGCACCTATGTGGAGAACATCGACTTCGCCGGAAAGGCGATCACCCTCCAGGGCGAGTCCGGGCCCGATGCAACAATCATAGACGCGAATCAGGCCGGCTCCGGGGTGATATTCGCTAACGGCGAAACAGCTACTTCGGTTATCGACGGCTTTGCCATCCGGAACGGGATCGGGACGATTTCCGGATTCTTTCCATACGGCGGGGGGATTTACTGCTATGGCTCCTCCCCGACGATCCAGAACTGTACGATCACTGAAAACACCCTCTTTTGGGGAAGGGGCGGCGGCATCTACTTCGACCAGTCCTCTCCCACGATTACAAACTGTACCATCTCGAATAATGACGGCGGTCTGGAAGGGGGTGGAATCAGCTTCGACAACTCCTCCCCGACGATCCGGAATTGCACGATCATCGGAAACATCGCTATTTACGGCGGCGGGATCGATTGCAACACCTCCACGCCGACCCTCGCGGACTGCGCAATCACGGGTAATACCGCTCTGGCCAACGGCGGCGGGCTCACCTGCGCGGAAACATCGAGTCCGATCCAGAACTGCACCATCACGGGAAACAAGGCCAGTTGTGGCGCAGGAGTCCACTACTATTCCTGCCCTTCAGCGGAGCTCGTAAACTGCACGGTTGCTGCAAACCGTGCCGATAGTCAGGGGGGCGGCGTCTTCTGTGAATGGAACAGCTCCGTGGCGGTCAAGAACTGTATTCTGTGGGGAAACTCCGCCCTCGACGGGCCTGAGATCGGTATCGGATGGGTCGATCATCCTTCGACTCTCTCCGTGAGTACCAGCGACGTCCAGGGAGGAGAGCTTGTTGCATACATGGAATCCGGCTGTACCTTGAATTGGCTCGCCGGGAACATCGAATCGGATCCGCTCGTCGTCGATCCGGGTCACTGGGACGACAACGGCACGCCTGATGTCACCTCGGACGACCTCTGGGTGGACGGCGACTATCACCTCACGGACACATCCCCCTGTATCGATGCCGGAGCCGACACGGGCCTCGAGAGCGATAAGGAGGGCGATGTGAGGCCCCAGGGCGGCGGCTTTGACATTGGGGCGGACGAGTTCAACAGCCCCGTGGTGGTGGCGTGCGGTGAGTGCGAGGGCAAGGTGACCGAGCTCACCCTTCTGTATGCGGGTGCGGCTGCCACCTTCATCGAGGTGGAGCAGAAGAAAGAAGGGATTATCTTCGATGGCATGGTCGATCCGGGCGACACCTTCACCCTCGTCGGCATGGACAAGAAGGGGACCTTGGGACCCAAGATCAAGATCTTCGTCGACGGCGATCTCAACATCAAGATCCACACGAGCTGCTCCGAGCCGATCGGGCCCGGCCTCGTGATCGGAGACTTCGAGGTGATCGAGGGCTACAGCCGAAAAGGTGGCGAGCTCTGTCCGCTGTAGCCTTTTGAAATTATCGCCCTTGGGGCGGAGTTGAACTCGTTCCGAGGCTCCGCCTCGGAACGGCTCCCCGGGGGCTCTGCCCTTTTTAGCCAACAAGGACACTGAAATTCAAATGGGGGAGGCGGAGCCTCCTGTAAGTTCGTTCCCAGGCACCCATTAAAAGGCACCCATTAATACTACAGCGACATTTCAATTTTAAGATTCTCCAATAATTCGAGGCG
>CAZFWM010000255.1:0-10884 GCA_964522545.1 uncultured Thermodesulfobacteriota bacterium
TACGAGTTTTTCCCATTCTGAGGCATCCCCACCTTACTTTACTATAGCTGACTTCACTCCGCTCGCAACATCCTCAAGGTGCACAATCGTCATTCTTTTAATTACCTATGCATCAAGAAAACTTCATAATTCGAAATTCCTTGTTCGTTATTCAATATTCATTTTTTTCTACAAAAAGAACCGAGAAATGACACCAACCTCCCGATCGCTGATCACTCTCGCGACCCTGACGATCCTGACCATCCTGCCGTCACTCGCATGCCACGACTACGGAGGCGGGCCGACTCTCCTGCCGCCCGGAGAACCGGCGGCTCTCGAGATCTTCTCCGGAGACGATCAGACGGGCGGGACCGGCCAAGAGCTCCCCGAACCCCTCTCGGTTCGTGTCTTCACGCAGGAGGGCGAGGCCGCAGCCGACGTGACCGTACGCTTCGAGGTCACGGCCGGCGGGGGGAGCCTGTCCGCTTCCACGGCCATCACCGACATCGACGGCATCGCCTCCGTGGACTGGACCCTCGGAGCCTCGCCGGTCTGGAACCGTGTCAGAGCCGATGCCCGTGGGAGCGAAGTCGACTTCCACGCCTGGGCCGAGCCCGGCACACCGCCCGAGCTCGATCTGGTCTACGAGGCCCCGGCCGGCGCCTCGAGCGAGGACCTGGCCTTTTGGCCGGGGCGCGGCCTCTTCCTGGGGAGCCCCGGTGCGATTCTTCACGCGGCCGTCCCGGGCGCGAACCTGACCGAGCTCGCCCTCACGGGAGAAGAGATCCACGGCCCGGTAGGCATCGCATTCGGGCCCGCGGGCGACCTCTACGCCTGCGAGCACGTCAGGCCCGAGTGCGCGTCGGTCAAGAGGATCACACCCTCCGGGGCCTGCGAGATCCTCTCGGACGGATTCGAAGGGGAGCCCTTCGCCCTGCCCAACTACATGGCCGTAGACGGATCGGGCGAGATCTATCTCTCGGCGAGCTGCGCCGACATGATCTACCGGATATCCCCCCTAGACGGCGAGACAGAGGAGTTTCTCGCCATACCCGGACCGAACGGCCTCGCCTTCAGCAACGACTACAGCTACCTCTACATCACCAACGAGAACCCGGCCCTCTTCTGCAGCGGCCCCTTTATCCCGGCCGGCCTATTTCGCGTGGCGATCGGCACGGACGGGGAACCCGGTAATATCGAAACCCTCGTCGATGGCTTCGCCATAGCGGGCGACGGCCTCGCCTTTGATGTGGAGGGGAACCTCTATGCGGTATTCACCGGGATCCAGGGATGCGGCGGGATGGAGGGCCTTCTCAAAAGCGGCGTCTTCGTCTACACCCCGGACGGCCGCTTCAACGAATTCTTCTCGGTCGACATGCCGGGCGACATCATCACGAACATCGCCTTCGGAGCCGCCCCCTTTGACCCGTACGCCCTGTACTGCTACGGATTCACCGGCCGCCTCTACCGGGTGGAAGTGGGGATCAAGGGGCAACCGCTCACTTGAAAAAGAATTATTCCGACTTTCTTCCTCTCCCTATTCCGTTGTCATGTCCGGCTTTGAATTGGGGGACCTGTCAACCTATTTCTTCAAATCCATGTCAACTTTTATTTGTGGACGCTATAACTACTCAGACTCCGATATCCACTTAAAAAGCGTGAATGTTCCGATAAAAAACTCTAATCCTGCGGCGTCAATACGCCGATGGTCCAAATCTCATCCTCGTCTTTGATGGCGATTGTCGGAAAATCTTTAGATCCCCAAACATCTTTTAGTTCTCCAACTGTTATCGTGGCCTTGTACATGCTGGTACCAGAGATCGGTTCCACATCTCGCTCGGCTCCACAAAAGGCGACGGACACTATCTTCTTTTTGACTCTGTATATTATCAGAGTTACGATGGAATCATCATTTGCTAGTTCGGGTATGGGGAGGCGCAATTGGGCTTCCCATGTTTTGTCTATGGCAAAGAATCTTCTGAGGAGCTTTGGCCTCTCTTCACCTTCTACATCTGCATCCTCTTCCAAGTCCCCTAGCATTTCTTCGCCTCTTCTACCATAAGAATACACCGGTATGGGTACGAGGCTAACCGGAGAGGGCAAGAGGGACTCCAATATGCGGGCATTACTCTTGATAATCTCACCCAATTGGGAAAACAAAGATCTCAAGTGATTAATAGTCGCCTCTCCTAGCTGTGGCTGTTGCTGTTGCGGTGGCTGTGGTGCTTCTGTGGGATCCTGAAGCGCCGGATATTCTTTTGTATCCGGCTGCTCTATCTCGTCTCCTAATGTCCTTCGGATGATCGTTTTGGCTACCTCTGGATTAAACAACGGCTCAGCGACACTCTCGAGTTCGGCCATAGCCATCTCTTCAACGTCCGCTACGTTGACGAATTTGTACTTTGTAAGAGCAAGGTCAGGATCTTGGTCCTCCAAATCATCTCTGAAGGTTTTCAAGATGGTTTGTGCGAAGAAGGTTGCAGGCAATAAATAGAATGCGTTTTCAGCCACCCACGACCCACATTCATTCAACTCGAGGTCGAGCTCCTCATCGCCCAAGCCTAACTTTTCGGCCGAGTACAACACCAGGTCAGCATCATCGAGGTCGGACAGGAGTTCTCGGGCTAATCTAGACCTCTCGTGATATTCTAGGATTTCCCCATCCTCGCAGAGTATCGAAAAATTATCGGCTTCTAAAAGCCAAGCCGCTGCATTCGGAACTTTCAAGGCTAGTTCCACAAGTGTTTCTCCGTGTTGAGACACAATTTGTCGTAGCCGATCAACCAGAGGAGCATCCCCTTTCGATATGATATCGGGTGACAGACGTTCAATTCCCCCATAACACGCCAAAACATCATAGGCCATCAATGGATCGGGGGAGATTTCCTCTCCATTGCTTTTCCACGTCTCCAAGACAATGTATATTTTGTCGAGGAGCAAATCGACAATCAACTCGGGGCCGGGAGTTGCGGGATCCTCAAAAGACAAAGGATTTTGATTATTTTTATCTAGCATATCGAAACTCCTCATCAATTTTATTGTAAAACAAATCGATGATTCCGTTCTCTATTATTCCTCATGCGTCAGCATGAATGATGAGTTCAATTTAACCGATGTTTTAAATTAATTATTTCTTATGTGGCTGAATGTTTGGTTTCTTCTCTACCTCACACTAAATCAAAAAGATCCACAAGAACACCTAACCTCAAGCCATCTTTCTAATGGCAGTGTTCTTGCGGCAGGAACACGTGAGGCAAGCAAACTAATATCGTCCATCTTTCTAGGTGCCCCCCTATTAGGTTTCACTCCAAAACCTCTCCATCTTAAATAGGTAACCACGGGCACAAAGATTTCGTGGTAGATATGTTCTTCAACATTGCTATATTTTTTTGGTTTTTTAGGTAGCGATTCAGGAGATCGGCCGCTCCGCATACCCTTTAACACTCTATGGAAATCAGGGATGAATGCTGAAAGCAGTGATTTTCTTTCAACAACCATGACCACGCCGGAGGTCCCAATGGCATAGAATTTTGCATCTTTAGGAGATATAAACCACTTTTTCGTTTTTGCGTCCAATGCGTTTTGCTTGATCACAGCAACATATTTTTTGTACAGTATCTCGCCAAGATCGGTAGGGCAATTGGGGTTCCGATCCATTAACCGCTTCATTTTATTTTCGCTCTCTACGGTCCGTCTATTGCTGATATCTTCGAGATCGGGAATGATAATATTCCATAGGGGGTATTCGTGCGGTTTGCCGAATCCAAGCATGTGTTTACGCAGATGACTGCTGGCATCCCCCCAAGTTGAGAACAGACATATGTCCTCGGCGTCTATGCCATTAATAAAGTGCTCCATTATTTCGGGTCTAAAACTCATATCAGCTTTCATGCGCGCCAACTGTCTTGTTGTCTGGAAGGATTGTACCAAATAATTCGTCCCAATCATCCTTCACATTCTCTCTAGCTATGGTCTTGGCTCGAAACAGCCAAATATAGAGGACACCAGGCGTGATTTGGAAGGCAGGTCCCTGCATTTCATGGATCATTCGGTCGAATTCCTCGCAGAGCACCTTCGCATCGACATCGTGGGGGGGGCGGTTCACTTCGTCTTTAAGATACTCCCACCACTCTCCGAGTGTAGGCCACAAAGGATCGTTTTTTATATGTCTATTTTCCCAGACCATTAACCATGGAATCAGCGTCTCCACAAAAGTCGCCATGGACGCCCCCCCGATTTCCTCGACCGTCTCCCCTTCCTTCTCCAGACTCCTTCCGAACTTTCTCGCAATTCCGATACGGACATACAAAAGCAATATGAGGAAATGGTCGATGCCGTTTTTCCTATTACCAGCCGGCCAGTCAATGTCTTCGAGATAATTATTTAGACGGTCTATTATCGCAAAGAACTTTCTTGAGGCTTCGTTTGGATTCTCGGCATCCTCCATCAAGGTTTCTGGTGTGTTCTCGTCGACGATCATCTCTTCAATGAATCCGTTGTCGGGCACGGCAGAGAGTGATGTATGAGAAATGATCTTATTGATTTTGAGTAGTTTGTTTTCAGTGAGAATTAGTCTCTTCAGACATATCTTGAAAAAACTAACAAGGCGTTTGTCTAAGGGTCCCTTCGCTTGAGGTTTCTTGAGCTCCTTTTCCATCAGGCGTTGGACGAAGTCCTCGGCGTCGTACTTTTCCTTCAAGCGCGGCATGTTGGCCAGAAGTTTTCTCGCATAGGGTATCATTTGATTCTTCAGCTTTTCAATGTCTTCTGGGGAAAGATCTTTAAAAGATTCTGTCATAGCTGATTTCCACTACATTCCTTAGGCAGAGCTAAAAACTTTGACCACGCCCAAAGGACGTGGAATTCAAGTTCATCTTAAATCCACAATAATCCACCGCCTTGCGGGTGGTTTTACCGACAGAATATGGCGATGACGGCAGGGTATCTGAAGGAGACGGGTGCAGTGTGGATACATCGGGAATTGCTGAAGGGGAAGAGTACCTTGTTTGGGCGGCGTTTTTTGGCCCGGGAATACTGCGTGAGTATCGTGGGCCCGAACGAACAGCAGGTTCGACGGTATGTCCGTAATCAGGAAGAACAGCAGAAAAAGGCAGACGCACAGCAAGAACTCGACCTAAGTTAAGGGCCCCTTTTTAGGGCCTTCCTCACACCACCACCTTGCGGGTGGTAGAGCTGATTATTTAGAGATACTGTCTTATTTTGCATGTAATGTCAACGATGTTTATAAGTCCAACTTCTATTCTGGACCGGACATCTCTGGATATCATCGACCAAGTTAGTTGAATGGAGGATCCTGCTGAGGCCTGCAAATAAGCCACTTCGATCAGCACCGGATATGTGGCAAAAGGCTTGTCGCTTCATCCTTGTACTCATTGGCATTGATCATACTCAGCTATGCCGCGGGGCGTCCCCACACATCTTTCGTCTTGCGAGAAACCCTAGTCATGTCCGAAACCTTGATTCTCTTGTTGGTGGGGGGACGCGTACTCTCTCCACCATTCGGCTCTCTGGGACTCGTCATCTTCGTCTGGGCCGCCCCCCCCTTCGGATGCATGACCGGTCTCGGTTTCAACGAAACGTCTCTCTGGGGCAGTCGCCCCCCTGCGGTTGAGATACTCTTCCATGTCGATCAAATCAACAGCGGGATCCGGGTCGCTGGATCCAACGGGCTCGGCGAGTTCCGTTCGTTCGCGGATGGCGCTTATAAGTAGCAGCGGTGATGCAGCAAAGACGCCCATCCGGGCGATAGCCACAAATATTGCCTCCACGATGCCATAAACAATATCCAGGCCCCTCTTGGCGACTTGAACAAGGAAAAGGAACGCCGTGCCCAAAGTCCACAGAGGAAGCGCCAACACGAAAATAGCGATGAACTTGGGGACCGAAGCGAGGCTGATTGCTGCGCAGGCCGCACTCGTCGAGACGAGTCCCGGAACTCCTGCGCTGCAGAAACAGGAGAGAATGTATCGCCAGTCAAGGATTGAGATTCCTAGGAATGCGGAATAAGATTGGGCTCCCCTAACTTCGACCTGTTCGATCGCTATCAGTGACAGGCTCCGGTACAAGCCGAGGGCGATGAACACCGAAACAGCAACAAGAACGCATACGATGGAGAGTGTGAGGAAAATAGCCCTAACCAGCGGTCTGCCGTTCTCCCAGGGCATGAGGTGCGTTATGCCGAGTAGATCCATCATGACGATCCCCCAGAAAACCGCAGCGCCGGACAAAGAAATCGCGCTGAGGAGGTCGAGGTTCAGCGGAATTCCTGCGATCTGCACCCTAAGGCTTTGATTGCCGAACCCCATGCCCAAGAGGGTCTCCTGAATGAGCTTCAAATCTGAGGCAACGAAAAGGACCAAGAGGCCCATGTTGATAAATCCGCCGATCAGATAGCTGGTGTAATGATTCGGCTCATCCTGATCATCGCGGGTCCTCAAATCGCTTCGGAGACTCCCGTGAATCCAGTTGACGAAACACCTCCTCCTTTGGCGACCCCAACTGTAGAGATCGTCAAGGCCGTTATGTAAGGGTTCGAAAGACTTGTGCACAATCTGGAGCAGGCTCTTGTGGAAGAGCCCAAAGACCCAAAGGACACCGAGGCTTGCCAGGGCTATCAGGCCGAAATGGCCATGCATTATCTACCTCCGGATCTGGGCTGCCTGAAACTGAACACTGGCCGCGCCTGCGGCCTCGAAAAAGCCCCGCCAGTGATCCTTGATGGGCCGCGTCTCCTCCGGGCTCCTATTATGCTCAATTGCGAAACAGATGACATGTACTCCACTCAAATCCGGCTGGATCTTGTGCTTCACATTATCGTATAGGTCCGAAGCCACGTAGAGTCGTTTCTCGGTCCGGGAGGGAACGTTCTCGAAGAGTTCAGCCGCATAAGCGATGAAGCCGTAGATGTCCGTGTATTTGCTCCCGACAGGGGAAAGGCCTCGAATCATGGCAATCTCTTTCTCTTTTATAGCGCCCATGTCGGCGTTGAACTTGGCTTCTGCTAGACGTTTGTTTCGGTTTGCACGGACATCGAATGCAGAGGCCTCGATTTCGGGGGTGGAAGGCAGAGCAAATTGGGAGATAAATTCCTCGACACTATAGCTGTTGTGGCTTATCCAGCGGAAATGGAATTCTGTGCCAGGCTCGGCATCCTGGATGAGCTTCGCAAAAAGTTCTTTGACATAATCCATAATCGTGTAGGACTTGGATCGGTCGATCCCAGCCACGAAGAGGCGTTGAGGACCGATTGCTTCGTTCGACAGAACATCTTTTGAGCCACCCTCGAGTTTGATCTGTCCGCACGAGCAGGTGAGTAGGATGACAGTCATGAAAGTAGCGAGCATGGCACAAGACCGAAATATCCTTACGGTCCTCCTTATATGAAGTAAGTGAATGAGGCCAAGTTCGATGGTTTCATATAGATATAGGAGGGAAAGAAGAGAAGTCTTACATATTTAATTCTACTTTTCGATCGTTTAGATCAGTGGCGCATTGAATACCCTTGTTAGTTATAGATCCACACAGACCATAAATTTTCTTGAGGATGCCTATGAATCAACCTCCTTTCGTCGTCTCTTCTTTTCCAAGGCACGCTTGACCCGAAGCTCTGTGGAATGATCGAGCCCCTCGTTTATGTGTTTCCTGATGAATCCTTTCGGATTCTGTTTGATCTCAAAGTTCTCGACCCTCCTGACCTTTCGGGCATCATAGCCCTGAATCCTCCTCAATGGATCCCTTGTTTGAATCCTCTCAAGCCGTCGCAGTTCAGCCTCTTTCCTCTTGAGCCCCCCCGCGGATTCTCTCAGTTTCGAGATCCTCCGCATCTCATGTCGCGTCCGTGCGTCGTTCGCAGTTCGCTCAAGTCGAGCCTCCGCACGGCGTCTAGAAAACTCTCTGGTCCGCCTCGCCTTGCTCTCTTTGGTTTGATCACTCACGACCCGCCTCCTACTCGATGACAATATTCTGCCACATATCTATCTACCTTGCGCTTACCGAATCCAAGCCGGAAAAGACCATGTACGAGGATGCACCGCCTCAGCGGCATGGGCGCCTCGCAGGGGAAATCGAACTCTATCTCGATCCAATCCATGATGCGAGCATCGATCTGCATGTACAGATCCTCACCCTCTTCTTCCACAAGGGTATCTCTTAGATCATCCATGCACCATGACGTACTCGCAACCTTATTCGCCTCGTAGCTGAACAGGCATGCGATATCGCACGATGTACAGGAAGGTAAGGAGCCGTGACCTTGCTTGAGTAGATTCACCAGAGCGCCAGCAAAAGAAGACAACCCTAAGCGCCAGCTCTTGAGTAATGACGAGAGTACGGTGTCTGTCCACTTGTACCAGAGAGCTCGGTGCACGAGCGCGTAGAAGATCGCAATACGAAGAAGATCTCCGGAGGATGGGCCTTCCCGCTTAATTCCCGCTGTCGCAATCAAGAGATGAGAAAGCCTCTCTTGAAGGTCGGCTATTCCCGCCTCGGGCTCGACACCCGTGATGAACCGTATCAAACAGCCTTCGGCCATCTTTAACACGTGTTTGTCGTCGAGTACGGCGGAATACAGCCGGCGTGACACCCTTGCGACAAGCCTTCGAGGCAGCCTCTCTGGTAGTGCCCTCTCAATCATCGCCGCAATCTCTCGGTCTCCTAGTTTTCGGAAGGGAGGCGTCCGGTTGATGTGGACCGAGATCGCCCCGTCCATCCTATCACCGTGAACGACCACGTCTCCCTTCTCCAGTATGGTTAGGTTCCGCTTTTGCTCTTTATTTAGGTTCATAGTATCGCCGACTAGATCCCGGTCATCCTTGGCTCCAAGCCGGTGGACGATTTTTGTGGCCGAGTTTTTCACAACCTCAATGGAAAGCTTCGAAGGAATTTGCTCTACAACCATAACGCCTTGGCCGTAAGCGCGTATCTCGGACAGCATGTTCGTGAAGGTCTCGACAGCCTGGCCTTGCATGTTGATTTCTTCACTCGACTTTTCTGCCGTCCTTTTTAGTAGCCTATGGGCCTCCTCGACAACTAGGAGGTGCTGCAGTCCGTCGACATTACCGGCATCCGACTGCACGTCTCTGTACTCGTAAAGTCTTGTGAGAACGAAACCCATGATAAGCGCTTTCTCTTGATCTGATCCGAGATCTTTCATCTCCAGGACAACCGGATTCTGAAATAGCACCTCATCCGGTATATTCTCGCGTGTATCAAGCATCATCCCTTTGGGGCCGCTGCAGAGGTTCCCAATTCTGGTTTTAAGGGCCCCCTTCATGTTTCGAGTGAGCTCGAGGTCATACCCGCACTCGTCTACGACCGGATCTATGGCCGCAAGGAGATCCGACATGGAGGGGTATGAAAGCTTCGAATCCGGGTGAGGATGAGTTCCGGTGGCCATTTGCCATCCACACTGTTCGTAGATCCGAAGCAATGCTGCTTCCAAGAGGAAAGGTGTCGGGGGAAACAAACCGAAGCTTGCGACGAATGTGCTCTTCAGAAAGTCGATGTGGGTATGCAGGGGGAAGCCAATTGGGAAGGCGAAAGGATTGAACTGGAAGGGAATCTCACTGTCTTTCAGAGTCGATCCGATTCTGAAGAAGAGGAGACTCCGGATCTTATCCGCCAGAAGGAGGTACTCGGACTTAGCGGGTTCCATGACCAGGAACGGGACACGCAGATCAGCCAACTTGAGCAGGAGCCTCTTGACCGTGTTTGTCTTCCCATAGCCGGTAATACCAACCGCGAGCGCATGCTGAGTTAGGCTGTCCACGGATAGAAAAAAATCCTGCCCCGAAGTTCTCTCGCCGATTTTAATCCGCCCAAGGGATACGCTTCTTTCAGGATTCAATGCAGAATGATCCACATCGAAAATGGCACGACGGCGGATTTGAAAGCCGGTCCACTCTCGGGTGGGCAGCGCACAGAGGGTTGCAAGCTCGTCGGATAGGAGGCGATTGACATGGACCGGATACCCGGATCTGACGGGTCTGAGATGGTGCATACGCACTGGTATGAGGCATTGATCCGCACGATTCTGAAAACATCCCAAGAGAATGGAGAGACCGAGATGGGTCGCCTCTTCTCTCGACGTCCCGAACAGGATGCTCGTCCGCCACATGCCCCTAGAAGAGCCCTCGTCGAGACGGGTTGCGAGAATCTCAAGGAGCTTTAACGCTCGTCGGGAGACCCGGTGAGTATTAGCCTGCGTCCCGGTCTGGAGCATGACCCTGTCGAGTTGTTCGGAGGCGCTTAGTGTCCTTGCAAGGGAGTTCCGGAGGACGTCGAGCGGATCTGGGGTGGAAAAGATCACGTACACGAATCTTGTCCCGTACATACCGTCGAGGAGATGATCTATCGCAGTTTTTCCCTTCCTCTGCAATGCGATCTTCCCTGGGATCCCGGACAGGCATCCGAGGAACGGTGCTTTAAAAGAGCGTGCTGATATACGCTTCGACCTATCCCTGGCCACGCAAAAGAGAGACTCCACTGCCTGGACAACAGAGGGCGTCCGTTCCCTGGGCCCGCCGAGGTAGACCTCAATGCCCTCTTGACCACCAAAGACGGCGAATGCGAATGCGCCCTTGGTGGAAAGCATACCGGACAGCAATGTCTCTGGAACAGATGCGAAGTCCTCGTTGCCCGTAATTGTCTTTCCTGTTAGACGGGTATAGTGAAGACAAGAGAGAACTTCGATAACCTCGGCGGGATATGCAAAACCATTTCTCTCAAGTTCGAGAAAACGCCAGGTGAGCGTGTCTGTTAGGACGTCAAGGGATGCGACATCGGTCGGAAGCGTCATCGGAATTTCACGAACCTGCATGAATATCTCTTACCTAGGCCCAAAATAAGCGCAGTTTGACTCGGTTGTAGCTCACTCGAGAAACAAAA
>CAZFWM010000256.1:0-10844 GCA_964522545.1 uncultured Thermodesulfobacteriota bacterium
CAGTGGATTGCTTCGTCCCTTCGGTCCTCGCAACGTCCCTCAATTAGGTCCGCATAGTAGATGATGAAATGCTCTAATCGCTACAGCAGCTTACCTCCCAGGCGCCCGGGACCTTCTTCACCGCGAAGCGCACCGGTAGGAAGCGCTCGATCACCGCGATGTTGGTCTCGAGGTGCGCGGTGACCTCGGTCGTGGTGAAGCGGCCGGACCGGCGAAGGGCCATGCAGAGAAGGACCTGATCCGCCAGGTAGGGTTCCAGGGCGGCCCGGCCGGATTTTTCATGGTTGCGTGCCGCGCGGACCGCTTCCCGAGCGACCTGCTCGGCCCGCTTGCCCCGCTGTCCGAAGGCGGCGAAGAGGTTGACCGCGTTCTCGTGGGACCGCTCGATCCACAGGGCGTTGCCCGGGCCGTCCGAGTCCTCGATCCTTCGAATTTCCACTTCCCCCTTCTTTACGAGACCCGAGGCGACGAGCTCGTCGCGCTCCCGACGCGCGATGTGATCCGGCAGGTTCGCGATGAGGATCGTGGCGGAGGTCCTGGTCGGGCGGCCCCGGTCCACGAGGTCGAGAGCGGGCGGGGCCTCGTCGGTCGGGAGACCGGTTCGGACGCGGACCTCCCCTCCGCCGGCGGGAAAGAAGCCGTGCCGCAGGAGGGTCGTCTCGAAGGGGAAGCCGATCCCCGCAATGAGTGGGGCAAAGCTGCGGGCCAGAAAGTCGAAGGGAGGGGCCATGGGATTGTGGGTGCCGCCGCCGACGGTCACTTCCGAGGGCGCGGCGGCGTAGAGGAGGATCGGGAGCACGGTCTGCAACACCAGTGTCGCAGAGCCGGCCGAGCCGATATCGAACCGGTAGGATCCCGGCCTTGGCGCGGAGGGCTCGAAGTGCAGCGATGAGGAGTTGATCTGATCACCGGTACAGTGCGCGCTGCTTATTCGGGCGGCCGCCTGGACAGCGGCGAGGTGCTGGCGTCTCAGGCCGGGCCGTCTGCGGCCTCCCCGGATCCGCTCGATCCTGAAGGGCGTGCCGGTGATGGCGGACAGGGAGAGTGCGGTGCGAAGCACCTGGCCGCCCCCCTCGCCCATGGTCCCGTCGATGCGGATCATGGGTCCAGGATCGGGTAGGTCATGCCGCCCTTTGGAAAGATGAGCACCGAGGCCCGGCCGGGAAGGGCCCTGCGGGCTGACTCCATTGCATCCTCGATGCGGTGGTGGATCTCGAGGAACCGGAGCTTCCGGCCCAGCTCGGGCGGGAGACCCGGGGCGTAGAAGATCAGGTCGTTGCGCCTGAGCGACTGGAGTGCGAAGTAGACCATGAAGTTGTTCTCGGCGCTGGAGATGAATCGGAGCCTTCCGACGATGGGAAGGAGAAGGCGACTCAGCAGACGCATGCCCTTCTTGCCCAGGCGGATCGTGATGTTCGGGAGGTTGGCGTCTCCGAGGCCGCGTTCGGTCCGCAGGCAGGTGACCATGGTCCCGCCGGGCCGGACAGCGCGGATGGTGTTGGCCAGGGACTTAGCCGCCTGGCGGAAGTCGGCGTCCATGGGGTAGGAGTTACAGATCACCACGTCGGCCCGGCCGGGCACGGGCACGCCGAATATGGCCGCACTGGCCCTGACCCCCTCGCGGTGGGCCTCGACCGGGTGCCCCGCAACGAGGCGGGTCACCTCCAGGGCCCCGTTCAGCACGGCGTTCACGATGAAGACGGGCTTGCCGATCATTTCTGCCGCCTCCTCCAGGTCGAGGCGCATGGGGTTGCGCTCGGGGGGGACGCCGACCATGTTGAAGATCTCGGGCCGCGCGTTGAGCTTGTGGTTGTGGCCGATCGCGTCGGCCCCGGCGATCCCGGGGAAGATATTCTTATACCCGCCCCCGAAGCCGGCGATGACGTGCGGCTCGATGGAGCCGAGGGAGACGATCAGGTCCGCCTCGATTGCACGGCGGTTGAAGGAGACGGGGGTGCCGCGGGTGGTTTTGCCGAGGTGGACGAGCTCGTCCGGGGCGTCGTACCGGTGGTTTACCCACTCGAGGCCCGCAAGGTTTTCGGCGCCCACCTTAGAGGCCATCTCCTCGGCCGTCATGGCGTGGTGCACCCCGAGGGCCGTGATGGCAGTGATCTCTTTCTTCGTTATTCCCGCCCTCTCCAGCTCTTTGAGGACAAAGGGGAGGAAGAGGTGGACCGGGGTAGGACGCGCGATATCGTCGATGACCAGCAGGACCTTTTTCGCCGCGCGCGCCATCTCGGCCAGGTGCGGAGACCCGAACGGACTCGATAGCGCGCGGCGCGCCTCTGAGGCGATGTCGGGCGCGCCGCGCGCCAGGGCGGGTTCGCAAATCTTCAGAACCTCCCAGTCCTCCGGAAGTACAAGGGATAACTCATCATTTCCCCAGGGGAGTACAAGCGATCTCCCGGCCATGTGAACACCTCTGGTGAGAAAGTAGCCGCGTCGAAAAGGAGTTTGTCTGTTTATCAACGCCCAGATAAGCGGAGTTGAAACCTTCCTCTCGATTTGGTCGTTTCTACATCCTGTTTGTAGAGAAGTAAAGTTGGGGATAAGACCCTGTCCAGTAAAATGATGGGAGCCACCCGTAACTGTCGAATATATTTGAGCAGAGACTCTTACGTTCAGAAGCAAGACAGGTGCAACAACAAAATACCTCTTCGCAGGTGCATCAACAAATAAAAAAACGTTTGAAATAGAAACGAAAAAAATCAAAAAAAATCAAAAAAAATTCCAAAAAGGGGTTGACAGAAGAAACGGTCTAGGCTATACATATAATCGAAAGTTCCGAGAGGCCAGAAAGCACGAAGGCCGGAACTCGACGGAAGGCTTCTTCTCGGTGAAGCCGGGAAAGCCAAATCCCTCTGATGCAGGAGGCGGCGGAGAACCAACGAAGTTACCGAAAGCCAGGAAGTCTGGAAACAGATCGAAAGGCTCGAGGTAGCGGAGGCGGCGATTCACCAAACCCTGATAAGTAGAGGGGGAACTTGAGTCACCCCAAGCCGACGGAGCTTCGAATCTTGGTAACAGGAGGAGAGGCGAAGACAGCGAAGGGAGACAAAAAGAGCTCCCAATACGATTAAGAGTGAGGCGGCGGAACCGGGGGAGAGGAGGAGAAAGAAGTCGAGGAAAGACCTGAGAGCCGAGAAAGGTCACTCGGAACTTTCTTTTTTTTTGCCAGCCATTTCATACCCGCCTTGAAGAGCCTTTTTTATTTGTTCTTTTTATAAGAATATCACTATAAAACAAATGAATAAGTGTTCACTTTTTCCCTATCCTTCTGCTTTCTATGCAAGAATCTGTATTCAAATATCCCTGTTGAACACGAATTAATTGGCGAAAAAAATCAGACTGACATTCATTAGGTGAGCTTGATCGCGTACTCACTGAAAGAGGACCTTTTCGCGAACATCAGACGGGATTTTTGGGGACCCGCCTTGGCGAAGCGGAACGCCCCCGAAGGGGCGAATCGACATGTCAAGCCCCCGAATTCTTCATGAAGAATCCGGGCGGACCGAAGGCCGAGTTGTCGATTCGAGTGGACCGCAGCCAAAGACGGATCAAAAATCACGTTCCGAGAGGGAAAAGGTACTATTTCAGTGAAAAGTGCGGAATGGCTAGCCTTCGATGCGCTTGAGCTCTAGGAGATGGAGCTGGTCACCCGGAGATGGCGGTTCGTCCGGGTTGAAGCACCTCCGGCAGCGTGCCTCATAGGTCTCGGAGGCGCCTAAGACCACGCGGGCCCGGAGAGCCGTGATACGCTGGGAGCGGAATGCCGGCTCGCCACAGCGCACGCAGATGGCGCTCTGCTTTGTCACGAATTCGGACACAGCGAGGAGGCGGGGTATGGCAGGGAAGGGGAGGCCCCGGTAGTCCAGGTCCAGTCCGGCGCAGATAACCCGAAGCCCGCGGTTGGCCAGCGTCTCGCAGATCTTCACCACTTCGACATCGAAAAACTGGACCTCATCGATTCCGACCACGGCCAAATCTTCTTCGATATGCTTGAGAATGTCCCGCGACCTGGGTACGGGAGTGGCAATGAGCTTCTGCTCGGAATGACTGACGATCTTCTCGGCGTGGTGCCGGGTGTCGCGGGCCGGCTTGAAGATCTGGATCTTCTGCCGGGCGATAGCGGCGCGCCTGAGCCTCCGAATGAGCTCCTCGGTCTTTCCGCTGAACATCGGGCCGGTGATCACTTCGATCCAGCCGCCTTCTTTTGGCGTCTGCTGCATAGAACCTCCTTAGGATTATAGATTTAGCCCGGTGTCCCGGGGAAGTCAAGTTGGGACCGGCGGCTGCCGCAACAATTCCGAAGCAGCCGTGTTTGATGGATTGTGATGAGCGATCAAAGAGGACAAAGCCGACCCGGCATTTTTTTTTGCTTTTATTCTGACCGACGGTCAAATAACTAAATAAGGTTTGAAATGCATTGGACATGGAACCCACAATTCGGCTGTCAAACTGGGAAAGGAGAAAGAACAATGAAGACGAATAACTATGCTTCAGCAATGAGGTCGATCGCACCGGCGGTCTTTGCCACCATCTCAATCCTCTGGATCCTCTTAATCTCAGCCGGCACGGCCCTTGCCGCCACGCTCTATGTACCTATGGATTATTCAACCATTCAGGGGTGCATCGACGTCGCCGTAGATGGCGACACGTGTCTGGTGTCGCCGGGCACCTATGTGGAGAACATCAACTTTAATGGCAAGGAGATAGAGGTTCGGAGCGAGCAGGGGGCCGGAGTGACCGTCATCGACGGGAACAGGGCCGGCTCCGTGGTGACCTTCGACAGCATGGAAGGCGAGGAGGCGGTCCTCGACGGGTTCACGATCAGGAACGGGGATGCCGAGCACGGCGGTGGAATCTTGTGCGCATCACTATCCGACCCGACCATCGTGAACTGCACGATCACCCGCAACCGGGCCGTCGGCGGCGGTGGAATCCTGTGCGTGTACGGCTCGGATCCCCTGATCGCCAACTGCACGATCAAAGACAATCGCGCCGTCGACGAGGGCGGCGGCGGCGGGATCGTCTGCTGGGTGGCTTCTCCCACGATCGTGAACTGTACGATCACGAACAATACGGCCGCCTACTGCGGCGGCGGGATCTTCTGCCAGGACTCCGGCAATCCGGAGATCGTGCACTGCACGATCGCATCGAACAGGGCCGACTTCGGTGGCGGGATCTACTGCTGCTTCTCTTCGTCACCGACGATCAACAACTCCATCCTGTGGGGGAACCGGGCCTGGAAGGAGTCTGAGATATGGGTCGGGGATACAGGCTTCCCTTCGACTCTCACCGTGAGCTTCAGCAATGTCCGAGGCGGACGAGAGAATGCTTATGTCGAGACGGGCTGCACGCTGAGCTGGCTGGAGGGGAACGTCGACTCGAATCCCCGGTTCGCCGGCCCGAGGAATTACAGGCTCATGCCCGGCTCTCCCTGTATCGACGCCGGCACCGACGCGGATGTGGTGGATGACGTGGACGGGCAGCCCAGACCGTACGGGGAAGGATTCGACATGGGAGCCTACGAGTTCCGGCCCGGCATGTGCCAGGTCCGGATCGTACCGGCCACCCACGGTCCGCTCGCTTTTTACATGATCCCTGTGCTCACGCTCATCTTTTTCGGCAGGAGGCTCTCCGGCCTCATGTCGTGAGCGGAGCCCTCACAAGGCAATAACACACGGCCCCCGCCGACTCTCCGGCGGGGGCTTTCTTTGTGGTAAGGTATGCCCAGTTCTGCCTGAAAAGCGTTAAGTGCATCATATTGAAAATCCAATTGATCCCGAAGGGGTCAGGTCATGTAGCCTGGGGTGCCAACCCCAGGGCCGTTAGCCCGAAAAGCGTTAAGTTCAATAGTTTACGAAAAATAATCAAAGTGCTATGGTGTAATGTTTCGAAAGAAAAGGAGCGATTTGGGATGACTCTTAATACGATCGGAAAGCCCCACTGGCGCGTCGACGGAATCGACAAGGTCACCGGCCAGGCCAGGTTCGCAGACGATCTGCGCGCCCCCGGAATGCTCTACGGCCGGGTCCTCATCGCGCGGCGCCCCCACGCCCGGATCGTCTCCATCGACACCTCGCGAGCCCTTGCCCTGCCCGGCGTCCACGCCGTGCTCACCGCGGATGATCTCCCCTGCGCCCGCGTTTTTGGCGTGATCATCAAGAATGTGCCGGTCCTGGCCGACGGCCGGGTGCGCTTATGGGGTGACGGGGTGGCCATGGTGGCGGCGGAGACGCCGGAAGTGGCCGAGCGCGCTCTGGAGCGGATCGATGTGACCTACGAGGACCTCCCCGGGGTGTTCGATCCCGAGGAGGCGATGGAGCCCGGGGCGCCCCTGATCCACGAGGACTCCGAGACCGGCGACTCGAACGTCTTCGTCCATCACAAGGTGCGCAACGGAGACGTGGAGGCGGGCTTCGAGGAGGCCGAGGTGGTGCTGGAGCGGACATACCGAACCCAGCACATCGACCACGCCTACTTGGAGCCGGAGTCCGTGATGGCCGAGACCACGGAGGACGGTGGGATCCGGGTCACCGGCTGCATCCAGAACATATTCTCCACGCGGCGGTCCCTGGCCGCCGTCCTCGGCCTCGACCTGGCATGGGTCACGGTGAAGCATGCCACCATGGGGGGCTCCTTCGGGGGCAAGGACGAGGTGATGACCCAGATGGCGTGCCGCGCGGCCCTGCTCGCCCGTGCGTGCGGCCGGCCCGTGAAGATGACGAACACCCGCGAGTCCTCCATGGCCGAGTCCTACAAGCGGCACCCCTACGTGCTTCACTACCGACTCGGCGCCCGCCGCGACGGGAGCCTCACGGCCATGGATATCCGCCTGATCGCCGACGGCGGGGCCTTTGCCTCCATGTCCCCCTTTGTGACCTGGCGATCCACAGTGCAGGCCACCGGCCCCTATCACTGTTCGAACGTGAAGACCGATGTCTACGCGGTCTACACGAACAACTGCTACACCGGGGCGATGCGAGGGTTCGGCTCTCCCCAGGTCAACTTCGCCGTCGAGTCGCTCATGGACGAGCTGGCCGAAGAGGTCGGGCTCGATCCATTGGAACTGAGGCTCCGGAACGGGTTCGAGCGCGGCTCGGTCACCGCCACGGGGCAGATCCTCGACCATGAGGTCTCTCTCAAAGAGGTGCTCACCCGTTCGGTCGAGCAGGCGGGATGGGCCGAGAAGCGCAGGGCCTTCACAGAGGACAACAAGAAGGCCGATGGCCCCAGGCGCCGTGGCATCGGCCTGGCCTGCTCCTACCGGGGCGTGGCCCTCGGGGCCGAAGGGGTGGACGCCGTCGGGGCGATCGTCTCGGTCCAGACCGACGGCTCCATCATCGTATCGGCCGGGCTCACCGACATGGGGCAGGGCCTGCAGAGCGCCCTCTCTCTCATCGCGGCCGAGGTCCTGGGGGTGGATCTGAAGCGCATGCGCTTCTTCAACGTCCACACCGGCCGCGTACCCGATTCGGGGCCCACCGTGGCGAGCCGCTCCACCACGATGGGAGGCCAGGCCGCGAAGAAGGCGGCCGAGGCGGTGCGCGACGTTTTGTTCGAAGTGGCGGCCAAGGCCCTGGGCGTGCCGGCCGAGAGCCTCGAGGCCGCCGGGGGGATGATCTCGGCCCCCGGAGCGGGGAAGAGCATGACCTTCGACGAGGCCGTGGACGAGGCATTCTCCCAGGGTCGTCCTCTGCTGGGATTCGGCTGGCACAAGGGGCTCCCCACTTCGTGGGACGAGGAGGAGGGCAGGGGGGACGCCTACTTCACCTATGTCTACGGGACGAACGTGGCCGAGGTGGAGGTGGACACCGAGACCGGCAAGATCGACGTGGTCCGCGTGACGGCCGCCCACGAGGTAGGCCGCGCCATCAGCCCCGCCATGGTTCGGAGCCAGATCTACGGGGGCGTGGCCATGGGCATGGGCTACGGGGCCCTCGAGCGCTACACCATCGAGCAGGGCGTGCCCAAGTCGCTCAACTTCGAGGAGTATCTCGTCCCCACGGCCATGGACGTACCTCCCATCGAGCCGATCATCGTGGAGAATCCGGATCCGGCCGGACCCTTCGGAGCAAAGAGCATCGGCGAGCCCACGGCGGAGCTCATGGCCCCGGCCCTCTGCAATGCCATCTTCCATGCCACGGGGCGGCGCATCGACCGCCTGCCCGCCGACCTCGAGACGGTGCTCCTGGGGAGGCCCCTCGAGAAGGGGGGCACCCGGTCGGCCCGGGAGATGAAGGAGACCTGCAGGCCCGGGGACTTCGAGGCGGAGAAAGCCTGTCCCGCCGGGGGCGGCGCAGAGGAGGAGACGTCATGAGGCCCTTCTGTTTCGGTCGGGCGGCGACGCTGGAGGAAGTGCTCGACTTCAAGGCCCGTCACCGGGCCTCCGGCCTGCTGCTGGCCGGGGGGACCGACCTCATCATCGAGCTTCGAGGCGAGAGCCCGGGGCTCGACCCGGTCGAGGTCCTGGACATCTCGTCCGTGGAGGATCTCAAGGGCATCGGCCTTGGCCGGAACGGAGGTGCAGAGAAGCCCCAGTCGGAAGCCAAAAAGTCGGACCCGCCGGAGCAAGGCTCGAGCATACGCATCGGATCGCTCGCCACGCACACAGAGGTGGCCGAGAGCGAGTTGCTGGGTCGGACGGCCCCGCTTCTCTCGGCCGCGTCGGCCGAGGTGGGCTCCCCTCAGATCCGCAATCGAGGGACCATCGGCGGCAACATCTGCAACGCCTCGCCTTGCGCGGACACGGTCCCGGCACTCATCGCCCTGGGGGCCGGGCTCACGCTTCGGTCTGCCGAACGTACCCGCAGGGTGGCCATGGCGGATTTCATAAAAAAGCCCTATCAAACGGTAATGGAAGAGGACGAGGTCCTGGACTCTATCGAGTTCCCCTCCCTGCCGGCGGTCGCCCGGAGCGCCTTCGTGAAGCTCGGCCGCCGGAACGCGCTGTCCATCTCCCGGATGAGCGTTGCCGTGGTGCTCTTGGAGGGGCCGGAGGGCGGACTCGAGGAGGTGAGGATCGCGGCGGGCTCCGTGGCCCCCACGGTCCGGCGCTTCGGGAGCGCAGAGAAGCTCCTTCTGGGCCAAAAGCCGTCGAAAGAGAGCTTCACCGCAGCAGGTGAAGAGGTGGCGGCCGAGATGATACGGATCTCGGGACGCCGGTGGTCCACGCCATACAAGGAGCCGGTGGTGCAGGCCCTGGTGCGCCGCGCCCTTTTCCGGGCCATGGGCTGGGGAGACGGAGGAGAGAAATGAGCGATTCGATCCGGGTCAATTTCACCCTGAACGGCCGGCCCTGCGAGGTCGAGGTCTCGCCGGAGACGACCCTGCTAAAGTTGTTGAGAGACCATCTCCTGCTCACCGGGACCAAGTGCGGCTGCGAGATCGGCGAGTGCGGCGCCTGCACCGTGATCCTCGACGGCCGGACCGTGAACAGCTGCCTCGTGCTCGCCGGCCAGATCGAGGGGGCCGGCGTGGAGACGGTGGAGGGGCTCGCTCTGCATAGACCTTCGTCGCGATCCGAGGACCTTCACCCCCTTCAGAGGGCCTTTTTGGACGAGGACGCCGTGTCGTGCGGTTTCTGCACTCCCGGAATGCTCATGTCCGCCAAGGCCCTGCTCGACGAGAAGCCGCGTCCGACAGAGGAAGAAGTTCGCCGGGCCCTGAGCGGTACCCTCTGCCGGTGTACCGGGTACGTCCCGATCGTACAGGCCGTCCTCAAGGCGGCGGAAGTCATGGACGACCAGGGGAGCGCCTCCTGAAGCCAGGTTCCCTGCTCCGAGCAATGCTTGAATTTATCTCGAATCCCCACCTCTGAAAGGGCGGGAAGGCACATGAAGATTTCTCGAAGACTCCGATTGGCATGTCTGATCGTCATCGTGGGTGCGGTGGCCGGGACCTGGATATGTTGGGGAGGAGAGAAGCCTCGAATGCCCGGGGAGGCAGGGGAGAAGGAGCCCCTGGGGACCGAGATGGTCGAGATTCCGGCGGGCAAGTTCAAGATGGGCTCGATCGGCGCAGAAAAATTGGGAAAGAGTGACGAGCGCCAACATGAGGTGGTGCTCAGCCGGCCCTTCCTGGCCGCCAGGTACGAGGTGACCCAGAGGCTGTGGAAGGAGGTCATGGGGAGCGATCCGAGCCATCGAAAAGAGTTAGGGGATAATTGCCCGGTGGGGGGTGTGTCATGGTTCGATGCGGTGGTGTTCTGCAACCAGCTGTCGGAGCGCGAGGACCTCGATCCTGCGTATCGAATCAAGGGGAAGGATGTGACGTGGGACCGGAATGCGAAGGGGTACAGGCTCCCCACAGAGGCGGAGTGGGAGTATGCGTGCCGTGCCGGAACGACCACCTGGTATTACACAGGGGACTCGAAAGAGATCCTGGACGGGGCCGCGTGGTATAATGGGAGCGTAGGGGCGATCAAGCAGCAGCCGGTAGGATTGAAGGCCCCCAACCCATGGGGACTCTACGACATGCACGGCAATGTATTCGAGTGGTGCTGGGACTGGTATGACAGGGACTACCCAAAGGCAACAGTAATCGATCCGGCCGGCCCCTCATGTGGCCCGCTCTGGGACAATGCCGAAGGAGAAGTGTGCAGCAAACGGGTGACTCGCGGCGGAGGCTGGAGCGCAGAAGACCGTAGCTGCCGGTCAGCCTGTCGTGGTGGGCATAATCCCCTCTCCCGCATTCAATTCAACGGCCTGCGCCTCTTCCGGTCGCGCTGATCTTTTCCCCTGAGTAGATCACGTGCCACTTGACCTAAATGCCATTTTGGATTATCCACTAGACCTCAATCAAGCGTAGATAGACCGGAGAGTACTTGTTAAAAAAAAGAA
>CAZFWM010000257.1:0-6249 GCA_964522545.1 uncultured Thermodesulfobacteriota bacterium
GGAGCTCATCGACTTCGTCGCCGTCGATGTCTCCGGCCGTCATGTGGGTGATCTGATTGTCCATGGTGAGCTTGCCGATCCAGAGGTCCGAGGCGAGCAGCGGGTTGATCTCTCCCCCCACCTCGTCCGGGGGATCGTAGATGTTGAGGAACTGGACGCCGGTGAGCTTTTGGCGAATGAAGAGGAGCTCGTCGTTCCCGTCGCCGTCGATGTCGCCGGCGGCCAAGTGGGTGATCTCTTTGTCTGAGCCCACATTGCCGATCCAGACGTCCGAGGCGAGCAGCGGGTTGATCTCTCCTCCCACCACGTCCGGGACATCATAGATGTTGATGTACTGGTTGTTGTTGAGCTTGTGGCGGATGACGATGAACTCGTCGGAGCCGTCGCCGTCGGTGTCGCCCGCGGTCATGTGGGTGATCTCGTTGTCGGTGCCGACGTTTCCGATCCAGAGGTCCGAGGCGATGAGGGGGTTGATCTCTCCCTCCACCTCGGTGGGCGCCTGGTAGACGTTGAGGTACTGATTGGGGTTGTCCCGGTGGCGGATGAAGATGAGCTTGGTGATCCCGCAGTCGGAATCGTCCGTGTCGACGAGGTCGTCGCAGTCGTTGTCGACCAGGTCGTCGCAGACCTCTTCGGCCGCCGGGTTGATGGCCGGGTTGTCGTCGTTGCAGTCGTCCCCGCCGCACGTCTCGTCATCGTAGCCGTCCCCGTCGTCGTCCCAGCATTCGGGAGAGCCCGTCGTGGTCGTGAGGTTCTGGCTCATGTCATAGGTGAAGGTCGTCGTGCCCAGGCCGTCGGAGCTGAAGTAGTAGTTGCCCGCGGCGCCCTGGGTGTCCTGGTCCCAGTTCTGATTCAGCGTCACCTTGTACTCCCAGTCGCCCGCCGGCACGAGGACCGTCAGCTCGTAGACCCCATTGCCTTTGCCTTCCGCCAGTTCACCGGTGAGATCGGTGGGATCCCAGTCCGTGCCGCCGAGCTCGGAGATGAAGTCGCCGGCGATGACGGGGTTGAAATGGGTCACGTACTCGTCATAATTCCTGGCCCCGATTCCGAGGCCGCAGTTCGCGTAAAAGGTGACGTCCTCCGGCGCGGCCAGGGAGATCGTCTGGTTCGTGCCGGGCCAGTCCGTACCTTCCCAGGCATCGCTTTCGATCACCTTGTATTCGTGATCTCCGATTGGCAGAGAAATCGTGACTTCCCAGACCCCGCTCTCCATGAGGACGAAGTCGTAGTCGTGATTGGCCGGGTCCCAGCCGTTCACGGTCCCCACGATGTGGGGCGCGATGGTCGCCGCCACCGTCGCCGTGTCGTAGGCCGGATCGATCACGTTCCCGTTCAGGTCTTCCACAACCGTCACCACCACGTCGCCGTAGTCGGCGGGGAGGAAGGTCTCGTTGATGGTCAGGGTTACCTTGCGCTCGTGCGACAGGACCACGCTTGCCAGGGTGTAGGTGCCGGTGAAGCCGGTGAATGCATAATTGAGGACATCCTCGGCGGTCGTTTCATCAACGGCTTCGCTGTAGATGATCTGAAGCTTGCTCGGCCCCACAAGATAGGCGGCACCGTCGGCCACCCGCGGGCTCAGGGTGTCCGTCATCTCGTCCGCGAGGGCGTCGAGCTCGACCACCTTGTTGAAGTATTCATCGTAAGGCTCGCTCGTGTACCCGGCAAAGAGCCGGATCTCGAACGCGCCCGGACCGTAGATCTCATCCCCCTTCACGAGGGTCCCCTCGAACTCATGATTGTGGGATGCGCCGGCATCCCCGATGACGAGGGCCACCGTGGCCCCGGAGTCCGAGTTCCGCTGCCCGCAGTACCGGGCCCAGTCACCCCACATCCTCTGGAGATGGCTCTTTCCGGACCAGATCAGGTCCAGCAGGTCGGGAGTCCACCCCGATTTGACGTACCCGGTCGTGATGCCGAAATCATAGGAGACCTCGAGGTACGGGTTCCCCGTTTGGAGGACGAGCGTCTTGCTCACCTCGTTCTTTGTGAGGGTGGCCTGAACCGTGTCCCCCGACCCGATGTCCACCACGATGTCGTAGATGTCGTTCTGGTAATTGGGGTAGACGTCCGACAGGGCGGCCACGTGGTTGTTGGAGCCCTCGTTGTAGTCTCCGTCCGTCTCGGACCAGTAGGCCACGTCCGAGCCGACCACCGAGTGGGCGCTGTCGAGCTCATCCTTGCAGAAGATCCAGTTCGCCTTGCCCCCGATCCCCTCGAAGACGAAGTACGCAACGTCGTTGTGAATGATGAGCTCGTCCCCTCCGTCCCGGTCGATGTCGCTGAAAAAAGCGGCGGTCGTGGCTTTATAGAGCCCGGCGGCCCAGCGGGATACTTCCGCGAAGACGTTGGCGTTCTTGATGTGTGAGGAGTACCGGTGCTCCCAGTCCGAGATCATCCCGTCCGTGTGCCAGCCGGTCTCGTGTAGGTTGATCATCATGGTGTACCAGCCGAGCTGGGCGATCGAGTTGTCGGGCGAGGTCATGAGGTTGTTGTAGGCATCGTCCCAGATGTATCCGTAGGTCCAGGGGGTGGGGTGATAATCGGAGTGCGACGCCGTGGTCGCCCAGGCAGTGTACCAGCTGTTGTCGCTCCCGCCGTACCCATCGAAGCCGCCGAGCATGGCGTACGTGCCGGGAGTGATGTCGGCGGTCACACCGTTGAAGTTGGGGTTCTGGAGGGCGTCCTCGAGCTTCCAGACGTTGACGCCGGGGTAGTTGTCGTGACAGTACCAGAGCACATCCTCATAATTGTCGAGGAAGAATTCGCCGTCATGTTCGTTCATCTCCGCGGCCACCTCCCAGTCGGTGCCGTAGACGCAGAGATTGGAAGGGCCCATGCTCGCGATCTGGGCCTTGGCCGCGTCGACGTCGTAGTGCATGTTTCCCACGAAGGTGTTGTTGATCGGAATCACCCGGAGGTCGATGGCCGACCCGTTGTTCATCCAGTGGATCTTCCGGTTGTCGTACCCGTCCAGGTGGGGGCTGTCGTCGAGGACGATCCCCCAGACCCCGTGTTGGGCCCAGTTGTCCCCGAGCCAGTCGATCACCCCGGAATCCGGGTAGGTCCCCGGTGAGAGCCACACCCTTTCGGGAATCCACGCGATGTGGGGCGTGTAACCGTACAGATAGTCGACCATGTCCGATTCGATTTCGACCGACCAGTTGTTCATATTATCCTGTACGAAGGGCATCATGTGCTGCCCCAGGCCCGAGGTCATCATGGAGGCCAGGCCCGATGCGGCGAGCGTGGTCAGCCAATCGTTGAACTCCGGGTTGTGCCACTCCGCCGCGGGCATCAGGGTTCCGGACATGTGGAAGTTGCCCGGAACCGCAGTGGCCTCGTGGGCCTCCAGGACCTCGTCGAACCCACTTCCGTCAAGCCCGCTCAGGCCGCCGGCGCTGCCGTAAAAGACCTCTGTGTAGGTCAGCCCCTGGTTGCCGTGGTGAACGAATGCACAGTTCCCCTCGTCGCGGCCCCGCTTTCCGGCCGAAGAGAACCGATCGACCATCTCGTTGCCCACGAATATCTCTGTTTCGAAGATCAGCTCTTCTATAACTGTTTCGGCTTCCCAGGCGATCGCTGTTTCCAGCAGGTTGTTCCGGGGGGTCCTCAAAAAGGACGAGCCGGAATCCTCTCCGGAGAGCCCGTCTATTTCAAACCATCTCGAAAGAAGAACCTCACCCGTGCCTTGATCCAGCACGCCCAGGCGCATCCGGATGTCCGCGTCAGCGAAGGTGTCTCTGGATAACCGGTTGTGCTCTCTAAGGGCCATATCATCGAAGGTGACCCTGAGGAACAGAGTTTCCCTTTCCACCCTGGCAAAGACTGAAGTGATGTCCCCGATTTCGGCCGGACAGTCGCCGACCTCATCGAGTCCGACGAGATCAGACTTTTTCCACGACCTCACATCGCCCGACATCTCGAACGCCAGGGCCCCGGCGTTCAGGGAAAACAGGATGATCAGGGATAATGCAAAATTTTTCATTTAAACTCTCCTCTTTTAGAAAAAATAGAAACACGCATTTCGCGAGGGAATGACAGAACCGATTGACAGATCAACCTGAATGCTTTTCGCTTTGCCCATAAGAAAGCGAAGCTTTCTTATTTTGTCATTCTATAGGAAATCCGATGGAGAATAAGTGGGGTGGATCGGAGGATTTCCTATAGAATGACTACTCATACATCTCGTCGATCAGCTCCGTGTACCGTTTGTCCACGACCCGCCTCTTCACCTTCATCGTGGGGGTGAGGGTGCCGTCCTCCTCGCTGAACGGAGTGGAGAGGAGCCTGAACTTCTTGATCGTCTCGTACCTGGGGAGCTCGGAGTTGACCGCCTTGATGTCGGCGTCGATGATGCCCATCACCTCCTTGCGGGCCACGAGCGCCTCGGGGGTGTCCGCGCCCCAGCCCTTCTCGGCCGCGATCTTGCGGAGGACCTCGAAGTTGGGAACGATCAGGGCGGTGATGTATTTGCGCCGGTCGCCGACCACGCAGGCCGTCTCGATGTGGCGGCAGAGCTTGAGGTGGTTCTCGATGTTTTGGGGGGCGATGTTCTTGCCCCCGGCCGTGACGATGATGTCCTTCTTGCGGTCGGTGATCTTGAGGAACCCGTCCGAGTCGATCTCGCCCACGTCGCCGGTGTGGAACCAGCCTTCCTTGTCGATCACCTCGGCGGTGTCGTCCGGCTTGTTGTAGTAGCCCATCATGATATTGGGCCCGTGGGCCAGGATCTCCCCGTCCTCGGCGATCTTGATCTCCACACCCTTGATCGGTTTGCCCACGGAGCCGAAGCGCCACTCGTCGGGTCGGTTCGTGGTGAGCACCGGCGATGTTTCGGTGAGGCCGTACCCCTCGTAGACCTGGATCCCGGCGGCGCGCATGAATCGGGCGATCTCGGCCGAGAGCGGGCCCCCGCCCGAGGCCATGAACTTCACCCGCCCTCCGAGCCCATCGTAGATCCTGCGGAAGATGATGCGGTACGCGAGGGCGTACTTGAACCTCGCAAAGGCCGGGACCGGCCGGCGATCCTCCAGGTATCTCACGTAGTCCGAGCCGGTCGCCATGGCCCAGTCGATGAGGCGCTGCATGATCGGGGGCTTGCTGGAGCGTATCTCCTTCACCCCCTCGTAGATCTTCTCGTAGATACGGGGCACGCTGGCCGCCAGTGTGGGGCGGAGCTCGCCGAAATTGGAGACGAGTTTGGGGATGCTCTCGGCGTAGTTGATCACCCCGCGGGCGTGATAGAGGGCCGTGTAGTAGCCGATGGTGCGCTCGAAGCTGTGGCTCATGGGGAGGAAGGAGAGGGACTCCTCGTGGGTCCCGAGAATATCCTTCATCACGTCGTAGGTCCCCTCCACGTTGGTGAGGATGTTCCGGTGCGAGAGCATGACCCCTTTGGGAGGGCCCGTGGTCCCCGAGGTGTAGATGAGCGTGAGGAGGCTTTCCGGATCGATGGCGCTGATCTTTGCATCCAGCCCCTCGGCGTCTTCGTGCCCCTCGCCGCGCTCGAAGAGCTCCGCCAGTGTGAGCACGTTCTCGGGTCGCCCCTCTTTGGGGATGTCGTCGAAGATGACGATCTCCTTGAGGCTGGGGACATCGGGCCGTGCCTCGATCACCTTGGCGAGCTGATCCTTGGTGGAGACGAAACAGACCTTGGCCGCGCAGTCGTTGAGGATGTAAGTGATCTGGTCCGCGAGGTTGGTGGGGTAGATGGGGGCGTCGGCTGCGCCCAGGGAGACCGTACCCACGTCGGCCATGGCCCACTCCGGGCGGTTCTCGCTGAGAATGCCGACGATGTCTCCCGAACCGATGCCCAGGGCGAGGAGACCCTCAGAGGTCTTTCGGGTCTTGTCGGCGAGCTCGCTCCACGTCATGGTGCGCCACTGGTCGTCCCGCCTGTAGCGCAGGCACAACTTGTCGGCGTTCTCCTGGGCACGGGCGAAAAACATCTCGGGGATGGACCGATATTCCATATCTTCCTCCTTGTACTGATGGAAAGTCGAATTAAAGATTTCAGAGAGACTCACATGTATAGCATATTGGGCGAAATGATTCCAACCGGAAGCACAAGGAGAATAAGGGGTCAGGGATCAGGGATCAGGTGTCAGGGGATAGGGCGGGCCGTGCCCGCCGAAACCCGCCGGTTCTTGGCGGCTCCTGGTTGTCGTATTCGGCGATATTGAATATAGTTTGGATTTCTCCCTTCGGTCGAAATGACGGAAAGAGGCGGTCGAAATGACGGAA
>CAZFWM010000257.1:6349-10776 GCA_964522545.1 uncultured Thermodesulfobacteriota bacterium
CGGTCGAAATGACGGAAAGAGGCGGTCGAAATGACGGAAGGGGGCGGTCGAAATGACAAGATGTTCAGGTCGAAGTGACAGGGTGCTCAAAAGGAGAGTGCGGATGAAGGGACGATCTGCGATTGTCTTGGCCATGGCAGTGGCCCTCTGCGCCGCAGTGCCGCGTCCGGCCGCCGGCGCCGAGGCGGTATCCGGTTTCGGGCCGATCGACGTCCGGCCCGAGGCCCTGAACCGCGGCCTGGAGCCCGAGGACGTCGCCTTCCACCCGATGGAGGGCATGGTCAGCGGTGAGCAGAAGTTTCACATCTGCCAGTTCTCCAGCGGCCACCTCATTCTCGTGGGTTTCTACTATCTCAAGATGGGTCCCATCGACAAGCGTGGCGTGAGTGCCACGGTCCTCTGCCCGGACGAGCGCCGCTATTTTGCCCAGGCCATGGTGAAGGAGAAGGCCTTCAGCGCCTCCACCGAGTACTGCTCCATCGAGGTCGGGCCGAGCTACACCCGGGGGCGGCACCCCGAGTACGTGCTCCACGTGGAGGCTGAAGATATCTACCTCCACCTCACCTTCCACACTCTCACGCCGGGGTGGCGCCCCGGCACCGGGCGCGTCCTCTTCGGCGAGGATCAGGACAAGTTTTACGATGTAGTGGTCCAGGCGCCCAGGGCCCGGGTGGAGGGGGTGGTGAAGCTCGGCAAGGGGGAGTCGATCGAGCTCGATGGGATGGGCTACGTGGACCACTGCTACTCCAACATCCTCCCGACCGACCAGGCCGTGAACTGGTACACTCTCAGGGCCTTCGGGGAGAAATACACGATCAACTACCTTGAGTTTGTCACCCCGGAGAAGTACGGGAGCACCCGGCTCCCCTGGCTCATGGTGACCGACGACGAGAAGATCCTCTACGCCACCACGGCCGTCACCCTTGAGACATCGAACTTCGTCAGGGACGATAAGGTCGGCTACAGCTACCCCATGAACTTCGATATTAAAGTGGACGACGGACGGTTCAAGCTGAAAGGATCGGTCCGGGCCAAGGTGCTGATCGAGCGGTTCGACATCTTTTCGGACATCAATTTCGCCCTGCGCACGCTGGCCAAGGCCTTTTTCAGCCGGCCCATCACCTACCGGTTCCTCAGCGACTACGATGTGACCTTCGAGTTCCCTTCGCGCGGGGAAGGGGATGGGTGGAGAGAAAGTGAGAAGATGGTTGAGCGGGTCCGGGGCAAGGGGCTTGGCGAGGTGCTCTTCGTGAAATAGGGGCATGATGTTCACGGTAGGGGCGACCGCCGGTCGCCCCCATACAGGGATGAAACCAGGAGGTTATATGTAATGAAAGCTAAATCGAAGAGAAGGTTCATCCGCCTGCTATTCCTTGCCTCCCTTTTTCCGGTGTTTTGTCTGGTGATTTCCCTAGCCGACGAAGCGGCATCCGGTTCTGAAGGGATGGAGATTGCCGGCCCTGGTGCATCCCCGGCAATCGACCTCCAGGCTGTACTGGATGCCATAGTAGGGCGCAACCGTGGTTATGGTGGAGGCGTGTTCCGCTTGCATTCGCCCACCAGGGGATTACTTTTTGAAGGTTCATCAGGCTACGCTGTTCGCCAACCTCCGGTGCCGATGCAGTTATACAACACCTTCGAGATAGCCAGCATGACAAAAACATTCACCGCGGTGACGGTATTGTTGCTGATGGAAAACGGTCTGCTGGAACTGGATGAGCCGATCGGTACATATCTTCCATCGGAGATAACCAGTGGTCTGCTGGTAATCGGCGGGCATGAGTACGGACCGGAGATTACCGTCCGACAATTACTCAACCATACCGGCGGCCTCCCGGATTACTGGTACGATCCGCCTTATATCATATCATAGGTTATTACAATGCCTTCCTGCTGGCCTTCTACAGCGATCCCGGCCGATTCTGGGAGCCCGAGGAACTCATCGCCTATGCCAAGGTGCTGACGCCTATCGCTCCCCCGGGCACAACGCACCACTACTCGGATACGGGGTACGTCTTGTTGGGCTTGCTCATCGAGGAGATCACCGGTAAAGAGCTGCACAGAGTGTATCGACAATGGCTGCTGGAGCCACTGGGAATGGTGGATACGTATCTCAGCTACCGTGAGCTGCCGGTTTCACCTTATCTCGAATCTCACCGCTACGAAGGGCGCCACGATATGTATGGGAAGATCCATCAAAGCGCGGATTGGGCGGGCGGAGGACTGGTGAGCAGCACCTATGACCTCGAGAGATTCCTGGAAGCACTCTTTCAGGGAGAGATTTTTTCCGAACCCGACACCCTTGCGAAGATGATGAACTGGGTTCCGACCGGGTCACCCGATGTCCATTATGGTCTCGGCCTGTTCCGTATCGTGCTGGATTATGGCCTGGGAGAGCTGTGGGGCCACGACGGCTATGGCAATGCCTGGATGTATTACTGGCCGGAAGAGGAGATCACCCTGGTAGGAACCTTGAATCAGGCCCTGAACAATTGGTGGAGATTGGCGATGACGGCGGTTTTCTACGTAGCAATCGGCCGGTAAATCGCTCGATGCTCGAGGCAAGGGCGACCGCCGGTCGCCCTTACGCTTTAGGCCGTGAAGAAGGACCATGGGCGGAAGGAGACAGAGAAGGCCGTTCAGGCCGATCTCGTAAGACCGGCCGTCCCCTTCCCGGGCCACCAGCATGCACCCGCACCTGGACTCGCCGCCTGCGCCGGCCTCTTTATCGGCCTCCGCCGCCGCCATGGAGCCGAGGTAGATGAGGCTCGCCGACCAGATGTGGGGAATGGCGTTCCGGTTCACGAAGACCTTCTCCTCCCCGTCGTACTCGATGGAATAGGCCTCGCTGTAGTGGTTCGTCCCCTCTGTGGGCAGCTCTTTCGTGAGGGCCTCGAGGGCCCAGCGAACTTTCTCCATCCCCTCACGACTCCCCTTCCATATGTGGGCCAGCGCCATGATCGCCTCGGAGTCATAGAGGCTCCCGGTCGTCTCCTTCCTGAGGTTCGGCTCGATGAGGTCGAAGAGGTAGCGGGCGTGGTCGGCCATCCTCGGGTCCTCGTACGGGAGGAGCCGGGCCGGCCAGATGAGCCATGAGCCGGGGCGCCTCGGGTGGCGGGTTCCGCCGTCGAAGTATCCCTCCGCCGTCCAGAACTCCCGGATGATCGCCTCCTTGAGCTCATCTCTCCTCAGGTCCCACGCCTCGATCAGGTCGACGCGGGCCCCGACATCCCGGCCCGCCTCCAGGGCGGCGCTCAGGGCCAGGTAGACGGCGATCGCCCCCTGGAGTCCCCGCGTGAAGACCGGGTTGTCGTCCTCGTTGGCCCAGCACTGAAGCCCGGTCCCTTCGTCCCGGCAGGCGGCCAGCTCCTCGGCGCCCAGGCGGATCGCGGGCCAGACCTCTTCCAGGTAGTCGGCCCTATCCGTGCCCTCGAGAAATTTCGCGTGCTCGGCCATGGTCCAGACCGCCAGCCCGGCATTGTCGATCTCGAAGGGGATGGGTCCGCCCTCCACGCCGTCCGCATAGTAGTTCGTGGCATAGGTGCCGGCCGGGGCGACCACCTCCCCAAGCGGGCCGATGAGAGGCTCTTTCCTCTGGACCCCGGCGTAGAAGAGGTTGTGCCTGGTGACCATGTGATGATAGCCGGCCAGGTCGAGGGCGTAGTTGATGAAGGCCCCGTCCCGAGGCCAGTCCTGGGCATAGGGGGACTGGGCGGCGATGCTGGCCACGATCGCCCCGGTTTCCCTGTCTGTGCCGGTCTTGATCGATAGGAGGGACCTCTTGGCCACCCTCCGGATATGGGGATCGGATCCCGGCAGCCGGGCCGCCGAGAGCCAGTCCGCCCACCACCCCTCCGTCTCCTCCAGGTGCCTCTGGTAGGGTTCCTCTCGAGCGGACTCGAGGAGGGCCAAGGCCCCGGATCCGCCCCCGGAGCGGTCTGAGAAAGCCGCATAGACGGTCACCTCGTCCGTGGGACCGGCCAGGTCGAGGGCCCAGCTCAGGGCTGCGTTGGCCTGGCATGCCGCTATGGGGGAGCCGGACAACGTACCATCAGATGCGTCTTCAAAAGCGTCCTCAGCGTGATAACTCCATGGAGGACTCTCCATGCATACCCTGATCGCGTCGAAGCCGACCTGGTGCCCCTGGGTCTCTCGCGGCGAGCCGATTGCGATGTAGGCCCCACGGCAGAACTCGGCGTCCAGGTGGTCGGCCAGGATGTCCACCTCATCTTGAAGAGCCGGATCTTGGAGATCCGGATCTTGGAGGTCCGGAAGGGGATCGGTGAGGAGTGGATCGAGCCTGGCTAGGGCGGCCTTCCCCTCGGCAGGCCTGAAATGCACAACCGCATCCCTCCCCGAGTCGTAAAGGGCTGCAAAGTCGTTCCTCGCGTCGAGGAGCCAGTCCGCTATGGGAAGGCCGGGGATCT
>CAZFWM010000258.1:0-10776 GCA_964522545.1 uncultured Thermodesulfobacteriota bacterium
CTATCGGGAATCATTGGATAAGACTGTCTTTGAGCGGTGGGAACTCCTGTCTAGGTCTCGAGGCGAATGGCGCAGACCTTGGTCTCCGGGATCTTGGCGACCGGGTCGATGGCGTTGTTGGTGAGCAGGTTGGTTCTGACCTCGGGGAAGTGGAAGGTCATGGAGACCACGCCGGGCTGGATGATGTCGGTCACGTCCGCCTCGACCTCGACGCGGCCACGCCTGGAGATGGCCGTCACCTTCTGGCCGTGGGAGATTCCGTACTTCGCCGCGTCGTCGGGATGGATCTTGAGAAGCTCCCGGTCGTTCAGCGTCTTCAGGCCGCTGACGCGCATCGTCATGGTGGAGGTGTGGTAATGGTAGAGGCTCCGGTCGGTGGTGAGCAGGAGCGGGTACTCATCGTCGGGGAGCTCGGCGCTCTCGCGGTACGCGATGGGAACGAACTTGCCCTTGCCTGACGGGAGGACGAACTTCTCCTTGTGGAGAAAGGGCGTTCCCGGGTGGTCGGCCGTGGGACAGGGCCACTGGAGCCCTTCCTCCTCGATCCGCTCGTAGGAGATGCCGCCGTAGCTAGGCGTGACCGAGCTGATCTCGGTGAAGATCGCCTCGGCGTTCTCGAAGTCGAAGCCCTTCGCGCCCATCCGCCTGGCGATCTCGCAGACGATCCACCAGTCCGGCTTCGAGTCGCCCACCGTCTTGATCGCCTTGCGCACGCGCTGGACCTTGCGCTCTGTATTGGTGAAGGTGCCGTCCTTCTCCGCGAAGCTGGCAGCCGGGAAGACCACGTCGGCGAGCTGGGCCGACTCGGTGAGGAAGATGTCCTGGCAGACGACGAACTCGGCCTTCTCAAAGGCCTTCTCCGTGTGGCTCGCGTTCGCCTCGGAGAGGACCGGATTCTCGCCGAGCAGGTAGAGGGCCTTCACCTTGTCCTCCACGACGGCATCGACGATCTCGGTGTGGGTGAGGCCGACGGCGTCGCTCAGCTCGACGCCCCAGGCCTTCTCGAACTTCTCCTTCACCTCGGGGAGCATCACCTTCTGGTAGCCCGGGTAGACGTTGGGGAGGGCGCCCATGTCGCAGGCGCCCTGGACGTTGTTCTGGCCTCTGAGGGGGTTCACGCCGGCGGCGTACTTCCCGACGTTGCCGGTGAGCATCGCCAGGCTCGCGATGCAGAGCACGTTGTCCGTGCCATGCGTGTGCTGCGTGATCCCCATGGTGTAGAGGGTGCTCGCAGGGCTGTTGGTTGCGTAGATGCGGGCTGCCTCGGCGATGAGGTCCGCGTCGACGCCGGTCATTTCGGCCACCTTGTCGAGGGGGAAGTCGGCGAGGGAGGCCTTGAGGTCCTCGATCCCCTCGGTGCGCTCGGTGATGAAGGCCTCGTCGGCGAGCCCCTCGTCGACGATAACGCGCATCATCCCCATGAGAAGCGCCACGTCGGTGCCGGGGCGCTGCTGCAGGAAGACGTCCGCCACGTCGCAGAGCTCGATCCGCTTCGGGTTGGCCACGATCAGCTTCGCGCCCTTGCTCTTGGCCTTCTTCACGCGCAGGCTGATCACCGGGTGGGCCTGGGTGGTGTTCGTTCCGATGGCGAAGATGCAGGCGGCATCGGCGATCTCGTTGACGGAGTTGGTCATGGCGCCGCTGCCGAACGTGGTGGCCAGCCCGGCCACCGTTGGGCTGTGTCAGAGACGTGCGCAGTGATCGACGTTGTTCGTCCCCATCACCACGCGCGCGAACTTCTGGAATACATAGTTCTCCTCGTTCGTGACCCTCGCCGAGCTGAAGGAGCCGAAGGCGTCCCCCTTGTGGGCGCCGAACTTTTCGGCCACCAGGTCGAGGGCCTCGCCCCACTCGGTCTCGACGAAGGCGCCGTCCTTCTTGACCAGCGGCTTGGTCAGGCGGTCCGGATGGTCGACGAACTCCCACCCGAAGCGGCCCTTGACGCAGAGGTTGCCGTAGTTGGGAGCGCCGTCCATGGGCGAGGAGACTTTCACGATCTCGCCGCCCTTGACGTTCAGCTCGAGGTTGCATCCGACGCCGCAGTAGGCGCAGGTGGTCCTGGTCTTTTCGAGCTCCCACTCGCGCCCCTTGCCGATTCTCGTCTTCTCGACGAGAGCTCCCGTGGGGCAGCTCGCCACGCACTGGCCGCAGAAGACGCAGGTGCTGTCCATCATGGACCGGTCGTAGGGGGTGGCCACCTTGGCGTCGAATCCGCGGTTGGCGAGGTCGATGGCCTCGACGAACTGGACCTCCCTGCAGGCCTTGACGCAGCGCTCGCAGAGGATGCACTTGTTGTAGTCCCGGAGGTAGAAGGGATTGGCCTCGTCCAGGGGGTACTCGTGCTTCTCGCCCTGGAACCGGGTCTTGGAGACGCCCAGCTCGTAGGCATACTTCTCGAGCTGGCAGGCGCCGCTCTTCTCACAGGTCATGCAGTCGACGGGGTGGTCGGAGAGAAGAAGCTCGATCACCAGCCGTCTGGCCTTGAGCACCCTTTCGGTGTTGGTGGAGACGACCATCTTGTCGGCCACAGGATGGGCGCAGGATGCCACCAGCGTCCTGGCGCCCTCGACCTCGACCACGCAAAGGCGGCAGGAGGCGGTGGGGCTCAGGTCGTCCTGCTGGCAGAGGTGGGGGATGTCGATCCCGGCGCTCCGGGCCGCCTCGAAGACGGTGGCGCCTTCGGGAACGCTGACCTCCTGGCCATCGATCTCTAGACGAACTTGGTTCATTTTGCCTTTCCTTTCGCGCGGATCACCATTCGATCGGCAGTGGGTATCGGTGGTGGAACCGGCTCCCCGGAGTAGACCTCCACCGCGTCGAATTTTTTGGGGCAGACGATGAGGCATGTAGCGCACTGGTTGCATTTATCCTGGTCGATGACATGGATCGTCTTCTTGGCGCCCTCGATGGCGTCGACCGGGCACTTGCGCTTACAGATCAGACAGGCCATGCATTTTTCAGGATCGATGTAGTACTGGAGCAGCGCCTTGCAGGACTTGGCGGGGCACTTGTGGTTCTTGATGTGGTCCTCGTACTCGTTTCGGAAGTATCGCACCGTCGTGAGGACCGGGTTGGGGCAGGTCTGTCCCAGGCCGCAGAGGGAAGAGTCCTTTATCTCTTCGGCCAGCTCCAGCAGCAGCTCGATGTCGCCGTCGGCGCCCTTGCCCTCTGTGATCCGCGTGAGGATCTCGAGCATCCGCTTGGTGCCTATGCGGCAGGGGACGCACTTGCCGCATGACTCCTCCTGGGTGAAGGCGAGGAAGTACCGGGCCGTGTCGACCATGCAGGTGTCCTCGTCCATGACCACCATCCCGCCGGAGCCCATGATCGCGCCGATGGAGTCGAGGGAACCGTAGTCGATGGGCAGGTCGATGTGCTCTTCCGGCACGCACCCGCCCGAGGGGCCTCCCATCTGCACGGCCTTGAACTTTCTCCCCTCGGGAACGCCGCCGCCAATGTCGAAGATCACATCCCGGATCGGGATGCCGATGGGGACCTCAACCAGGCCGGTGTTGTTGATCTTGCCGGCCAGCGAGAAGATCTTGGTCCCCTTGCTCGCCTCGGTGCCGACGGAGGCGTACCCATCGGCGCCGTTGAGGATGATGAGCGGGACGTTCGCGTAGGTCTCGACGTTGTTGTTGTTCGTCGGCTTGCCCCACAGGCCCGACTGGGCGGGGAAGGGCGGGCGTGGTCGCGGCATGCCGCGCTTGCCCTCGATGGAATGAAAGAGGGCCGTCTCCTCTCCGCAGACGAACGCGCCGGCGCCCTCCTTGACCCTCAGCTCGAAGTCGAAGCCCGAGCCCAGGATGTTCTCCCCCAGGAGCCCGAGCTCGCGGGCCTGCGCGATGGCGAGCTTCAGATGATGCACGGCGATCGGGTACTCGGCCCGCACGTAGATGTAGCCCACCTGGGCGCCGATGGCGCAGGCGGCGATCAGCATCCCCTCCAGAACGGCGTGGGGATCGCCCTCCAGGCATGCCCGGTCCATGAACGCCCCGGGATCCCCCTCGTCGCCGTTGCAGACGAGGTACTTCACGTCCCCCTTCGCACCCCTCGTGAAGCTCCACTTCAGGCCCGTGGGGAACCCGGCGCCGCCCCGGCCGCGGAGCCCCGAGTCTTTCACCTGCTGGATGATGTCCTCCGGTGTGAGGCCGGTGAGCGCTTTTTCGAGTGCCGAATACCCGCCGCGGGCGATGTAGTGCGAGATCTTGGTGGGATCGATGATGCCGCAGTTGCGTAGGATGTTCTTCTGCTGGCCCTTGTAGAAGGGGACCTGTTTCTCGTAGGTGATCTTCTCGCTCTCCACGAGGTCTTCGTAGAGGAGACGTTCGACGATCTTCCCCTCCTTCAGGGTCTGGGCGATGATCTCAGGAACGTCCTTGGGCGTCAGGTCCTGGTAGAAGATGCCCTCGGGGTCGACGACGAGAACCGGCGCCCGGGCGCAGAATCCTTGACAGCCGGTTTCGCGAATCTCGACCTCCTTTTCGAGCCCCTCCGCTTTCAGCCCCTCCAGGAATGCGTCCCTCACCTGCTCGGCCCCCTTGGCGCGACATCCGGTCATGCAGATGCGGACGCACTTGGCGCTGCTCTCCAGCTCCGTGACCAGTTGATGCCGAAGGTCCTGCAGCTCTTGTGCGTTTGTCAGCGTCTTCACTTCGACTCCCTTCCGGTTTTTTCAAAATCTTCGACTACTTTCAGGATCTTCTGTGGGTCCTGCTTTCCGTGATAGTCGTTGTTGATCATGACCACCGGTGCCAGGAAGCAGGTGCCCACGCAGGCGACCGACTCGAGTGAGTACTCGAGGTCCTCGGTGGTTCCCCCCACCTCGATGCCCAGTTTCTCCTCGAGGCTCGAGACGATCGGTTCGCACCCCTGAACATGGCAGGCCGTCCCCTGACAGATCCGGATCGTGTTCCGGCCTCGCGGCGAAAGATAGAACTGCGCATAAAAGGTCGCCACCGAGTAGATCCGGCTCATGGGAATCCCGGCCCGGTCGCTGTAATGGGCGAGGGCCGCCTCGGGAAGGTAGGAGTAGATGTTCTGGACCTCCTGCAGGACGGGGATCAGCGCGTCCGTCTGGCCCTCGTACTTCTCCAGAACCGGGTTCATCAGTGTCAGATCGATATTTGTGCACATTGCAAAGCTCCTCCGGAAAATCCAACCGCCACCGGGTCACAGGTCGGGGCCCCGTTCATGCTCGGTATGTCTCGTCGATCCAGGGCACCCCGAATGGTATCCAAACACCATACTACAGCTTTCGCAGGCATGGCAAGACAGATGATTTCGAAAAACGTCGGCAGGACATTCACGGATCGCCACATATCAACATAAATCGCGTCTTTTGTAGTCGAAATCATCCGTTCCATGGGCCTCCGGGCGGGTCGGGTGCTCAGAAGCAAGGCCGTTCGCCTCTCACGGTCTCCCTTTGTCCTCCTCTCATTTATTCGTTCCTTGTCAATCGCTCCCTTTCAGAGGATAATCTGGATGATATGGAGGATGCATGGTAATGCGATGCATGATTTGTCTGACGCTGTTTCTCCTGCTTTCGGCCTGCCACGGGGATGAGCCCGCCCCCGTGGGAGATGAATTCCCCTGCAGGCCGGGTACGGACCGGGCCTGCACCTGCGCTGACGGCGGCGAATCGGTCCAGGCCTGCCTGGAGGGGGGAGACTGGGGGCCCTGCCGGGGCTGCCGCCTGCCGCCCATTGACTGGCGGGTCTCCCTGGAGATGGGCTCCGAGGATCCCCGGGGGCAGCTTATCAGCGCAACCGAGGTGCGCTCCCTGGTGGTCTACCAGGACAGGCTGTTCGCCGGGGCCGGCATCTGGATGGAGCCCTGTTCGGCCGACCCTCTTCAGCCGGGACCCATGGTGCTCGCCCTGGACCGGCCCGAGTCACAGGGGGGCCGGTGGCTGGCGGACCTGGTGCTCACCGAGCGAATCGAGGCGCCCGGGCACCACCTGGACGGTTCCCACCGGTTCCACAACATCTCGGCCATGAAGGCCGTCGAGTTCACCACCGACGCCTCGGGCACCCCCCTGGAAGCTCCGGTGCCCCTGCTCGTCTTTAGTGTCTGGGATCGCTGGGACGCCACCCTGGTCTTTGTCCGTGACGCCTCCGGGAGCTGGGACCGGACCACGGTGATTCCCCCTTCGGACCCGCCCGAGCTGTCCGGCGCCTGCCGTCGTCACATCCGTTCCTTTGTACTTCACCGGGATGGTGCCACGGGTGTGGACATGCTGTTCGCCGGCACCAACGGGAAGGCGGGCTGCGAGTCCCGGATTTACGCCGGGATATACGATGCCTCGGTCCCGGGCCGGATCCGCTGGCATGAGTCGCCCGAGCCCTTCGAGGATCCGCCCAACCCGGACGACCGGGTCCTTTCCATGGCCGAGGCCAACTCAAAACTCTACGCCACGGTGTGCGGAAAGCTCTACGAGCGCCAGGATGGGGATACCCCGGCCTGGAAGCTCGTTTTTAAGCACAAGGACGACTACTGCCCGGCGGGCCCGGGTGAGAGCGGCTACCGGGGCACCACCGCCGTACCCGGTGACACCGGGGAGATCCTGATGATGGCCATGGAGGGATGGAGTCCGCACATCGGAAGGATCGATCCCCTGGCCGACTTCGCCTTTGTGCAGGAGCTGGATAGCATGAAGTACCTCAGAGACCAGTGGCACACCCTGGTGACCTATGTCATTGTGGCCTACAATGACATCACCCTCTTCCGGATGACCGACGGGAATACGGTCTTTCTGTTGGGGTTGGAGGCCATGACCCCCCTTGCCCTGGGGACCTGGAACAGCTGGGCCCCGGGCGCCTGGTATTTCGTTCGCTACAATGACGCCGGTTACGAGCTTCGCCAGATCCAGGATTTCACCCTGCCCAAAACACCCAAGCTGGTGGCCACCCGGACGCTTGTTGCATCGCCCTTCGACGGCGAGCAGGACAGGGTGATTTACGCGGGCGGGTTCGACGCCAACCATGAGACCTGTCACAACACCGGGTGGCTCTACCGGGGAGAGTTGCAGAAGCGCTGATTACACAACAATAAAACGGTTACAATGGATCATAGTCCGACCCGTGAGACAATTCCCTTGCGATGTACAACCTTCCCCGGCTCACTGATGACGACGACACTGTCGAACCACGTGAACCTGTCGAGGATGAAGTCCGGTTTATCATCCAGGATGAAGAGGAAGATCCACCAGCCGGCCGATAGGGTCGTCTCGAACAGGGAAGTTTCCGGGACTTCGAACAAGGGCCACGTCGTCTCCACGAACTTCTGAAGGCCGGATGAGGAAAGGGCCAGGACCCTCCAGTCACAGAGCACGCCGTCCATCTCCACGGGATCGAGTGATACGGATATGTTCACAGTCTCCTGGGCCGTCACGTACAGGGGCCCGTCCGATCCGTTGGCCTTGATGTCGGGAAGGGGATACGGGTTGTGATAGATCAGGTACACGTCCTTGCCGTAGGTCACCCAAGAATCTAAATATCCGGTGATGATGTACCCCCCATCCTCGGTATTTTGAAGAGCGTATCCCGACTCCCAAAACTGATCGCCGAAATTTTTACTCCACATCCTGTTGCCGGATTCATCGGTCTTGGTGAGGAAGACCTGTGGCTTTGAAGGGCTGTCGGGGATTGCATATCCGGTGAAAACGTATCCTCCCTCCGGAGCCGCCTTGACGGAATATCCGATTTCCGAATCGCTTCCTCCAAAGGTCCTGCTCCAGAGCTTATTACCGGAATCATCGGTCTTGATCAGGAGGATATCTGGAAATACAAAATAGGTTCTCTCTCCAACGATGATGTAGCCCCCGTCATCGAGCGGCTGGATGGAATAGCCACACTCATCGCTTATGTCCTCTCCGATGTTGTTGCTCCAGAGCTCGTTTCCCTCCCCGTCGGTCTTGATCAGATAGGCGTCCCACGAGTCGGCCCCAAAGGATCCAGTACGTCCGGTGATCACGTAACCGCCGTCAATCGTGGTTCGGACTTCATTTGCCCAATCGTTATAGATTCCCCCGAAGGTCTTGCTCCAGAGCTCGTTTCCCTCTCCGTCGGTCTTAATCAGGTAGACGTCGTCCAGACCGGAGCCGATGGAGCTTGTATTGCCGGCGATCACATATCCGCCGTCGCCGCTCTTCAGAATCGAATAACCATGTTCATTTCCGGTTCCCCCGAAGGTCTTGCTCCAGAGCTCGTTTCCGTCTTTGTCGGTCTTGATCACGAGGATGTCGGTTCCGCCGGCCCCGTACGAGTAGGTATATCCGGCCATGACGTAGCCGCCGTCGTCGGCCTGCACCACGGACCAGGCGGAGTCGGAAGCAGGCCCGCCGAAGATCCGGGTCCAGAGCAGCTCGCCGGTCTTATCGGTCTTGGCGAGGTACACGTCATAGTGGTCATCCTCGCAGTCGTACGTGCCTCCGGCGATGATGTAGCCGCCGTCGTCGGTCTGCTGAACGGAACGTCCACTGTCATTACAGGATCTCCCAAAGGACGTCTCCCATGTCTCGGCGGATGCGGTAGCGGACAATAGGAAGGTCGAAAAGATGGCGAACAACGGAATAGCTACGATACGTAGAGTTTTCACGGCGGTCCTCTTTGCTCATTGTTACCGGATAGTCGGACAGGCTTATGGCGCATTATACCATTATTGTCGAAGAGAATGAAATCAAATAATTGTTGACGACATCCCGACCGTCGAATACGTCGATTGAGGATTTTCGGTCTTTTCTTGCTTGATTTTCTCTATTCTTATATCTTTTCCTTATCTTGGGGATTATCGGTTGCGGCCCGGCCGCTTCAGGAGAGATAACGATGGTATCGACAGAATGGAACCCGGGAAAACTCCTGGAGGTATCCAGCGCCTACTGGATGACCTGCGCCCTCCATGCGGGCGTAAAGCTCGGGCTGTTCACCGCGATCGGCGACGGCGGGCTCGGCGCAGCCGAGATCGCCCGTAAGACGGGCTGCGACGAGAGGGGAGTCACCATGCTGCTGAACGCGCTCACAGCCGCGGACCTTCTCTCGAAAACAGGCGACACCTACGCCAACATGCCGGCGGCCCGGGACTTCCTGTCCAAGGATTCGGACAAATATATCGGGCACATGATCATGCATCATCACCACCTGATGGATTCGTGGAGCCGGCTGGACGAGGGCGTCCTCAAAGGGAGGCCCCTGCGCCCGCGATCGTCCCGCACCGTGGAGTCCTTCCTGGAGAGCTTCCTCATGGGGATGCACACCCTTGCCATGAACCTGGCCCCGCGCATCGTCGAGGCCGTGGACCTCTCGGGCCGGCATCGCCTCCTGGATCTTGGGGGCGGACCGGGAACCTACGCCGCCCACTTCTGCCAAGAGAACCCCGGACTCAAGGCAGCCGTCTTCGACATGCACGCATCCAGACCCTTCGCGGAAAAGACCACAGAAAAATTCGGCCTCGCTGATCGGATCGAATTCCTCGAGGGCAACTACCTGGAAGACCCCATACCGGGCACCTATGACGCGGCATGGCTCTCCCACATCTTTCACGCCGAGGGCCCGGAGAGCTGCCGGCTGATTCTCGAAAAAGCGGCTTCCGCACTCGAGCCCGGCGGCCTGATCGCCGTCCACGAGTTCATCCTGACCGACTCCATGGACGGCCCCTTGTTTCCCGCCCTGTTTTCCATGAACATGCTGCTGGGTACGGAATCAGGGCAGGCCTACTCGGAGAAACAGCTCATGGAGATGCTGGCCGGAGCCGGTGCCCAAGAGGTCCGGAGGCTTTCCTTCCGGGGCCCGAACGATTCAGGGATTATCGTGGGCACGGTATAAAATACATTTTAACTTGACAAAAGACGGCCATTTCCTCTATAAAAAAGCTATCAAATTCAGCTGGATTTAGAGAAAACATGAAAATCACAGCCGACATCTGCACGTGTGAGAACACCCAAGACAAGATTCTTTCCGTGTGTAAAATCGGAGTGGATGGAGAGATTGAACACGAGGTCATCATCCAGCGTGGTCCGAAGGAATTCGATGTGCTCGATGATGCTCCTGGCCCAAAGATCTCGTGTGATGACCTAGGTCTCCATCTGGCGCCTGGTCCGGAGGAAATCAAATTCTCGGGCCCCATTATGACGATCGTCTTGTCAGGAACTGATTGTATCGAAGTCGATATTTCGGGTCTGGATGATGACGATCAGCAGGAGCTCAGAGTCGTAGCTCATGAGCTGTTCAAATAGCATGCCCAACATAAGGAATAATCCTAATGAAGGATATTCTGATGAAAGCAACAATGCAAATGTAGTAAAGCTGGATTCAGATAGAGGCAAGATATCTTGACCTTTTGGAGATATTAATCTTATCAACAAAGCTCTAAATACATGCAATGCAAAATCTGCAGTGTTTTTCGACAATACTCAGGCAATAAACACAAGTCTGTATAATCGATAGTATGTCCTATGAAAGAGCAGATGAGCGACAACCACCATTTTATCCGCGTCGATTTTCATCGGTTCAAAGCTTTCCTGCATTTTGTTCTATATCTTCGACATTTCAACATTCTCGTCGGGCCGAACAATGCTGGGAAGTCAACAATTCTGGCAGCCTTTCGAATACTTGCCGCAGCTCAAAAGAAAGCAAGGTCACGAAAACCAGAGATTATTCGCGGACTTCGCGGGCAGGCGTTTGGCTACGTTATAGATATAAGCGGAGTCTCTGTAGCGGAGGAAAACATACGACCTGCTTCTGAATGAATGTCTCAATTCAGAAATGAATTACACTCCAA
>CAZFWM010000259.1:0-10738 GCA_964522545.1 uncultured Thermodesulfobacteriota bacterium
CCGGGGGGGTCCGGGACGGGCCCCTGGCGGGCGCGCCCGGGGGCGGCGGCGGGGCGGGCGTGCAGATCGCGTCGGCCGTGGCCGGCCGGGACGGCGTGGCCGGGGGCATGACGACCGCCGAGGCGCGCCGCCGCTGCCCCGAAATCCTGCTGCTCCCGCCCGACCCGGTGCTCTACCGGCGGGCCGAGCGGGCCGTGCTCGGCCTGCTCGGCGAATTCTCGCCCCGGGTGGAGCCGGCCCGGCACGGCCGCGCCTTCATCGCCCTCACCGGCACGGGCCGCCTCTTCGGGGCGCCCCAGGACGCGGCCTACCGGATCCAGCGGGAGCTCGACGCCCGCCTTCGCCTCGAGGCCAACGCGGGCGTGGCCGCCAACAAGCTGGTGAGCCGGATCGCCTCGCGCGTGGTCCCGCCCGTGGGCCTGTGCGACGTGTTCCCCACGACCGAGGCCGACTTCCTGGGCCCCCTCGAGGCCGGACACCTGCCCGCCTTTGCCGCGGGCGCGGACCGGGGCCTCCTCGTGGACCTGGCCATCAGGCGGGTGGCCGAGGTGCGCTCTGTTCCCCTGGCCGACCTCACCGCGGCCTTCGGCCGCTTCGGCCGCGTCCTGTACCGGGAGTCCCGGGGGATCGACTACGCCCCGGTGCGCGCCCCGGAGCGCGAGGCCGCCGTGACCGAGGAGGAGACCCTGCCCGAGGAGACCAACGACGCCGAGGTCCTCGCGGCCGAGATGCGCCGCCTCCTGGCCCGTGCGGGGCGCCGCCTTCGCGCCTGGGGCCTCGCGGCGGGCCGGGCCGCGGTGGGGGTCCTGTTCACGGACCGGGTGGAGTCGGCGCGCCTCGTGGAGCTGCGGCCCCCCACGGCCCTGGATCGCCCGCTGGCCCGGGCGCTCGATCCGGCCTTGCTCCGGCTCCTCGAGCGCCGCAAGCGGGTCCGGTTCCTCCAGGTGCGCCTGATCAAGCTGGAGCCGGCCGGCCGCCAACTCTCCCTCTTCCCGACCTCGCCGGCCGAAGCGAGGGAAGAGGCCCTCACCGAGGCGGTCGACCGGATCCGCGACCGCTTCGGCCCAGGGGCCGTGCGCTTCGGCGCCGAAGCGGCGTGAGAACGATTTCTCTTTGAAATCAATTTGTTGTAAAACGAACTCTGTTGTCTCAACACGAAGAGCACGAAGGAGTCACGAAGAAAAAGCGATAATTGTCTTATTCAATATCTCTTCGTGATCTTTTGCCTCGTTCCGAGGCTCTGCCTCGGAACGGAGCCTCTTAGGGGCTCTGCCCCTTTCGGCCTGCAAATACGCCGTAATTCGATATAGAGGAGGCGGAGCCTCCCGTAAATTCGTTCCCAGGCGGAGCCTGGGAACGAGGTACAGGCCAGGAAAGGAGGTCAGCCATGATATGGAACGAGTGGTCGGAGACACTGAAGGATGTGCTGGGTCTGAAGGGGAGCCCTGTCGCGATCTCGTACTCCATCGAGCCCGGGCTCACGCCCTCCCCGGGCAAGCACCGGGTCTGCCAGATGATAAAGGACGTTCGGGACGGAGAGACGATCTGCCTCACAAAGGAGAACAGCGCCTGCCGCGGAGGGACCATGCATCTCGGCCTCGCTCCGTGGCCCTCGGGCAAGGAGCTCCGGGCCCTTCAGAAATTCCTCGTCCACGGGGAGAAGATCTTCTGCTCCATCACCGCCTTTCACCGTGCCGTGGCGCTGACCGCTCAGTCCCCGCTCGGCCTTGCGGACCAGGTGCTCTTCGCCCCCCTCGAAGCGGCCCGGACAGAGCCCGACCTCGTCCTCTTCTTCTGCAACGCCGAGCAGGCGTGCAGACTGCTCTCTCTGGCGACCTATTCGACCGGAATCTCTCCGAAGACCGAGCTCGTCGGGTCGGCCTGCCACATGGCGATTGCCTACCCCCTGGTCTCGGGCGAGATGAACTTGAGCTTCCTGGACTACACGGCGAGAAAAATGCAGCAGTACGATCCCGGCGAGCTCGTCGTCACCATTCCCTCTCACCGCATGCCGGACCTCGTGGCCAGCATCCCCCGCTGCACGGCCGGAACGGCGGAGGCAAAGATCCCCCCGGAGTTTGCTGAAGGGACGCAGGAATAGCCATGAATGGAGGAAAGCATTATGAGTATTAGAGATTTGGCCTTGTGTGTGTCCATTACAATGATCTTCGCCCTTGGGGGCTGCTCGAAGTCGTCCGGGCCGCCGGTCGAGCTGAAACGGTTCCCTCTCGACAGCCTCGAGGGCGTGATCACAAAGTCGGGTGTGGAGATCGACAAGCAGGTCTCGACCGACGGGGGCGGCTCTGTTCGAGCCACGGCCACGGGACCCACGGTCGTGCGGCTCTTCGAAACCGGCGACTTGGACGTGGAGAACGCCCGCCTGATCTACCAGGCCAGGGTCCGCACCGAAGGCATAACCGGCCAGGTCTACCTGGAGATGTGGTGCCGCTTCCCCGGCAAGGGAGAGTTCTTCTCCCGGGGCCTTCAATCCCCCCTGACCGGCACCACGGACTGGACCACGGAGGAGACTGCTTTCTTCCTGAAAAAAGGTGAAAATCCCGACAACGTGAAGCTCAACCTGGTCATCAATGGAAGCGGGACCGCGTGGATCGATGATGTGCGACTCCTGAAGGGGCCCCTCGGATAGGGAGACGCCTGAGATCATATCTACGCAAGTCGCGCAGGCATGAACGTATCGCCCTTTGAGCGGACTCTTGCTCCCAGAATTTAAACGCAAAGTCGCAAAGGCGCTAAGACGCAAAGGAATATTAATCGATCGATTCAAACGGACTCAATTGAGGGTCGTTGCGAGGAGCGACAGCGACGAAGCAATCCACTGAGCACCGTGGCATACTGAGTACAGGGGGTTGCTTCGGCCTTGTGCCTCGCAATCTTCGACTTCGGGGCTCCACCCCTCGCAACATCCATAACTTTTTCCATTTTCCCTTTGGTTTATCTTCTCTTTGCGCCTTGGCGTCTTTGCGTTAAAATCTTTAACGGAAATAATTTGGATTTTCTTTTAAACGTCCCTGATCCGCCATGACCCGCCCCGCCTACGTCCCGCTCGCCTGCCACTCCCACTACAGCTTCATGCGCGGGGTGGATGGGGTGGAGGCGCTCTGCCGGGCGGCCCGATCGGCCGGCCTGGGGGCCATCGCCCTGACCGACGTGAACGGCCTCTATGGAGCGGTCCGCTTCTGGGAGGCCGCCCGCGAGAACGGGGTCCGGCCGATCCTGGGGGCCGATGCGCGCGCCGCTGGCGAACGGGCCGTCCTCCTCGCCGCCGACGCCCGGGGCTACCGCCGCCTCGGACGCGTCCTCACGACCATCCACGCGGGGCCGTGCTCCCGGCCGGACACCAGAAGATCCACCCCCCGGGCCGGTGCGGCCGCCTCCGCCCCCCCCTTCTCGCTCACCCGGATCCTCCTGGCCGACCGGCTCGAGAGCGAGGGCCGGGGGGGGCTGCTGGTCCTCTCCGGATCTGTCGATCTCCTGGAGGCCCTGGCCGCCGGCTCGGGCACGCGCGACCTCTACGCGGCGCTCCCGGCCCGCAGCGCCCATCGCCGGCTCCTCGACTTTTCCACACGCTCCGGAGTTCCCCCGGTGGCCTTGGCCGAGGTCTGCTTCCTCCGCCCCGACGGGTACGCGGTGCACCGGCTCCTGCGGGCCATCGCCCTCAACACCCGCCTGGGCGGCGTACCGCCCGGCGAGCTCGCACCGCCCCACGCCGTGCTGCGCACGCCCGAAGAGACGGAGGCGCTCTACCCGCACCGACCCGACGCCCTGGCCCGGACCGTGGAGCTGGCCGAGCGCTGCGCCATGACCGATCCGCCGTGGGGGGAGATCGTCCTGCCCCCGTACGACGGGGATCCGGAGCACTCCGGCGCATCCGGCGGCGTGGCGCCCTTCGATCGCCTCAGGCGCCGCTGCCTGGCCGGCGCCCGGCGGCGCTACGGCGAGGTCTCCACGGCAGTAGCCGACCGGCTCGACTACGAGCTCGGCATCATCCGGGACAAGGGCCTGGCGCCATACTTCCTCGTGGTCGAGGAGATCGTGAGGGAGGCCCCGCTCACGTGCGGCCGGGGCTCGGCCGCGGCGAGCATCGTCTCCTACTGCCTCGGCATCACCCACGTGGACCCGATCCGCTACGACCTGTTCTTCGAGCGCTTCCTCAACCCCGGGCGCGTCGATCCGCCGGACATCGACGTCGACTTCCCCTGGGACGAGCGGGACGATGTGCTGAGCCGGGCCTTCGAGACCCACGGGCACGGGCGGGCCGCCATGGTGGCCAACCATGTCACCTTCCGGGCCCGGGCCGCGGTGCGCGAGATCGCCAAGGTCTACGGGCTCCCGGACGCCGAGATCAAGGCGGTCACCCGCCGGCTCTCCCACTACTGGGGGGCTGACATCTGGGGGGCCGACATCGCCGAGGTGGGCGGGGCCTGCGCCGCCGGAGACCCGGGCGGAGGCGCCGCGGCCGATCCCGGCATCCCGGCCCGCCTCCGGGACCTCGACCTGGGCGAGCCGTGGCCCGAGATCCTCGGCCTCGCGGCCCGGATCGAGGGAGCCCCGAGGCACCTCTCCGTGCACTGCGGCGGCGTGGTGATCACCCCGGACCCGGTGTGCGAACACGTCCCGGTGGAGACGGCCGCAAAGGGGGTCCCGGTCCTCCAGTGGGAAAAGGACGCCGTGGAGGACGCGGGCCTGGTGAAGATCGACCTGCTCGGGAACCGGTCCCTCGCCGTGATCCGGGACGCCCTGGCCGCCGTGAAGGGGAACCACGGCGTGGAGATCCCCTACTGGCGCCTCAACCCCCTCGACGACGTGCGCACCCGGGAGATCCTGGCCCGGGGCGACACAATCGGCGTCTTCTACGTGGAGTCGCCGGCCATGCGCCAGCTCCAGAAGAAGACCCGCCGGGGCGACTTCGAGCACCTGGTGATCCACTCCTCCATCATCCGTCCCGCCGCGAACGAGTTCATCCGCGAGTACGTGCGCCGCCTCCACGGGGGCGCCTACCGCTCCCCCCACCCGCTCCTGGACGAGATCCTCGGCGAGACCTACGGGATCATGTGCTACCAGGAGGATGTCTCCCGGGTCGCCATGGCCATGGCCGGCTTCGACGCGGCCGCGGCCGACGAGCTGCGAAAGATCCTCTCCAAGAAGCACAAACAACGGCGCCTCGAGGACTTTCGGCAGCGCTTCTGCAAGGGGGCCTCGGCACGGGGCGTCGGGCGGGAGGTGATCGACCGGGTCTGGGCCATGATCCTCAGCTTCCGGGGCTACTCCTTCTGCAAACCCCACTCGGCGAGCTATGCCCTGGTCTCCTTCAAGTCGGCCTACCTCAAGGCCCACTATCCGGCCGAATTCATGGCGGCCGTGATCAGCAACCGGGGAGGCTACTACGGCACCTTCGCCTATGTGTCCGAGGCCCGGAGGATGGGGCTCCGTGTGCTCGGGCCGGACGTGAACGCGAGCGGGATACCGTACACGGGGAGCGGCGGGGACCTTCGCATGGGGCTCATGCAGCTCAAGGGGCTGGGGCGGGCCTCGGCCGAAGCGGTCGTGGACGAGCGCGCCCGGGGCGGGCCCTTTGCGTCCCTCGACGACCTGCTCTCACGGGCCGGCCCCGACCCGTCGGACGTGCGGACCCTGATCCGGGCCGGCTGCCTCGACTCGATCTCGGGCGGGCTCACGCGGGCCCAGCTCCAGTGGAAGCTCATCGCCCGGCGCGGCCCCGGGGCCCGGGCCGGGAGGTCGGGCGACCGCGAGCCGGAGCTCCCCCTCGGGGACCGCCGCCGCCCGGCGCCGCCCGCGCCCGGCTATGACGAGGCCACCCTGCTCCGGCACGAGGTCGAGACCCTCGGCTTCCTCGCCAGCCGCCACCCCCTCACCCTCTACCGCGGCACCCTGGCCCGGGTCCGCCGCGTGCGTGGCGCAGAGCTCGAGCGCTACGTGGGCCGCCGGGTGAACGTGATCGGCTGGTTCGTCACGGCCAAGGAGGTCCTCACGAAAAAGAGCGAGCCCATGGAGTTCACCAGCTTCGAGGACACCACCGCGATCTACGAGACCACCTTTTTCCCGGCGACGTACCGCAAATTCTGGCACAAGATGAGCCACACCCGGCCCTACGTCCTGCGCGGCCGCGTGGAGGAGGACTTCGGCGCCGTCACGCTCACCGTGGAGGACCTCGCCTTCCTCGACGCCCCCCTGCCCGCCTGGGCCCTGGGGAGCGAGCGGAAATCCGGGTGCGCAGAGCAGGAAGGCCACAACTAAACAGGGAAGAATGTAAGCTTAGCCATACTATGAGAAAAAAACCTCTGAGGAACCCAGGAACCCAGGGAAAAAGTCCGGATAGTATTGTAGTCAATGAAATTCCTAATGAAATAGTACTATGCGAGCGTTATTCTCACAAACTGCTCCTTCTTTTCCTTCATGGGTTCCTGGGTTCCTCAGAGAAAAATTTATAGGGAGGTTACGATCGGGGCGTGCTCGGACCGGTCGATGCCTCGGGCCGTTCCAGGTTTCTCTTCAACCTCTCGAATTCTATCTCGATCATTCTTATAAGTGAGGCCGCCTTGTCCAGATTCCCGCTTTCAACAGCTTTTTCTATCTGAAACGCCACCCTGTGCATGACAACTGCGCCGGTATTGCCGGAGGCTCCCTTGAGCGTGTGAGCCTGCCTGCGAATTTCAGAGGCATTTTTCTTCTTGTGGGCCTCTTTCAAGGCTTCGATTTGGCGGGGGGCATCTTCCAGGAATAGGTTCACAATCGACTGCAGTAGCTCTTCGTCCCCGCCCACGCGGTCGAGCAAACCGGCCCTGTCGAAGACCTCCTTTTCGATCGGCAGAGGGCCGGTCTCCGGCCTGGATTCAGCGGGAGGTCCGCCGGCCAGCTGCCTCTCGATGGCCTCGACCAGGACCCGGGGCTCGACCGGCTTTGCCACGTAATCATCCATGCCCGCCTCGAGGCACTTCTCCCGGTCCCCTTTCATGGCGTGGGCGGTCATGGCCACGATCGGGACCCCGTGATCCAGCACCATGGAGGACTCGTCCCGGATTCTCCTGGTCGCCTCCAGGCCGTCCATCTCCGGCATCTGGACATCCATCAGCACGAGATCATACGTCCTGATCTCGAGCAATTTGACCGCCTCCAGCCCGTTAGCCACGGCGTCAGCCCGGTAGCCCAGCTTTTCGAGGATCTTGAGCGCCACGATCTGGTTCGTCGGATTGTCCTCGGCGAGGAGAATGCGGGTCTTGCGCCTCTTTCCTTCGGCCAAGGCGTGCCGCGTGATGATGGGAACCGTTTTGTCTCGTTCCTTCTTCCCCTCCTCGCTGAAGACGGTGACAAGGCAATTGTAGAGCGCGGACTGTTTCACCGGCTTGGTCAGGTAGGCGGAGAATCCGATCTCCTGAAGGCGGGCCGCGTCACCCCTCTTTCCCAGCGACGTCATCATGACCAGGGCCGGGTCCTCGATGGATTCATCGGCCTTGATGGTCCGTCCGAGGGTCTCCCCATCCATTCCGGGCATCTGCATATCCAGAATGGCCATGAGAAACGGGTCCTTCTCTGCGGCGGCCGCACGCAGCTTCGCCAGGGCCGTCTCTCCCTCCGGCGCCTCATCGTGCCGACACTGCCATGAGTGAAGCTGCTTTTTCAGGACGAGGCGGTTCATCTCGCTGTCGTCCACGACCAGGATGCGCTTGTCCTGCAGCAAGGCGGCCGTATCTTCGAAGAACTCGACGTCGGCGATCCTGTCGTCCGGCTGCTTCTGGAAAACCGTGGTGACCCAGAAAGTGGTCCCCTTGTCTTCCTCGCTCTCCACCCCGACTTCCCCCCCCATCATCTCGGCAAGACGCCTGGAAATAGTGAGTCCCAGTCCGGTCCCGCCGTATTTGCGGGTTGTGGAGGCGTCTATCTGGGTGAAGGCGTCAAAGAGGGAGCCTATGCTGTCCCCGGGTATGCCGATGCCGGTGTCGGAGATGCTGAAGTGGATCGTGGCCTGGTCCGTCTTCTCCTCCTTCAGGGTCACCTCGACCGACACCTCGCCCTCCGATGTGAACTTGACGGCATTGTCGATGAGGTTGGTGAGCAGCTGGCGCAGCCTTCCCGGGTCGCCCCGGAGGAGTGAGGGGACATCCGGATCGATCATGCAGATATATTCGAGCCCTTTTCTGTGTGCCTTCAAGGCCAGTACGTCGTTCAGATCGTCGAGGGTGGCCCGCAGATCAAAGTCCAGGATTTCGAGATCGAGCTTCCCGGCCTCGATCTTGGAGAAATCGAGGATGTCGTTGATGATCGTGAGCAGCGAATCGGCACTGCTGCAAACCGTGTCGGCATACTCACGCTGCTCCGGTGTCAAATCCGTGTCCAGCAGGAGCCCGATCATCCCGATCACGCCGTTCATGGGTGTACGGATCTCGTGGCTCATGTTGGCCAGGAAGTCGCTCTTGGCCCGGTTGGCCTCATCGGCCTGCAAGGCCATCCGATTGGCCCGCTCTATGGCCTGCTCGAGCCGGCGATTTATGGCTTCCAGCTCTTGGTTGGCGTCCTCGATACTTTTTTCCGCCTTCTTGCGATCGGAGATGTCTTGGGCCACACAGACGATCCCCTGAATCCTGCCGTCACTGCGCATAATCGAACTGGAAAACGATACAGGTATTTTATCGCCGACCTTCGTGATGTACGTTTTTTCGATATTTCCGGCCTGGCCATGGATAATTACATCCTGAATCCCGGGCTCCTCAGTCGATTCTCCTTCCTTCTCACCAAGTATTACTGTAATAGGTGCCTCGATCAGTTGCTCCTCATCATAGCCAAGAAGATCGACAGTCGCCTGGTTGGTCATGACGATCATGCCCTCGGCGTTCAGAACGATGAGGGAATCGACCATGGATCTGAGGATGTTGTCCAGGTATTCCTTGGAGACGGTGGTCTCCTTCAGGCCCTGTGTCATCGTCTGAAAGGAAGTCCACAGAATCTCGACTTCATCCTTGCTTAGTGCAGGCACTTCTATTTTCTGGTCGAAATTTCCTCTGGCTACGTCGGCCGTCATGGCAGAGAGGGCTTTTATGGGCGACACGATCCGTTTGGTGAGATAGACAAGGAAACCCATCATGAGGACAAATGATGCGATGCCAATGATGAAGGTCCTTTCCGATTGGGTCTGCATGTCCTCTTTTGTTGCCGATAGAGACTGTACTACTTTCAGCTCCCGATTTCTGACCAATCGATTCAAATCGGTTTCCAATTGCTTTTTCAATAGGGAAACAGTTTGGGGACGATCTCCGACTGCTTCATTACACAGTTCAAGATCATCGCTATCTTCCATACATTTCATAAGGAGATCGGTCAGGTCATGGGCATTTATAAAATATTCTGTAAAAACAGAATGCAGGGCATGAACCTCGGATCGTTCGTCTGCGGGCGTCACTTCAATGAGCTCTTCCATGTGTCTCTGAAATTGCTCCTTTTTCACCCTGCCCTTCTCTGACAAAACGCTTTCGCCCGTCATGACGGCTTCTTTGAAGAGGTCGGCCATCTCCTCGAATAAAAAGACCAGATGAGTCGCTTCAACGAATTGTGGAAGTGCCAGATTATTTACCTGTTCAAGCCGGGATGTCACGTCTCCGGAGGTCCTGAAATTCAAGACGATAATTATACTTACAGCACCGGCAAAGCCGGCCAGCAAGACGCTAAACTTCCACTTCAAGGAAATGCGGAACACGTTGAACCTTCTTTCATGAACTTATCGTCCTTTGGTCGTACTTTTACTCCCAGAGTTTTTTAACGCAGAGACGCAGAGAACTGTCACCTTATGGAGAGAACCTTTACGCCCTCATAGGGCGTGGCCGCGTCTATATACCCTATTGCGCCCTTGGTCTCGGCCACATAGTCGATCAATTCCTCTTCTGTTGCAAACAATTTTGGGGGCCTCCCTGTGCCGGTAAAAATGGCCTGTTTCCAAAAAGTCCGATACTGGGCCGGGCTCTTCATGACAACACTCTTTAAAAATTCTCTGTGGATTCGGTCGTTTTTTCGTATTGCCGGAAAAACCTTGCAGCCATCGTCCCACTGGGTCTTTTTACCTAAAAAGATCTTTTTGACTAATTCTCGCTCCAGCGAGCCGACGGCCCCGTCATCGTTTGCGATGATGATCACATCGGCCACGGCCGCTCCGCCGGCCAGGCAACAAAGGACCATCGTGATGCATCCAATGGCCGCCCTCCTTTTGCATGTGGCTTGCATTTTCCTGCTTTCATCTCGTTAAAAGTTAAAGGTGGTCTTGGCTGCAAAGAGTCCCCAGTACTTCTCTAAGTCATCCGGATCGTCACCCGCATCCACCATTGCAGCTCCGTCCATGAAATGCGCTTCGAGCTTTATCAACCAGTACGTGGTGATATCGAAGCGCAGGGTCAGGGACAAATCCCTCAGCCATGCAAGGTATTTCGGCTGGCCTCTCGCTGCATAGAAATCCCCGTCCTTGTCATCGGCATCGGGATAATGGACACAGTAATAGGTGGCAAGCTCGAGCCAGTCAAACCATCGATAGGCAATCTGTCCGTAAAATCCTGACACGGTTTGATCGATCTCCACCATGGATGGCGCTCCGGGAATTCCGAGAGAGATGTCCGTCCTGATATCATTGCTCTGGTATAGGTATTCGCCGGCAACTGTGAGATCCCAAGTACCGCGTCACAATATGGTTATCCCCACGGAAGACCTTTATCCACCGGGA
>CAZFWM010000260.1:0-10713 GCA_964522545.1 uncultured Thermodesulfobacteriota bacterium
TTCTTTTTTTTAACAAGTACTCTCCGGTCTATCTACGCTTGATTGAGGACTAGCTTCTTCATCATTTCGTCCCGGACACCTTGAACGGCCTGAACAGCAGAAGGCAGACCGGCAACACGATCAGGTCCCCCACGAGGGCGCTCATCATGGTGAAGCCCATGAGGAGGCCGAAGTAGATGATCGGGTTGAAGTTGGAAAAGAAGAGGGCCAGGAAGCCGCCCGTGTTCACGATGGATGTGTAGACCATGGCCCGGCCCACGCCGGTGAGGCTCCGGTACGTGGCGCCCGCATAGTCGCCGTCGGCTTCCAGCTCTTTCCTGAAGCGCACCAGGTAGTGGATGGTGTCGTCCACGGCGATCCCGATGGCCACGCACGAGATGACCGCCGTGGCCGTGTTGATGGGGATTCCGACCCACCCCATGAGGCCGAGAGTGGTGATGATCGGCAGGACGTTGGGGATCATGCTGATGAAGCCGACCTTGAGGGAGCGGAACAGGAGCGCCATCATGACGGTTATGATGGCCAGCGCGATCCCGAGGCTCGTGATCTGGCCCCGGACGATGGCGTCGATGGTCTTTGTGAGGAGCAGGGCGATCCCGGTGAGCCGCACCCGGCCTCCCTTCCCGGGGCGCGCATCGATGTAATCCTGGATCCTGGTTATGAGGTCGTCCATCTGGGCCGAGCTCACCGTGAGCACCCGGGCCGAGAGGGAGGCGGCCGAGCTGTCGTAGGCGAGAAACCTCTCCAGGTTCTCCTCGTCGCCGGACATGGAAAAGAGCAGGAGATACTGGGCGGCGGCCTCTCTGGAGTCGGGGATCCTGTAGGCGGCCGGATCCCCCTCGCTCATGGCCTGGTTCATCTTCTTGAGAAAGTCGACGATCGAGACGGTCTTGGTGACCTCCGGCAGCGACTCCAGGAATGCCTGGGCCCTCTCGATCTCCGCCAGCACCCGGGGCTCCAGTATCGCCCCCTCCCCGTCAGCCTCGAAGACCAGGTCGAGAGTAGCTGTGCCGGTGATGTGGCCCTCGATGTGGTTCACCGAGACGACCAGGGGGTTGTCGGCCTTGAGGTACTTCATGATGGAGGTCTCGACCCGGAGCCGGCTGATCCCGACCGCGGCCAGCGCGATGAGAAGAGCGCTTCCGGCTATGATGATGGCCTTGTTGTTCAGGTCGAAGTCTCCCAGCCCCTTGAGCACTCGGCCCAGGGGCCCTGCCTCGAGCCTCTCCCGCATCCGGGGCCCTTTGGGTGGACTCTTGGGCGGACTCAGGTGGTAGAGCACGATCGGGATCAGGGTCACCGCCACCAGGAAGGCCGCGATCACGCCGAAGGCCGCGAACCCCCCGAAGTCGCGGATCGCCTCGATCTGGTTCGACATGAGAGAGCCGAAGCCGATCGCCGTGGTGATGCTCGTGAGGAAGCAGGGGACCATCACATAGCTCAGGGTCTTCGAGAGCGCCGCCCGCCGGTCGGCGTCCCTGGAGAGCTCCTCGTTGTAGTGGGTGAGGATGTGGATCGCCGCGGCCAGGCCGATCACCATGACCATGGGGGGGATGACGTTCGTGATGATCTCCACCCGCCGGCCCACGGCCACTAGGAGCCCCATGGTCCAGATCACGCTCGCCACGACGGTCAGGGCCGGCAGCGCGACCCCCCGGAAGGTCCGGAACGAGGCGAAGAGGATCAGGATGACCAGGCAGAGCACGATCGGCATGAACCGCATGTTGTCCGAGACCAGGAGCTCGGGCATGACCGTAGTGAGGACCGGGTAGCCGGCCATGTAGAGCTCGTAGCCCTCGCCCCGCTCCCGCTCGACGAGGGCCTGGATCCTCTTCACCAGGACGCTCCTCTCGAGGGTGTGCTCGTGGACGGCGGCCACATTCTCTCTCTCCATGGTCACGATGATTGTGGCCATGGCGCCGTCCCGGGAGACCAGGTTGTCCACGAAGAGAGGGTTTCCGAGGATCCTCTTCTTCAGCTCCGCCATGCCGGCCTCCCCGACCGGAAGGCCCTCGGCCACACGGATCACCTCCATGCCGAACTCGTCGGCCCGCATGTCCACGGCCGTCGAGATGCTCAGCACCTTGAGCACCTTGGGGTAGGCCTCGATCTCACGGGAAAGGGCTTCGATTTTTTCCAGGACCTCCCGGCGGAAGACGTCCTCGGCCTCGATGGCGACCACGATGATTTCGTCGCTCCCGAAGCGCTCGAGGTGATGCCCGTAATAGATCGTGTCCGGATCGTCGCTGATCCGCATCCCCTCCGGGGAGATCTCGTAGCGAATGTTTCGGAGCTGGAAGGCGAAGAAGAGGGTGACGAGGACAAGGGCCGCCAGGATCGGGTAGCGGTAGCGGAAGATGAGGTCTGTGATGCGGTCGGTCCGGTCGCTCAATGGATTGCCTCGATCGGTCGAATTCTTCGGATGAAGCAATTGTATATCACACCCTGGATGGTCGAACAATGAATGGTTCGTTTCACATATACGCTCTTTCCTTTTCGGCGTGGATAGGGCTAAATTATCGATACGCAAAAGTGATCCGGGAGACATGATCATGAACGATACGATTCGATTCGAGAAGCACGTCCAGAGGGCGGCCTTCCACAACCCCATGAAGGGGGGGCGCCTCGACACCCAGGAGATCGAGATCCGCCGGGATCCCCTCACCGGGCACCAGAGCGTCTTCAATCCGGGGCTGGAGGAGAAGGCGCCCATATTCTTCAAGCCGACCGACAGGGCCCTCATCGAAAAAATAGCAGGAGAGAGCGAGCCCGGGTGCTTTCTCTGCGAGGACCGGTGGAGGGAGATGACGCCCACCTATCCCGAGGAGGTCGTGCCCGGGGGGCGCATCGAGGTGGGCCGTGCCGTGCTCTTCCCGAACCTCTTCCCCGTGGCGCAGGTGCACGCCGTGGTCCGCGTGGGCGAGCGCCATCATCTTCCGCTGGGGGATTTCGAGGCCGCCGTGGTCCTGGAGGCATTCCGGGCGTCGCTGCAGTTCATCAAGGCCGTTGTCCGGGCCGATGGGACGGTCCGGCACATGACAGTGAACGGGAACTTTCTCGGCCCGGCCGGGGCCAGCATCGTCCACCCCCACTTCCAGATCCTCGGGGGGGACCTCCCCTTCACCAGCCTCGAGCAGCTCCTGGCCGGGAGCGGGGATTATTACGCCGAGCATTCATCCTGCTACTGGACGGATCTGGTGGAAGCGGAAGAGGCGGCCGGAAACCGGTACATCGGCCGAACCGGACCGGTGAGCTGGATCGCCTCCTTTTCGCCTCGGGGCACGAACGAGGTCCTGGGGATCTTCACATCGAAGCGCGACTTTCTGGAGCTGGACGACGAGGATCTGGGGGGGCTTGCCCAGGGTTTCTCCAAGGTCCTGGCCGGATACGATTCCCTCGGCGCCTCCACTTTCAATTTCACGATCTACTCCGGTCCGCTGGGCGATCGTGACGAGTCGTTTCGGTGTGTGCTGCGCATCCTGTCCCGCCAGAACGTGTACGAGAACTACCGGACCGACGACTACTTCCTTCAGAAACTGCTCCAGAACGAGCTCATACTCCTCCCGCCCGAGGCGCTGGCCTCTACGATGAGGGATGCTTTTTCATTTTCGTCCTCTTAATCGCGGTGGGGGTGGGCACGGCATGCCGTGCCCCTACCGGTCAGCTCTCAGTGAGGTGTCGCCATGAAAAGATCGTCCCGATTATGCCGGTCAGCCGGGGCCTGTCTCCTCTCGGCCCTGGCGGCCGGCCTCCTGGTCGCCTGTACCCCGCCGGGCCCGCCGCCCGATCCGCTCGTGCTGGCCTTCTATTACCCCTGGTACCGGTCACCCGAGGTGAGCGGGGCCTGGGACCACTGGGAGGGGGCGGGCCACGACCCGGACACTTTTGTGGAGCCGGGCCGGCGGGACATTGCGTCGACGGATTACCCCGTGCTCGGGGCCTACGACTCCCTCGATCCCGAGGTCATCCGGGCCCACATCGCCTGGTCCGAGCAGGCGGGTCTCGACGGGTGGATCGTGAGCTGGTGGGGGCAGCCCTCCGGAGGCGAGGACCCCGTCTCCGCGATCCTGGACGTGGTGGAGGCGGAGGGGGCCGACCTGAAGATCTCGGTCTACTACGAGACGATTCCGGGCTGCTCGGATTACTTCTGCCCCGGCCTCCCCTTCGAGGAGAAGCGGGACGCGGCCATCGACGACCTCAACTACATCCTCGACCACTACGGCCCGAGGCCGGGTTTCCTCAGGGTGAACGGCGAGCCGGTCGTGTTCGTCTACATCCGGCCGATCTCCCAGGCCTTGCTGATCTGGCCCTCTGTGATCCGGGCGGTCGAGGCCGAGCGGCCCATGTTCATCTCGGGCGACTGCACCGTGAGCTTCGCTCCCTTTCTCGTGTGCGCCGCCTTCGACCAGATCCACCACTACAATCCGACCTTCCAGCTCGACGTGTTCGGCTGCCCGAGCCTCGACTACGGCCGGATCGTGAACTATGCCCATCGTCACGGAATGTCGTCGGCGCTGACCGTGATTCCGGGCTACGACGACTCCCACATCGACCGCCCCTACCCGATCGTGATCGAGCGGGGTGACGGGGCCCTCTACCACTGGCTCTGGGGCGATGCCCTGGAGGCCGGTCCCGACTGGGTCCTCGTCACCAGCTTCAACGAGTGGCACGAGGGCACGGAGATCGAGCCGAGCCTGGAGTATGGCGAGACCTATCTGGACCTCACGGCGGAGTATGCGGAGATCTTTCACGGTCGGGCGGAGAGGCGGTAGGGACGCGATTCATCGCGCCAGGATCCAGGGTTTGATGAATCAAACCCCTACAGCGAACCGTCACTAGGCCTGTAGGGGCGCGATTCATCGCGCCCACGCCCGGGGGCTGATGAATCAACTCCCTACATTTTTCACTCACAGGATCAGACGAACGAGCCAGACGGCAAGCACCGCAACGAGGGCGACCCGGGCCGCGGCGGCGTGGTGTCGGCGCAGGGGGATCGCCCCTGTGAGCGCGAAGAGCAGCATGCCGGCGAGCAGGGGAACCGAGAAGGGGTTGAAGTCCACGGCGTCGAGGAGCTTGCCCTGTCCCAGGCTGAGCATGGCCCGCGTCATGCCGCACCCCGGGCAGGGCAGACCGGTGGCCGCCCGAAAGGGGCAGAAGGAAAAGGGTGCCCCGTGGTCGAGCAGGTCGACCCCGAGGAGATGGTAACAGAGCCCGGAAACCGCGACCACCGCGATCACCCCGACGACGGCGAGCCGCAGTATCCGGCCGGGACGTGTACTCCTCCGCCCGGCACCATCTCCGGGGCGCCCGCCCCGCGGCCCGTCTTGGCTCGTATCTTTCATAGGATCAGCCGACGATCTTGTTGATTTCGTGTTGATGAATCGAATCCACCACGATGGATAGCCCGAAGATCGACACGAGGATGCTTATTATGGGCAGGTTGTCAAAGGTGGCGAGCGACCGGTTGCGCTGTATTTCGACCAGGGCCGTGCCCATCTGGTACTGGTAATAGAGATGGTAGATTCCGCACGTGATGAACGACAGAAGCGCCCAGGTCCAGAACTGGAACTCCTCGCGACCCAACAGGGCGTTGCACGCGAGCATCTGGCGGTAGTTCCAGTAGATGTTGAAGAACCCGCAGGTCACGATGGTCAGGATGATGTAGAGAGCGATGTCCATCCTGTGTTCGCTCGCCTCGGGCGGCGTCGGGCCGGGCAGGTCCGGCGGCGTCGGTACCGATGTTTCACTGTTCATTGTTTTCCCCCCTGTTTGACGACGGATAGCCCACCGACTGTGCGAGGATGACCCTCTGGTCCTCGCTCAGCCCCATGGCCGCCGCCAGGGCGTCCCTGTCTATGAGCGAGCGGACCACCGTGGCGAGCCCCTCCGAGGCGCAGTAGAGGTAGACGTTCTGGCTGATGAAGCCTCCGTCGGCGGCCGACAGGAATTCCTTGACGTCCTCGCTATAGGTCCCCATCTTCGAGAAGTCCGCCACGTAAATGAGGTTCACCGGGGCGGTCTGAACGAAGGACTGCGTGCCGGTCAGGGCCCGGATGTCCTCGGCGAGCACGAGATCGAGTGAGTGGGATCCCGCGTGGTACAGATACAGGCCCGCGGCCGTGGCGAGGTAGACGTCCGTCTCCTGGAAGTTCACGGCCGACGGCGCCGTGCGCTTTCCCGATGAGCCCCGATTGATCCCGAAGGCCGCCCAGAGCATGGTCGACAGCACCTGTGCCGGGAGCGGATCGGGGCTGAATGCCCGCTGCGATTTTCTCTCTAACAGCGCCCGCATCAGGGACATGCCCCTGTCGAGCTGGGGCTTCGGGAGCGGGATTCGCCGGGCGTCCTGGGCGAGGGCCAGGGCGGGAAGCGCCAGTGCGAGAGCCAGTGCGAGGATGCGTGTCCTGAATGATCCGATCTTCATGTTCGTTCCTCCTACAGGGCGACCGTTTCCTCGTTCCGAGGCTCTGCCTCGGAACGGATCTCATGGGGGGCTCTGCCCCTTTCGGCCGGATAAGGCCGACAAGTTTCGCCGTGATCCTTTTGAGGAGGCGGAGCCTCCCGTATGTTCGTTCCCAGGCGGAGCCTGGGAACGAGGGGTCATGTCCATACTCCATGGGTTCGATTCATCGAACCCTCAAAAAAGATCCTCCTCCCGGACCCAGTCCGGGAAGTGGCGGTACGCCTCGGGCCCCTTTGCCTGTGCCAGCCCCTCGAAGGTGGGCCGGGCGAACTGGGTCCTCCCCTTTCGGTCCTTCACCACCTGGGCCAGCCCCTTGCCTTCGAGCGCCTCCAGAAGGACGCCGATCTCGTCGGCCTCCATCGTGAGCATCCCGGCCAGCTCGTCCGGCTTGATGTAGAGGCCCGGGTGGACCCGGTAGTGCTCGGCCAGGGCACCGAGCACGCCCTCCTCGCCGGCGCCCTCCAGGGGCGGGGCGTCCGGCCCCAGCGGCATGGGCACGCCGAGCTCCGGGTGGATGGCCCGTCGCGGCACCTTCAGGTCCTCGGCCAGGGACTTGAGGCCCTGCCGGAAGAGGATCATCTTCTGGATCTCGTTGGTGCCGGTGTAGACCTGGGAGATCTTGGCGTCGCGCATGAACCGCTCCAGCGGGTAGAACTGGGTGCAGCCGTCCCCGCCCATGCACTGGATCGCCTCGATGAGGAAGTTCATGGCCGTGTCCGTGTTGAAGAGCTTGACCATGGCCGACTCCACCGGGGCATCCTTGCCGAGGTCGAAGAGGTGGGCCGTGTAGTAGGTTGCGAGCCGGGCCAGCTTGAGCTGCCAGACCATGTCGGCCATCTTGACCTGATTGCCTCCCAGGTTGAGAGTGGGCTTGCCGAACTGGAGGCGGCGCTCCATGTGGTACAGGGCCCAGCGCAGGGCCTCGCGCATCGGCCCGAGGGAGCCGGCGGAGATGATGGTGCGCTCCACGTTCAGGCCACTCACCATGACCTTCCAGCCGTCCCCTTCCTCGCCCAGCCGGTTTCCTACCGGGATCCGGGCGTCCTTGAAGTCGAGGTAGGCGTTGTAGATGCCGTCGAGGCCTACGAGCTCGTTCACGCGCTCGACCGTGAAGCCGGGGCTCCCCTTCTCCACGACCAGGCCGGTGAGGTGCTTGTACCGCTTGCGATCCTCGGGAGCATCGCTCGTGTTCACGTAGGTCATGTAGACGTCGGCCGGCCCGGCGTTGGTGATGAAGCGCTTCTTCCCGTTCACGATGTAGACGTCGCCCTCACGCCGGGCCGTGGTCTCTATGGCCGCGGCGTCGGATCCCGCGTAGGGCTCGGTGATAGTGATGGCCCCGAGGTACTCTCCCGAGGCGAGCTTGGGCAACCACTGCCCCTTCTGCTCCTCCGTGCCGAAGTGCATGATCTGGTGGACGCCGCCGATGAGGGTGGTGCCGTATATGTTGATCACGGCGCCGCACCGGGAGATCTCCTCGCACAGGATGCAGGCCCCGGTCACGCCCCAGTCCTCCATGCGCCCGCCGTAGCGCTCCGGGATGAGGGGCGCGAACCAGCCGAGCCGGCGCATCTCGTCCACCACCTTCCAGGGATACTCCTTCTTCCAGCTATACTCGGCGGCCATCGGAATGATCGTGTCGATGGCCTCGCGCGCCTCGTCTGCGAGCTTGCACTGTGCTTCGTTCCACCACGGGTAGTGTTCCATCGGGCTTTCTCCTTGTTCTTTCTTTGTATCGGGGGATGAACAAAACCGCATCTTCGATGCGGACTCAATTGAGGTATGTCGCGAGGAGCGTCAGCGACGAAGCGATCCCCCTCCGGAGTGTTTCCAATCTCTGTTCTACTACACGCCGGACGCCGACAAGTCAATGATCTGCCCGGTAAACGTATCGCCGCCGTCCTTATTTCTTCCCGTCCGATCACTCGACATCATCGGGCGAATATGGATAATGGGTTAGCGATTTCTCGCTTTACCTCGTTCCGAGGCTCTGCCTCGGAACGAAGCTGATGAGGGGCTCTGCCCTTTTCGGCCAACAAGTTCTCTGTAATCCGATGGAGGAGGCAGAGCCTCCCGTGAATTCGTTCCCAGGCAGAGCCTGGGAACGAGGGAAAGATTTCTCGCTTTGCTCGAAATGACAATACGGAGGGCAAAGACCATGCTGCAGCGCCTGGGAAGAATCCTGGCCCGATGGTCCGGGAAGTACATGCCGGACTCATTCATCTTCGCCCTGATTCTGACATTCATCACCTACCTTCTTGGGATGCTCGTTGCCCGCAACGGGCCCTTCGAGATGATCCAGCACTGGTACAAGGGCTTCTGGACGCTCCTGACCTTCGGCATGCAGATGGTCCTCATCCTGGTCACCGGTCACGCCCTGGCCAACACGCCCCTGATGAAGAAGGTCCTCGGCCGGGTGGCCGCCCTCCCGCGGAGCCCGCTCCAGGCCATCTACCTGACCGGGTTCGTCTCCTGCATCCTGGGCTGGATCAACTGGGGCTTCGGCCTGATCGGCGGGGCCATCCTTGCCGTCTACATGGCCCGCTCGGCCCGGGAGAAAGGGCTGAGGCTGCATTACCCACTCGTGGTGGCCACGGCCTATGTGGCCCTTCTCATCTGGCACAACGGCCTGTCCGGGTCCGCCCCGCTCCTCTGTGCCACGCCGGGCCACTTCCTCGAGTCGGACGTGGGAATCATCCCGATCGCCGAGACGATCTTCAGCCGTTTCAACATCGTGATCTCCCTGGGGCTGCTGCTCGTCTGCCCTCTCGTCATGATGCTGATGCACCCGACCCGACAAGAGACCCGAGAAGACGAGATCGTCGAGGCCGATCCCGCCCTGCTCGACGAGGCCCTGCCACGGGCCGGCGAGGATCGGGAAACAGAGGAGCCGACCCTCAACCGGCGACTCGAGAACAGCCGGATCATCACGGCCCTGATCTGTCTCTTCGGTTTCGCCTACCTTGCCTGGTACTTCGCCACGAAAGGGTTCGACCTGAACCTCAACATCGTCAACTTCCTCTTTCTCATGCTCGGTATGGCCCTGTGGGGCCGGCCGATCCGGTACGTCCGGGCCGTGGCCGAGGCCACCCGGGGCGTGAGCGGCGTGATCCTCCAGTTCCCCTTCTATGCCGGCATCATGGGCATGATGAAGTTCTCGGGCCTGGTGGGGATCATGGCCGGCTGGTTCGTGGCCATCTCGACCCCGTTCACCTACCCGATCTGGGTTCTCATCAGCGCCGGCCTGGTCAACCTCTTCGTCCCCTCGGGCGGCGGTCAGACCGCGGTACAGGGCCCCATCATGGTGAAGGCCGCCGCCGATCTGGGCGTCTCCTTTCCCAAGACCCTCATGGCCCTGGCCTGCGGAGATGAGCTGACCAACATGATCCAGCCCTTCTGGGCCATCGCCCTGCTGGGGATCGCTCGGCTCAAGCCCAAGGACATCATGGGCTACTGCATCGTGGCCATGATCTTCGCCTTTGTCGTCATGGCGCTGGGGCTGATGTTCATTCACTGATAATTCGTTGGCCAAATGTCATTCCGAGGCGACAGTCAATGTCATTCCGAGGCAATAGCCGAGGAATCTTAAAGTAAAGGGGGGAAACAATGAGGAAACCGTCCATCATCGGCCCGAGCATCTACTTACTGATCCTGTCGGGACTCTTGTGTTTCCTCTGGTTCTCCCCGGTCGTGTCCGTGAAAGAGGCGCCGGGGGACCGGACCGTGATCGTGTTGAGCCCGGAGGAGGTGCCCACCTACGTGGCGCCCACCGGCGCCGCGAGCGCAAATATGCTCTTCGGACAGGAAGGTTTCTACCTGGGGAGGCTCACCTTAAAGCCGGAAACAAAGGTCCCGACCCACCGCCACGAGGCCGAGACCGAGGTCCTCTATTGCCTCGAGGGAACCGGAGTCCTGGCAAGCAAGGGAAAAGAATATCGAATAGGGCCCGGCAAGGTCGTGATGATCCCGACCGAAGTGGAGCACTCCTTCCGGGTCACCTCTCCCCTGGAGGATTTCGTGGCAATCCAGCTGTGGGTGCCGGGAGGTCCGGAGAAGAAGTATCTCGGCTGGAACGAGGTGAAGTAGATGGCAGAGGAAATTCAAATTTTCCGTTGAAGAATTTAACGCAGAGACGCAGAGGCGCAGAGAGAAGGAAACCTATGGCTTATGATTTTTTTGTCATTAAGGTCCTTCGCTTCGCTCAGGATAAACTCCGCGAGAAATCTTACCGAGGGACCAATCTGAAAAGA
>CAZFWM010000261.1:0-10708 GCA_964522545.1 uncultured Thermodesulfobacteriota bacterium
CCATGCCGCGAATTTAGCACAACTCGGTGGTACAGTAAAGTGGATAGCCCTTTCAGAGGATTTTCCGTTTTTTCTTGCTTGATTTCCTCTATTCCAGTATCCTTTCTTTGTCTCGCTGAAAATCAAATAGCCTATCAGATTGACGGGAGCATCCCTTGAAAGGCAAACTAAAAAGCCTGTTGGCGGCCTGCCTGGCGGTCGGAGCCTGTCTGATTTCCGGCTGCCACGCCGAGAGCCCGGCCCCCGCCGGCCTGGACAATCCCGAAAAAGACGTCGTCGAGCTGCAGCAGGCCATGGACGCCGGTGCGCTCACCGCGGAGCGGCTGGTCAGCGATTGCCTGAGGCGGATCGAGGCCTATGACGACGCGGGACCCTGCATCAACGCCCTGATCTCCGTGAACCCCCGCGCCCTCGACGAGGCCCGGGCCCTGGACGACGAACGCCGCGCCTCGGGGCGGCGCGGGTGGCTCCACGGCATTCCGCTGGTGGTCAAGGACTCCATCGATGCCGTGGGAATGGCCACCACCAACGGATCCATCTCGCTACTGAACATGTTTCCCGTGGACGATTCCTTCGTGGTGAGACGGCTCCGGGAGGCGGGCGCCGTCATCCTTGGCAAGGCCAACCAGGACGAGCTCCAGTTCGGCGGCTGGGGCCTGAGCGCCGCGGGCGGCCAGACGCTCAATCCCTATCACCCGGATTGCGTGCCCTCCGGATCGAGCGGGGGCACCGGCGCGGCGGTGGCCGCGGGCTTCGCGGTCGCGGGCCTGGGGGCCGACCATGCCGGCTCCATCCGGCACCCTTCGGAGGCCAACAACCTCTACGGCCTCAGGCCCACCCTCGGCCTGATCAGCCGGGAGGGCGCCTGGTCGGGCTCCCGGTACGTCAATGTCATCGGCCCCATGACCCGCACGCCTGCGGACATGGCCGCCGTGCTGGACGCCGTCGCCGGGTACGATCCGGCCGACGAGTTCACCGCCGTGAGCGTCGGCAGGGTCCCGGAGAGCTACATGGCGTTTCTGGATGAGGACGGGCTCGCCGGCAGGAGAATCGGCTATGTGACCCTCCTGTTCGATCACGGCCGCTACCCGGGGTGCGTCGAGCCCGAGTGCGTCCGGCAATCAAAGAGCGCCCTGGAGATCATGGAGGCCGAAGGGGCGAGCATGGTCCCCCTGGAATTCCACCGGGTGGTGAGCAGTCGGCTCTTCGAGACTCTGGGCGCCCTCGCCGCCGACAAGCTGGCCAGCCTGAACGCCTACTTCCGGTCCAACCCGGTGACCGATTTCAGGACCTACTGCGAATTCGTGCTCTACGGCGACCACTTCGGCTCCATGCCCGCCTACTACGGATTCATCGCCACGGTCGGAATCTGGCCGACCTGTCTCCTTCCCCCGCCCGGAGAAGAGGAGATGGAGCGGGCCGGGCAGATGCAGGAGGACCGGAGGGAAGAGATACTGGCGCTCATGGACGGGCACCGGCTGGACGCCATCGTGGTCGGCTCGACCCATAGAAAGCTTATGCCCATCCGCTACATCTGGGAGGGCTTTCCGACTCTGTGTGAAAACGCACCCGAGCTCGAGGACGAGGGGATGCAGCTGGCCGCGATCTCCTCGGTCACGGGCCTTCCGGTGCTGACCCTCCCGGCGGGCCTCACCCGGGACGGTCACCCGGTGAGCCTCCAGGTGTTGGGGCGTCCCTTCGGCGAGCCCCATCTCATCAGCCTGGCCCAGTCCTTTGCAGAGGCCTACCGGCGGCATACCGGAACCGGCAACCGCGGCCGCCCGCCATCAACCCCTCCTCTTCCGTGATCCCTTCTCTTCCTTAACCCGAACGTCGCCCAACCGCCGCCTCCAGGTCGACCTTGAACACACGTCTCTTTCGATCCCCTATATTCTGGTATCCTTTCTTTGTCTCGCTGAAAAACAAATGTCCTATCAGATATATGTAAATGCGGCTTGGGAAACATTGCGACAATGTATCCCAAGCCGCAGTATAGGACTGCTGGATTATTCGTGCTCAATCCGCTTTCGGTGGAAACAACGGCGTCATGGGGCCGAGCGTTCCGGCGAACATAAAAAAATACGTCTCTTCGGAGTTGCTCTCGAATCCAATACCAAAGGCGTATAGTGACTCCCAGGGCGAGTACCCGTAAAGGATCCTCTCCCCTCCGTAACTCAAAGGAAGATAAGCGAAGAACTGGGTCCCGACGAAGGGGAGCTCCTCCTCCCAATAAGTGCCCGTGCCCACAATAGGCCAGGGGAGCCCGCCCAAATCTTCTTGGCAAAGAATCCGCGCCGGCCCGCCATGATAAGGACTGAGATTATATATTGAAAATTGCAGGCCCACGTACTCTCCATCCAGAGTAAACATGGCTGCGTAGACCGCCAGCGAGTGCTCGCCCACGGATGCATCGGCCGCCTGAACAGACATGGCGGAGATTGCGACGATCAGGATTGCGGAGATTGGTACACGTTTCATGTCTTTCCTCCTTGTCTGAAGTTATGCGTTCTCCCCCTCCTCCCTTCATATAAAGTAGACAGCGAGGATTATCGATCCGTTACATAGTTGCCTTATTTATATCCCGACGCACTCGAAAAAAAGGGACCGGAGGGACGCCCTCTAAGGTTGTGCCGTGGCAGGTCTTGCAGCTCGTCCGGACCGCCCGGGCGTCGATGGCGTGGCGGGTGACGTAGTCGCCCCGGTACACGAAGTGCCGCTCGATCGACTCGGGGAACTTGAGGCTCGGCCTGAGCTCCTCGAGGCGGCCGTGGCATTGAGCCGGGAGACCGCCATCGTGGGAGCGCCCTATGAGAATGAAGCCGGTTCCGCGGCAGGGGCGGTCTATGTGTATCAGCGGAACGGGGCTGGCTGGCTCGAGACGGCCAAGCTGACCGCCGATGATGCCCTGGGGATCGAGGTGTTCGGAGAGTCCGTGGCCATCAGCGGGAGTATCGCCGTTGTCGGGGCCCCCGGGACCGGGATCGACGGCGAAGCCCCGAGCTCGGTCTATGTCTTCGAACGGTTGGGAGAGACATGGACGCAATCAGCCAAGATTACACCCATCGACGGAATAAGGGCCGACATGTTCGGCTCCTCCGTCGCCATCAGCGGCGAGAGGATCGTGGTCGGATCCCCGGGGGAAGAGGACGACATCTTCCACCTCTCTGCCGGCTCGGCCTACGTGTATAAGAGGATCGGGACACTCTGGGTCCCGGAGGCGAAGCTGAAGGCTCACGACCTCGCGCCCATCGACGAGTTCGGCTCCGCCGTGGCGATCGACGGAGACACCATCGTGGTCGGGGCGCCCCTGGAGGACGAAGGGGGCGAGGATTCAGGCGCCCTCTATGTGTACCGGTACTATGGGAGTTCCTGGTTCGAAGTGACCAAGCTCTACGCCCCCGACGCCACGGAGGGGGAGCACCTCGGATCCTCGGTGGCCATCGACGGCGACACCATCCTGGCCGGCGCTCCGGAGGACGATGATGCATGCCCTGGCTCGTTTGTCTGCTTCTCCGGCTCGGCCTATCTCTTTGTGCACAACGGGACCGCCTGGACCCTGGAGGCCAAGGTGACGGCGAGCGACGCTGGAGTGGTCGATTCCTTCGGTCATTCCGTGGCCCTGAGCGCCGACATCGCTCTACTCGGTGCCTATGGCAACGATGAAGTCGGCTTCTCTGGGGGTGCGGCCTATCTCTTTCGACGCAGTGGGGGCGTCTGGACCGAGGAGGAGAAGCTCATCGGCAGCGACGTGGGCGAGTGGGACCAATTCGGGTGGTCCGTGGCGATCCACGGGAGCTCTGTGTTGGTGGGCGCCACCGAGGATTTCTTCGAGCTCCCGGGCCCGGGCTCGGCCTATCTCTTCGAGCTGGACGGGATCTCCCCCCCATGCACCCTCGATCTGGCGCTCAGCTACGTCGACGAAACCCTCACTCTCGACCTTCAAATCGGCGCAGCAGAGCCGGTCCTCTGGATGGCCTGGCTCTTCGCCCCCCCCGTCGTTCTCCCCCTGTGGACCTTGCCCCTCCCGGCGATCGATCCCCCCCTGTCGTTCCAGGTGCCGATCCCCGGGTTCCCACACCTGGGAGAGATCGGCGTTCTGACCATCCTCACTGGGGATTGGGGCGGGATCCTCTGCATGGACTGGGAGACCGTAGACACCGGATCGTGATCGAGAGTCCGAACGGTACAGAGCCTCAATCTTTTGTGATGAACGTCTCTAATCGTAAGGTACTTGCGGCGGTGTGAAGTTGGCCGTCCACCGGGCGATGCCTTTGGATAGGCGAAGCTCGTCGATCCCGCCGTTGTAATAAGTACTCCCCGCCGGACAGTAGCCCACGTACAGGGGCGCGCCCGCGTCGAAGATCGAGGCGGAGCCGATCGCGAAGGTGGTCTTCAGGTCTCCGTCGACGAACAGGTAGAGAGTGCCGCCCGAACGCGAGACCGCCACGTGCTGCCAGGTATCGAGGGTCAGGGTAAATCCCGAGTCCACCAGGGTCCAGCCCGATCCGTCCGTCGAGTAGATGAACATGAACCGGTTCCCCAGGTCGACCGAAGAGGCGCGGAAGTCCCAGCCCAGGTTGCCGATGGAGCTCCAGTTGCCGACGAACGAGTTGTAGCCCGCCAGGGCCGCGGGCCTGATCCAGGCGTCCACGGTGAAGTCGCCATCACCCAGGTCCCAATCGGCGTGATCGGAGAAGTCCAGGTAGTCGCCGCTCCCGTCGAGGGCCAGGGAGCCCTGCCACCGGCCCCCGCCTCCATCGGACTGCGGGTTACCCCGCAGGGTCGCCGTGTGGGTCGAGGCGGACTCGTCCCCGTCGAGATGGAGCAGGAGACTGGAGTGGATGTCCGGGGTGTACGGCTCGGCCGGGGGCGTGAAGCCGGCGCTCCAGCGGGCGATCCCCTTGCTCACGCGCAGCTCGTCGAGGTGGCCGGAGAATCCGCGGTCGTTCAGAGACTGTCCCGCGATGGCGATCTCGTAGGACGGATAACTGAACGAATAGCTGGTCGAGCCGTCCAGGCTCCCGTCCACGAAGAGCCGCACGTTGTTCCCGCTCCGCACAACCGCGACGTGGTGCCATGCGCCGTCCGCCACTTTCGTAATCCCCGCAAACTGCGCCCCCCAGGATGCGCCGTTGTAGTTCAGGTGAACCCCGATCTTGTTCCCCCCGGCAAACCACTCAGAGGCGACGTCCGGGCCGATGGTGATCTCGATGGACGCGTTCCAGGGAGAATGATCGACTCCGATCTTCAGCAGGACGTCCCGATTATTCGCGTCGGCGGGCGTGATCATCCAGAAATCGATGGTGAAGTCCTCGGTGCCGAAACCCCAGTCCTCGTGCACGGGAACGTTCAGGTAATCCACGTCGCCGTCGAAGTGCATGCTCCCGGCGCCGAACTTCCTGGAGGCCGCGTCCAGCGCAGGATCGCCCCGGGACTCGAAGATCTTCCCCCCCGACGTGGTGTACACGTCTCCCTCGGGGATTCCGTCATGGCCGTTTCCCGTGTAGTCGAGAAAGTCGTGGTCCAGGGGCCAGTAGCCGATCCGGCCGCCGGTCACGTTCAGGGGGAGCCTCTGGAGCCCACGCAGGTAGGTCTGGTCGACCTCGGCCGGCGACCACGCCCGATCGTAGACGGCCACGTCATCGATGAGCCCGTCGAAGAAGGTGCCGGCCACCCCGAACTGGGAGCCGATCCGCACGGGATGGGAGTCCACGTCGTTGTCGTAGAGGCTTCCGCTCAACGATGTGGTACCCTCCTCCGCTCCGTCCACGTAGAGCCTCATGGTCGTGCCGGAGCGCACGCCCACGAGGTGATGCCACTCGCCATCGTCGAGGTCGGTCGTGCCGTTGATCACCTTGCTGTACTGGTAGCCCAGGGTCGACAGGATGAAGCCCGCGTTGTCGGCGTTCCGGACCATGAGCAGGTAGCTCCTCCTACCGGCCGGGAAGCTCCAGCTCCCGATGATCCCCTTGTGATAGGTCCCTCCCTGGTGTCCCGCCAGCCGGACCCATCCGGTGAGGGTAAGGTCTCCGGCGATGTCCAGTTCCTCGTGGTCGGCGATCAGGGCCTCGTTGTCGCTCCCGTCGAACACGGCGTGGCCCTCGATATGCCCGAAGGATCCATCCCCGTCGCAGTGGAGCAGAAGCTTGGTGAGATAATCGCCCCCCTCGTCGGCGATCTCCCAGAGGCGCGTCACCCTCTCGCCCGGGTCCAGGACGTCGTCGAGTGAATCGGTGGCGTCGCAGTACGACAGGCCCCAGACCCAGGTGCCCGTGGGGGGCCTCCCGCCGCCGTCGTCGGTGTTTACGGCCTCCACCGACACCGGAGTGAGGGACGTGAGGGTCGTCCGGAAGGGCATGGCGATCCCGGTGGCGGAGGTGTTCTCGATGGTGATGTAGTCCTCGTATCGATCCGGAGTGGCCAGGGTGAACTTCGGGTATCCGGGTACGAGGGCGGGCCAGCAGCCCGGGCAGCCGTCCGATCCGCTCGTGGCGTTGACTCGATCGTTGATTAAGGTGTCGCGCCCCGGATCGCGCGCCCCGTCGTGGGAGGAATCGATCCAGATCCACGGATCTTCCGGCGCCGCCTCCCTCGGTCGTACGATTCTCTTTCCGATGGGTCGATCGAGAGGGAGGAGCCGTTTTTCGTGCGCCCGGATCATGGCGTTCCCGGCCAGGATCGGAATAGCGCCGATGGGAAGGAAGCTCGCTCCGCCGTCCTCGGAGACGAAAGACGCGCCCCGGTCCGGCGAGCTCCTGTCGATGCCGAGGGAGTAGTTCCTCGCGGTAAGGCCGGCCAGGCCCACGAAGAAGGCCGTCTCCGGATCCCCCTCGACGTTGAGCCGAACCTCTCCGATGGGGAGGCGCTGAAATCCTCCCTCCCCCAGAGTCACCTCTGTCCAGAAGACCTCCATCGTATCATCCGGTGCGGGGGGCGGTCCCGGTCGGATCCTCGTAGATGACGATCTCCGCGGGATCCCCGGCCGCAGCCCCGCTCGTGAAAAACGACACCCCCGAGAGGACGACGCTTCGGCCCGGCACGAACCGATTCGCAATGACGAGGCCCGTGGACTCGGCGCCCGCAAAGATCTCCGCCGTACCGTCGTCCAGGGAGAAGGGGCCGAGAGCTCCTCCGTCGTCGACCTCCATCGGAAGGAGACCGGAGCCCTTCGCCCGATCCTTTGTCGGGGTCTCCCAACCGGCCCGTGTTCCCTCGGCTTGAGCTCGCTGTGCCGGAAGTGCCGTCCACGCGCACAGAAAGACGATTGCCACAAAGAGAATTACTTTTTTTCCCATTATCCCCCCCCTTTGAGTGCGGCACCTGCATTCAACGCCGGCAGGAAATCCCTTCTTCCATCGATCTGGGGAAGGATACCAAATCGAGAAGTCAAAGTAAAAAAGCCGGGTCGATGAGCGTTTGACGAATGGCAAATCCCGGTGTTATCCTGGCGTTATAACTCGGGGGTTCCATGAACCCATCGAAAACCTTTTCAACCCGAAAAATGCGGTAGGTGGCTACTGCATTTTTCGAGTCCAAGGACGAAAGGAGGGGGGAACATGAGATCACGTGTGCGAAGGATTGGAATGTCCTCAGGAAAGAGTCTGGTATTTCTAGTCTTTATGATCCTGCCGCTCGTCTTTACCCAGAGCGGAGCGGCCCAGGATCCACGGGTCTTCGCGGCCCAGTGGTTTGTCGACGGAGCCGTTAGCGAAGTGGATATTGTAGGCGGCACCGAGACGACCATCACGAGCGGCTTCGCCGCCTGGCCGGGAGACCTGGTCTACGTCGAGGCGGAAGATGCCCTCTATGTCGTCACCCGGAGCGACGGCCTCTACAAGATCATCGTCTCCAGCGGTGCGACGCAACTGCTGGCGAGTGTGCCCTACGGGAACTACGCGGGCCTCGCCATGGGCCCGGACGGCAACCTCTATGCAGCCGAGACCTACTACGACAACGTCCACATCTACAGCACCACCGGACTGGATCTCGGGGTGTTCGTATCCGTCACTGAGCCCCAGGGCGTACATTTCGACGGCGACGGCAACTGCTATGTCACCACCTGGGCGGACCAGTGCGTCCACAAATTCGGCCCGGACGGCACGCTCCTCATGAGCTCCTACACGATCGGGCAGCCCATCGGCGTGACCACCGGCCCTGACGGGAGGATCTGGGTGCTCGACTACTCCAATGAGATCATCGAGCTGGATGCGAACGGATTATTTCTCGGAGGCTACTCACCCGGCCTGTCCGACTGCTATGACGTCGAGATCGACGAAACTGGCCGGTATCTCTATGTCGCCGACTTTGGCGGCAATTCGGTGAAGGTCTTCGACACCACCACTTACGAGATCGCATCCTGGGTCCGCGTGAGCTCTGTCGTCGGCCTCTGGACCGGCGCCGCGTGGGGCGGGTGCCACGACATGGACGAGGACGGCTATGATGACGAGGCATGCGGCGGAGACGACTGTGACGACGCCGATCCCGATGTGAATCCCGGTGCAGCCGAGGTCTGCGATAACGGGGTCGACGATGACTGCGACGGCAAGGTCGACGGGGACGATCCGGATTGCATCCTGGAATATTCGCTGGACCTGGCCGCATCCTACGGAGCGGGCCAGCTCAGCCTGGACTTCACCATCGGTGCGGACGGCCCGGTCGTCTGGTCGAACTACCTGATCTTGACGAGCCCGACGCCATGGCTCGTTCCGCTCTGGTCGATCGCGCTGCCGGCCCTCGATCCCCCCTTCTCCATCCCGATATCGTTCCCCTTCCCGAGCTTTGGAGTCGTCTGGGTTTTCTCGGAACTCTCTTCAGGGGGAATTCCACAGACCTATGCGATGGAATGGGTCGACACCGGCAGTTGATCCGATTGGGAAAAAGCTGATCATAAAAGGGCTCCTTTGGGAGCCCTTTTTCTTGTTACACCTTCTAACGAGGCCGAGCCGCAATCAAAAAGAGAATATCGAATATTGAACAAGGAATATCGAACCGTAGAGGTCTATGAATACTCAAAGGAATTTTTCTTTCCTTCGAAATTCTGCGGTTCCTTGTTCTGCTGTTCGATATTCTCATTTCTTTTCAGTCCGCGGTCCGGGTGGAACCGGACCCTCCATGGTCTCGCCTGTTGACCAACTTGGCTCATGACAAAGCGTCCGCTTTCGGCAGCGCAGATAGGCGAGGACCAGTCCTACCGGGAATATGAAGCCGAGCCCTCGGGCAAGCATCCCGCCCCGGCCCTTTCTCCCGGCCGGCACGGCCCCGCATGATGAGGGGGACATCTCGAAATCGAGGAAGACCTCTCCGCCTTCGACGACCACCCCCGCGTGAGTCCGGGGCAGATACCCCGACAGCATCGCCTTCACCTTGTAGGTAGCGACCGGCAGGATGACAGAGTATGTTCCGTCGGCGCCGGTCGTGTCGATGGAGAACTCTCCCGGCGTGGCTTCCACCGTGACGCCGGCCAGGGGAGCCCCGGTGCCGCCGTCCCGCACCGTTCCTCGGATCTCACCCTCAGTTTCGGCGGGGGCGAGGGCTCCCACGGCGTAGATCGGATTGCCGATGCAGTGAGGATAATTGGAACCGTTGCGCAGCTCGACCCGGACGAAGTTGCGCTCGGCCGGTGAGAAGGAGTGGGAGAACCGGTAGTCGCTCCCCTCCCAGCCCGGTCCCGACCCGACCTCGCAGGAGAAGAAGAGGCCGCCCCGATCCGCAAGGAGCAGTTGATCGGACGGACTCGCCCCTTCCACCCGGGCCTGGAAGTCGACGGTCGTCGTACCTGCAATGGTGATGACGTCGCCCACCATGGCGTCGTCGTACTCCCCGTCCCCGTCCACGTCGGCCGTGAGGAACACACGCGGAGAAGCCGGCGCAGCCAGGATCATCAGGCGGCCGTCCCGGATCCCTTCGGCCATGTCGTCCGGGTCGTTGCTCTCGCACCAGACCAGGTTCGAGGGGGTCTCGATCGGGAGGAACCGGAAGTGGGAGTCGCTTCCTCCCACGGCGGTCACCTGCTCACCCGCGGCCAGGAGCCTCTGCCACCAGTCCAGAGCCAGCTCATCCGTGGGGTCCCAGAAGGTCACGGACCAGACCTCGATTCCGTCGATGCCCAACAGGCGGTCGGTCTCCCAATCTCCGGGCTCGGGGTGGTTGGCGATCACGATCCCGCCCTTCGAGTGGGTCTCCTCCACCAGCTGAACATACCGATCCGGTCCAGAATATTCCGTGATGCGCGTATCCCCCGAGAAGTTGAGCGCCCCGGCATGGCCCGAGCCTCCCCACTCCTCGCCCTTCATCGGATGGGCTACCCCGACCGGAACGAACTCTGGATCGAAGTAGGCGTCGATTGTGCGGTGATCCGTGATGGCCACGCCCGCCTCCATGCCCATCTCGGTCGCCACCCGGTCGGCCCGCTCGATAACCTCGGCCACGGAGGGTTTGAAGATCTCGAACTCCGGGTTGTCATCGCTGTGAATCGTGTGAATGTGGTAGAAGAAAACCCGGTACTCACCGGCCAGGGTTCGGGCCGGGGTGAGAGCGAGCGCCAAGGTTATGGCCGTCAGGGCCAGAGAGCTCATCACTTTTCGAAGTCTCATCGAACTCTTCCTCCTGTTTAAATCCGGTTCACACGTACATTTCCGTACATTATAGCATAATGATCAGCAATAATTCACACCCTTCCTAATATTCAGCATAGCACCTCTTCGAATAG
>CAZFWM010000262.1:0-10690 GCA_964522545.1 uncultured Thermodesulfobacteriota bacterium
TTCTTTTTTTTAACAAGTACTCTCCGGTCTATCTACGCTTGATTGAGGCCTAGTGGAGCGTTATCCGGATGAAGACTGCGTCTACCTCGCCAGGGAATTTACGATCGTCGTCCACCCGGATGGATCCTATGATATTACCTATCACCAGGTCGCTCAGATCCTCACCTTCAGGGGGGCCAAGGACAAGAAGAAGATCTGGAACCAAATGAACGGCCTGTACGGTACGTTTTCATTCGACTTTGCCCGCACTATAAACGGGGCAGACGAGATCGTCTCCACGAATGAGTCGGATGTGATCGACCAGCTCCACAGTAATTATTTCATCAAGGAGCACTACCACCGGCGGCGCTGCACCATTCCCTTTTCCGATCTGCGGATCGGGAGCATCATCGAGTATCGCTACACCATCTCCTACAACGCGGAGTACCGGGAGGGCGCCTATTGGTTCGATTTTCCGATCCAGTATGGACTCCCGGTCCTCCGTGCCCGCGTGACCTTCAGGGTACCGAAGGGAATGAAGCTCAACACGAAGATCCTCGGAGACATCCCGGTCAAGGAGACCCGCCGGATCGGGGACGAGACCGTGGAGATCCGGTTTACCGCGGACGAAGTGCCCGCCCTCACGGATGAAGTCAATGCCCCGAACAGCAGGGAGCGCGCCGCCCGTGTGATGGCATCCGCCTTCGACACCTGGGACGACTTTGCCCGCTGGTTCATGCCCTCCATGGAAAAGGCCTGCACGGTGACCGACGAGCAGTGGGAGGAATTCCAGGAGGATTTCGATTATCAGCTAGTACGTGAGGGAGATCTGCTGGCGATTTACAAATACGTCTCCGGCACCGTCAACCTGAACTCCCTGGGGCTGTGGAAGATGGGAAGCCACATTCCGGCCGCTTCGGCGGTCATCGATTTTGGAGGTGAGAACATAGGGGGGGCGGCCCTCATGATCGCCATGTTCAGGCGGTGCGGGGTTGAGGCCCACCCCGCCCTGGTGAGCAGGCGGACCCTGGAAATCGAGGCGGAGATCGTCTGCCCGACACAGTTCGACCGCATGCTGGTCCATATACCGGGCCGCGGCTACCTGGATCCCATGCTCGACGACAAGTATCGTGACGACCTGCCGCCGTACCTGCTGGAGAAGCCGGTCACCATCCTCCGACTTGACGGGATCGAGGTCGCCTCGACTCCCCCGATCGGTTTTCCCGGCTCGTGGACTCTCTCCAGCAAGATCGATATCGAGACGGATGGGACCATCGTCGTGGATGAACGGAACACATACATGGAAAACTATTCGGCGAACATGCGCGAAAAAATTTCGAGGATTCCGGGAAGCGCCAAGATCAAGCGGCCCGAGGTGCGGGAATATCTCGAAAAGAAATTTACCCGTGGCGACATTCTCGACTGGAAGTACCACGATATCAACGCCCTGCACGGCCCATTCTACATCGACGTCAAGTACCGCTCCCGGGCGCACACCTCCAGGGTGGGTGACCTCCTGCTCGTGAAGCTGCCGATCAGGCACAGCTCTCTGTGTAAAAAACTTCTTGGGGAATTCAAAGAGAGGACCACCCCGGTGGACCTCGAGCCGTTGAGCTACAGGTACAACTGCGTCATACGGAGCACGTCGGGACACCGACTCAAGGCGCTCCCCGAACCGGCGGAGATGGAGAACGAGGTCGGATCTTTTCGGATGAAGTTCACGACTTCACGCAAGGGAATCGCCTGCCAGACGGAGTTTGCCATAAAAAAGCGGCGGATCCCCCTTGAGGAATACCCCCAGCTGCGGTCTCTCCTCGAGGCCCACTACGCAGCCCTTCAGCGTCAGATCGTCTTCGAGTGCTGGCGGTAGAGACTTTCATCGTATCACCTACGCGGCTTGCGTAGATGTAGTGCAAATGTCACACACTAATTGTGTAAGGAAAGGGAAAAGGGGAAAAAGGGGGAAATGGAAAAAATTAAAAATATTTTCCCTGTTTCCCAATTTCCCATTTTTCCCTTGCTTACACATCTTTTTGGTTGCGGCTCGGCCGCGTCAGGAGGAATAGAACATGGAAATCGATTCGAGCCTCGCAGGCACGGCCTTGGTCGGACTGGAGCGCGAGGTGACCTGGCGGGAGACCATGAATTACGCCGCCGCCGTGGGGGACGCCAATCCGCGGTACCTGGACGACACCCGGAGCGACGGGATCGTGGCACCGCCCCTGTTCGCCGTGGCCGTCACCTGGCCCATCATGGAGCGGATCCAGGAGCAGCTCGGCGGGGCTCTTTCAATGGAGGTGATCGCCACCATGGTGCACGCCACAGAGCACCTGGTCTTTCACCGCCCGGTCCGCCCCGGCGACCGGCTCCGGATCGGGGGACGCGTGGCGGCCGTGGTGCCGAGCCGGGCGGGCGCTCGATTCGTGCTGAGGCTCGATGCGACAGACCCGGAAGGGGATGCGGTCTTCACGGAGTACGCCGGGGCCCTCTTTCGCGGCGTGAGCTGTGCGGATTCCGGCCGGGGCAGGGTAGACCTCCCGGTCTGGCCGAGCCGAGTTGAGCCGGATTCCCCCCTCTGGGAAGTCGAGATACCGATCCCGCGCCAAGCCGCTCATATTTACGACGGCTGCACCGATATCGTATTTCCCATCCACACATCCACGGCCTTTGCCCGAGGCGTCGGGCTCCCGGACATCCTGCTCCAGGGCACGGCCACCCTGGCCCTGGCCGCACGGGAGATCCTGAACCGGGAGGCCCAAGGGGAACCCGGACGGCTCCGGGAGATCGGGTGCCGCTTCACGGGGATGGTGATCCCGGGCACGTCCATTCGCGTTCAGCTGCTCGGGAAAGAGCCGGGCAAAAATGGGACAGACCTAGATTTCAGGGTCCTGAATGGAGAAGGTGGGAACGCCCTGCGCCGGGGCTTTGTTCGGCTGGTCTGAAGAACCCTGTTGGAAGGAGGGAGCTCAATGAAGCATTCAATCTGTACCGTCCTGATTTTTACTATTTTCTTACTTCTTCTAGTCTTTCCCGCGCATGCCTCAGCCAATCATGTCGCCGAATACATAGACCTTGAAAATTCCGAGGCAAAGCCTGCCAGTGGGGAAGATGGAGAGTCCGCAAAAGCGACGAAGAAGGTCGGGCCCTTCTATGATGGTCGATTTTCAGAAGATGATCGGTTCAAGGCCATGCTCGCCGACGTCGATCCTTTGCGGAAGAAGTCGGTAGATATCATCAACGAGCGTCTCGGCCTCCATTACGTGGATGACGGCACAATCGTCATCCTGTTCCAGGACGTCATCGATCCGACGACATTTAGACTTTCGCATATTGCGAAGCCGCCCCAGGCTCGTGCAGGACGCTGGGCGGGGGAGCGAAAGGGTATAACATTTTTCGTCGAAGATTTCATCAGCGGAGAAGGGAATTATGAAAAGACCTTTATTCATGAAATGACGCATGCCGTTATGAGGGAGGTTATCGAGCGCAAAAAATATCGCGAGATCCCCGGTTGGGTGAGAGAGGGAATCGCGGTCTATGTCGAAGACGACGGAGAGGACAGAATAAAGCGTACATATGCATGGAGGAAGTATGACAAGGACCCCTTGCTGATGATCGATGGTCTGAAGGAGAAGGAGCCGGACAGCGGATACGCGGAAGCCTATCTTGCGATCAAGTACATGATAGAGACGCATGGTGAAGATAAGTTCAAGCTCTTTATCCAATATCTGACGGAAGGGAAGTCCTGGAAAGGGGCGCTGAAAAAGGCGTTTCGGGAAAGTGCGGGAAAGTTAGAAAAAAACGCTCGCGAATATGCTCTTGAGCAAATCAAATCAATCAATCTGGAGGGAAAAGATATTCTTCATACTATGCGAGAGCTCACAAAAAAAGATGATTCAAAAAAAGACACCGCAAAAGAAGACGCGAAGACGATTGTCGGCCTCGCGGGAGATTTTTTACAGGAGCATCCGGACGCCTTTCTGGCCCCCCATATTATGGATTACTACGGCAAAGCTCTTCTCAAGCTTGGAGAACATGAGAAAGCCATCGTGGTGCTGCAAGAGGCTTTGGGCAAATATAAAGGGGTGTGGTTATCGGATGATTTTCTCAGTACGCTGGGATCGGCCTACTATAAGAGCGAGATGTTCAGCGAAGCGGCGCACCATTTCCATGAAATCGTTTCTTTGCACCCAAAGAGCAAACATATCAAGAAGGCTTTGTACTTCAGGGGATTATCTCTTCAGGCCATCGGAGATAAGGACGAGGCGAAGGATGAATGGACAAGGCTCATTCTGAGCTTCCCCAAATCATCATGGACCGAGAAAGCAAAGAAAGCTCTTCACGATTTGGAACGATCCCAATAGGTCTGTCATTCGGGATCCTGATTGTAGCGCCCGTCGCTTACGCCCCGGTCTTCGATGTGCCGCTGACCACCTGCGGGGGCTCGCCCATCTATAGCGTTTGTTACGTACAGTGGCAAGGAAGGTGGAAACCTGGTAAATTGTAGATATTTACCAAATCTGTTGAACTTCGTGAAGGGATCGAGATCGCCTTCCGGGGTCCTTCGTTGATCCGTATTATCAATTCCCCAGACTGAGGACGATTCGAATTGTGCCAGGAGAAACAAGAACCGATCGGACCTACAGTGAGTTCCGTCACGGCCAAGGATGTGGAGGCCATCGTGGCGACCATCGAAGCCAATCGGGATGATCCCGCGATGTTCCTGCGCAGCCGTTCAGACGTGGGGCAACACGTCTCGGACTTTATCGTGGCGAAGGAGTCCGACGGCCAGGTGATCGGCTGCGCTGCGGTTCACAAACACACGACTTTCGTTACCGAGATCCTGTCGGTATCTGTTCTGCCGGGTTTCCAGGGTCGGCGGGTCGGACAGCTTCTGGTGGAGACAGCCCTCAAGAAAGCACGAGCCCATGGCTCGGTCCAAAGCTGGCTGACCACGTCGAAACCGGGCTATTTTGCACGTCTTGGCTTCGAACCCATGTCCAGATGGGATCTTCCCGTATCTGTATTGTTGGCGAAGCTCAGGCAGGTTTTCACCCAGCCTCTGGCAAGATGGCTTCCTGCTCTGTTTGGACGGTTCACTTTCATGGAACATCGAATTCCGCGGGAGGTTGAATAATAACTTTTTTCCGCTGATGATCTACCTTCCCATTCACATTCCTGCACCCGTCCTTGATTCTGACTTGAGCTCAGCTCATATACGCATTATCTGTCGAACACAACTTTTTTCTGGTCGTTCTTTGATGAAGCGGATTCATGCCTTCCGACCAAGAACATACATACCAGGCAAAGCAACGGTACAACCATGTACTTGTTGGGAAGATCATACAGTACCGCCAGTACGGCAAAAAGGGCCAGGAAGAGCTGAAATAACAGCATTGTTCTGTGTCTCATGATTTCCCCCTCTTCTGTTTATCTAATGAGAGCTTCTTTGAGACCTTGCTGATTAACTGTAATAAACGCCTTTTTTATGGTCGTGAGAAAACCCATTCTATTTATCGACAACAGGGAAAAAAACTTGAAGGAATTCTGGCTGCATCAGAAGGGCTGTTCTATGTAGGTCGATACTTCGAAGGCCGGCACGTCTATAGCTATTTCAGAAATCGTATCCCCTGAGTCCAAAAACACGGAAACGGCCGTCTGAATGTCCGTCCTGCCGGACATGATTAGCGATAGGTTTCCGGTCGTCAGGTCGTGGAAGCACTTCTCGATCTGCGAGGTGTGCAGGGCGCGGACGGTGCGCACGCCGTCGTCCTGGGAGACATAGACCGGACCGCGCTCCGCCAGCCCGGCCGAGACGCCGGCGAGGATCTCGTCCCAGGTCTCGGCGCCGAGAGGCTGTATGCGCTGTTCGTGGGTGAAGAGCGTGGCGAGGACCCGGCTGTCCAGGGCCCGCGTGACCTGCCGCACCCCTCGGCCGATGCTCCCGGCGACGTCGCCGTCCGGGTACCACTCGTAGCCCGCGTCGTCCCGGATCTCGGTGGCGCACACAAAGAACCGCCCGTCGAGCTCGTGTTGGCCCGGGACCGAAAAGGAGTCGGCGTAGTACACGGGGCCGTCGTCCTGGCAGCTCCCGGGTGCTTCGTGTGCGCGGTAGGGCCCGGCAATCAGCCAGGGCGTCCCCCCGCTGTAGGGCAGCCCCGGCTCCATCATGGTCCCCACGAACTCGACCGGCCAGGCGGCCAGCCCCTGGAAAGCATTGGTCCCGAACCCATAGCAGTGAGGCAGCACATAGCTCGAGATCGGGATGTCGTAGTCGGTGTGCCACCGGGTCGCCTCTTCGAAGGAGGCCGCCATCTCTTCGTCCGGCCGGTCCTGTGCCGCCCAGTGATCGTAGTAGAAGAAGCGGGTCTCGGTATAGGCGTGGACCGAGGCCGTGGCCAGGCCCCCGTTCGCCAGCGAAGAGAGGTGGTTCGATTCATCCACGCTCATGTCGTGGAGGAACACGCCGAGCCAGGGAGTGAGCCCGTATTCATTCGCGATCTCCACCCACCAGAATGGGCCCGACACATCGTCGACGCGCAGGGTCACCATGGGGGGCAGGCACTGCATGGCAAAGGGCTTGCGCGCGGCCCACACGATGGAGCGCCACACAAGGTCGTCCAGACCGGCCACCGGGCCCTTGATGGCGGAGTGCATCCAGTCCATGCTCCCCCACTGAACGGCCCGGCCCTCTCCCCGGGTCGCGACGGCCAGGAACGGCCGGGTGCCGGTCATGGCCAGCGCGGTCGCGTGCCCGGTACCCACGACGGCCGAGAGGGTCATCCCTCCCGTATCGACTTGCTCTCCGATCTCGTGCCGGGCCGTGATGTAGTGTGATCCTGTTTCCGGGCCATCGACCGGGATGAGGTAGATCCAGGCCCAACCGAAAAAGGGATAGCTTCCGCCCAGCAGGTCCGCGTCGCTCACAAAGATCTCGAAGGTGCCGCCCGAGACCGTGACGATTCCCAGGCTGTACTCCTGGTGGGCGTCCGGTCCGCCATCTCCCCCCACAGTGTCCACGAAGAAGGCCTTGGGCGACTCCTCCGTGAAACCGAAATAGTAGCGCATGTCCCTCCCGGGCCCGGAGGTGAAGAGGTTGGCCACGACGTCGTAGTCGCCGTCCGGGACGCCGCCGGCGTAAAAGCGCATCACCGGGAGGCCGACCTCCTCCTCGTCCACGCCGGCAAAGACGGCGGGGAAGGGGCGCCCGCCGGAGATCCAGTGGAACTCGGTCCACTCCCCGTCGGCCTCGTCGAGGGCTGAAGAGTCGGTGGTGGTCTGAAGCACAGGGTCCTGGAAGGCGTCCTGCCAGCACTCGATGTAGACAGTGCCCTGCGGAACAATGGCCACGCCCGATCCGGTGGCGACTTCCCCGTAGGCGAATCCGAAGAGGTCATCCACAAAGGGATACCGCCCCGCTCCCGATTCGTCGACGAGGTCCCCGTCGAAGTTGACCAGGCCGGCGCCGTCGAGGACCGCGGCCGTGAGGGCTTCGTGCTCCCACGGATCCAGGTAGGCCCCGTCCACGTCCAGGCCCCGGTGACCCACGAGGATCACTGCGCAGTCCAGTGCCTCTGCGGGGACCGGATCGGTCGCGATATCGATGCAGGTGTAAGGAATTCCGAAGTTGTTCAGGTAAGGTTCGATGTAGGACTCGAACTCGGAGAAACCGGGGCTCTCGGAGTTGACCAGGACGACCGCCCCCATGTCGATCCTCTCGTGCTGGCAGCTCGCGAGCAGGAACAGCCATAGGAAGGCAGGAAGGAATTTTCTAAAAAACATGACTCTTCCATTATACCAAATTGAGTGAAATTTAGCACTTTTTCCCGGAAAGATTTCGGCCGAGGAAAATCATAACCAGCACCGGAAACAAGAAGAAGGCGATCGGGGCGCGCGAGGTCGGGACGATCAGGACCTGGCAGCCCAGCGGCCTGTACTCGTCCGCCCCCATGTCAAAGCCGTCGCCGTACGGCCGAGCCTGTCCGTCCATGTCCGTATAGACGCCTGCATCCGTGCCGGCATCGATGCAGGGGGAGAGGAGCAGGAGGTGGTAGTCGCCCTCGCCTGCGAAGAGGGGGATAATATTGATGTTTCCTTCGAGCCACTTCAGTTCGGAGCTCGGCGAAACAGCGGCCAACCATTCACCGCCCCGGACATTGCTGTAGCTTATGTCGAGCCTCGATTTGTTGGTGAGGGCGATCTCCGGACCCAGAGGAGCCGAGTCGCCCCACAAGATGGAGTTCGTGACCACCGGGTTTGAAAAATAGAAGCGGAGCCCGCCGCCTTTCATGGTGGCCGAGTTCTCGGCTATGGTGCAGTTCGTGATCGTCGTGGAGTACCCGATGCCGTAGATGCCGCCGCCGAGGGCGGCCTGATTCCCGGCGATCACGCAGTTGGCGATCTCCAGGGAGGAGCACAAATACAGATTGATGTAAAAGACGCCTCCGCCCCAGAAGGCGATGTTGTCCCGGATCGTGCAGCTCGTTATGCTTATAGAATCATTGTCCTCGAAATAGACGCCCCCGCCGTTCAGGGCAATGTTGTTTTCAATCGTGCAGCCTATAATCTTTGGAGATGACGATTCTATGCAGTAGATACCACCGCCCGCTTCAGCGCTGTTTTCGGTGATCCTACAGTTCATGATCGTCGGCGATGAATCAGAGCACCGGATTCCGCCGTAGATCGCCCCCTTTCGGATCGTGAATCCGTCTATGACTGAGCTTGCCGCCTCATAGGTGGAAAAGTCCACGACAGGACCGAGCAGATTCCCCTCGATGACGGTCGAATCGGGTCCCAGCAGGCCCTCGACCCTCACCGCCTTGCCCTTGAAATCGATGGTCTCCTGGTACACGCCAGGCAGCACATGGCAGATGTCGCCCGGCCAGGCCGCATCGATGCAGTCCTGGATGGTCGGAAAGCGCAGCGGGACGAACAGGGGGATCTTCGCGAGGCCCCAGGTGAACTCATCCGATCCCATATCGAATCCATCGCGTTGGGGCCTGATATCCCCCTCGACGTCCGTACAGACTCCCGTGTCCGTTCCGGAATCGATGCACGGAGATCCATGGGCAAGGTGATAATCGCCAAGCCCGACGAAAAGGGGATTCTCGTCGATGTTACCCTCTCCTTCCCACCCTCCCGTGACATTGGAATAGGTGATGTCCGGGGAGCTAGAATAATAGTCAGCGATTTCAGGGCGGTACCTTGCCGAATTCCCCCACACAATGCAGTTTTTGATAATCGGGGAGAAGTTATCGCAATAGATCCCTCCCCCGAATTCAGCGGTATTTCCGGAGATCGTACAATTCACGATTATAGAGGTGGAGTCACTATCTTGATCCAGATAATAGAGCCCACCACCCGCCTCGCCTGCGAAGTTCCCGGTGATCGTGCAATTGATGATGGTCGGCGAAGAATGGTAGCAATTTATCCCGCCACCATAGTATCCATGATTCTCTCTGATCACGCAGTTCGAGATCGTTATCGAGGAGCTGTCGCTGAAGTCGATCCCGGTATCATGATTTCCACGGACTATGCAGTTATCGATGTGCATGGAAGAGTAGGAAGATTGAATCCCACCGAAAAAATTATCTGAAATGGTGCAGTTCATGATCGCTGGAGAACATAACCTCTGGCAATAGATGCCGAAGCCAAGCTCATTTCCGGTTATCGAACAATTCGTGATCGTCGGCGAGGAGGCATTACAGAAGATCCCGCCGCCATAACTGCCCAGTCCATTGCGAATCGTGAAACCGTCGATCACGGCCTCTTCCGTCTCCCCTTCGGAAAATGTCACCACCGAACCGGCCTTCTTTCCGTCGATGACGGTCACATCGGCCCCAAGGGCGCTCTGAAGGGTTATATTCTTGCCGAGGAAATTTATGCCTTCCTTATAGATGCCCGGAGCCACGAGGATGAGATTTCCATCGACGGCCGTATTGATTGCCGCCTGGATCGTCGGCTTATGGGCCGGGACGCGTATGGTCACGCATTCCGGATCGTCCGAATCGACGAGGCCGTCGCAGTCCTCGTCCGTCCCGCCGGTGCAGCGCTCTTTCTCGCCGGGATTCATGGAAGGGACCGTATCGTCACAGTCTTGCCCTCCGCAGTCGGCGTCTCCGTATCCGTCCCCGTCGCTGTCCCGGCATTCCGGATACTCATCGGACCCCATGTCGAAGCCGGTCCCCCGGGGCCTCCCTTCTCCATCCCGATCCGTACGGATCCCCACATCTGTGCCTGTATCGATACAAGGTGAACTGAAGGTGAGATGATAATCCCCTCCGCCCACGAAGAGAGGATCCATGTCCAAGTTCCCTTCTCCAAACCATCCTCCCTGTATATCGCAATAGTTTACCCAGAAAAACGATGATGGTGAGACATATATTGCGGGACGGTTCATTGCGAAATTGTCCCACACGATGCAATCCGTGATCGTTGGATCGGAGTAGTCACAATAGATTGCACCGCCTGTTACGGCCCTGTTTTTCGCAATCGTACAGTTTGTGATGGCTATGGACGATGAGTCACTACAGTAGATCCCGCCGCCGTCCCAATCGGCCATATTTTCGATAATCGTGCAATTCGTGATGATCGTTGAGGGAGAATTCGAGCAGAATATCCCTCCCCCTTTTGTGAGTGCGCCGCTCGCATTATAAGCATGATACTGCCTATCCGGTTGACTCAGCATGGTACAACATCTTGTATGTAGTGGGTC
>CAZFWM010000263.1:0-10658 GCA_964522545.1 uncultured Thermodesulfobacteriota bacterium
CCATGCCGCGAATTTAGCACAACTCGGTGGTACAGTAAAGTGGATAGCCCTTTTTTTTTAATAACGAAAACAACAGATGATGAACAAACAGAGGTAGAAGATCAAAAAGAAAAGAGGAAAAAGAAAAACTATCCTCCTGTATCATTTTAGAGCCGATCGCCTAGAAGCAGAGAGTATGAAAAAGTTGGGGCAATTTCATCTCATGCGTCATCCTGAAGAGGAGTAATCTCACTAGCCTCGATATCAAAATCTGAATACCATCTTTTGAATAACGCAGGCAGTTTCTGATTCGCCACCTTCGCTCGAACCAGGGGCTGTAGATTTTGGGACAGCTGATTTGGCTCGTTTATCCGTATTTAAGCGCTCATATCTACCCGCCTCTATGCTCTTTGATCTTACTATGAATACTTGTCTATAAAAACGAACTTTCAAATAGGCCATATTTGTCTATAAAACCCCATGACATAATTAGATAAATAGTGTAAAAATAAATTGAAAATCAGCTTTTAATAGTACACCTTCGAAGACCGCTCGATTGCATTGCTACGCCCTGTTCGGTAAAGGCATACGGAGGATAACGTCGGCCTCCCCAATCACTTGAGATCACCGACTGTGATCTCAAGTTGTCGAACTCCTCATGGGTCAACTGGAGTATAAAATCCCTGGGGAGGTGTAGGCAACATCGAGCTCAGTCGCCGCCGATCTCAATCTCTTGTCGGAAGTCCATAAGGGAGCTCCCGTCAGCTTTGCCGAGGCCAGGAGGTTGGTATCGACGAAACCGATCCCCTTACCCATCATCCAGCTTTGTTCGATAAAGTAGAGGAGCTCGGCGAGTGTTACAGTCGGAACATTAGGAAGGGTTTGAAGCAGGGAACGATTTTCGTCTCGGAATCGGGCGGAGATCCTTTTCCGTTCCGCCGAGCTTTGCCAGCCTCTTGGAGCTCTCGCGGGCGATCAGGGCCTCCAGTCCTAGTCTCACCAGGGCCGTCTTTTCCTTGACGCCTGTCAGGAGCGACGCCTTCTTCAACAGATCGTCATCTATGTTCAATGTGGTCTTCATATGTATCAACCTGCATCATTTGTGAATGCTCGTCAATATCGGATCCGGTATCAACCCGGGCGATGTCGGCGGCCCGGACTCCGTCGGCCGTGAGCAGGCCGGTGCGGATCTCCACCCACCCTGTGTCCGGGAAGGAGAGGGTGATCGGGATCTCGACGGGCGGATCGATGCCGCTCAGCGGAGCAGCCCAGAGCGGGATGACCCGTTCCGTGGGGGACGGCAGAACGAGAAACGTGATCCACAGGGCCGGTTCCGGAGCGCCCAGGAAAAAGTTCAGGCTCAACCGATCTGCAGCGTAGGACGCCTCCAGTTCGAGCAGGAACTCCCCGATCGGGAAATCCGGGATCACGACAACCGGGACGGTCACCGCACTCTCATCCGGGTCGTTGCTGAGGACGATGATCCTGCCTTCCCCTATACCTTCACCGACCCCGATGCCTTCACCGAGCAGGCCCCCGTCAACGGTCACGATCACGGATCGGCTCTCTCCCGGGCCGAGTGTCCCGCCGGCGGGCGAACAGGAGAGCCAGGGGGTAGAGCCGCCCCCCCAGGCGCCCGGGTTGGCGGCCGCCGGGGTGAGGGCGGTCTCGATCCGCCAGTCCGCCCAGAGGTCGCGGTCGTTGCTCCACATGTTTCGCGCCAGGACCTCGGCCTCCCCCTGGGGCGTCGGGAGTGGACGCGCCTCGCGCCAGGAGGTCCCGGGCGACGGAGGTCTGGCCGAGCCCCCCCACCGGAGGAAGTCGATCGCCCGGCCGCTGGGAGCGAGCATCTCGGCCGTGCCGCCGTGAACGTGATCCCACCATATGTTGCGGCCGAGATGGATGACCGTGGAGGAGTGGGGACCGCCCTCCTCGCTCAGCACCGCGAAGGAGTAGGGCTCTAGCATGAATGAAGGAAGGATGTGTTCGTCCGATTCACCGATGGTGCTGGTCCATGAGAAGAGCCATCCCTCCATATCGATCCCGGATCCCGAGGCGTTGTAGAGCTCGACCCAGTCCGAGTCCCCGGTGTGGACCTCGTTGAGCAGGAGATCCTCTCCGGTCCCGGTGATCTCTATGTCGTATTCCAGGTCGAGGTCTCCGAGATTCTCGATTGTCAGGGTCCGCTCGATCACCTCGCCGGGCCCAATCGAGAGATCGAACTCCGCCGGGGCGACCTGGATGTCGGGAGCGCCGAGGGCGAAGTCGACTCCGGCCCGGTCGGGCGGCAGGACCAGGTCGACCCAGTCGGATTCCAGAGTGCCCGGAGCCGTCGCATATATTTTGTAGACGCCCGCCGGGAGGGCGCTGATCCGGTAGGCTCCGCTCCTGTCCACCGGCTCTGTCCCGGAGGCCGGGCCGCTATAATGCACCGAAGCCCCGGTGATCGGTAGCCCGGTCCGATCGGTCACGGCCCCGGAGACCGAGGACATGGATTTCACCTCCACCGAGAAGGACCCGGTCTGGACGACCCCCTCCAGGACCTCCAAATAAAGCTCGAAGTCGATCACGTGCCCCTCGGGGCAGTCCGGAGTGATGGCGATGTCGAAGTCGTCGAGGCTCACACCCGAGCTGTGGCCCGGGATCGTGGGGAAATTCTCCTCCCCGTCCTGGACGATCACGTACTCGTCCGTCGTGGCGAGGGTAGCCGTCACTCCTGTCGCGTCCAGGGTGCCGCTGTTGCGGATTGTGACTACCATCTCAGCATTTTCGCCCGCCTCGAGGTAGCCGTCCCCGTCCCCGGAGCTCGTGCCCAGAGCGTCGTCGTCGATGGTGTGGCTCAAGTACCACAGGATCGGTGCAGGCTCCACGGTGAGCACCACCGGCACCGGATAGATCCCTTCGTCCGGGTCGTCGCTCGCCAGGTTCACCTGTCCCGCGTGCACCCCAGCGCTCAGCTCCGTGGCGTCGAGCGTGATCTCCACCGTCTCGATCCCGCCCGGGGCAAGGGTCCCCTCGGCCGGGGCGGCCCCGAGCCAGTCCTGCTGGGGGGCCGTGCTGTAGTGGAGATCGCTCGTGCCGCTGTTGCCCACCACGAAGCTCGCCGTGGCGTAGGCCCCCTCCTGGGCCGTGGCGATCACCTCGAGCGGCAGGGTGTAAATGTCCGGGTAGGAGTGCACCATCAGTCCGATCGGGCTCGTCCAGCTCCCCTCGACCGCCGTCGTCTCGAAGGGGAAGGTCACCGCGTGCTCGTGCGGGCAGTCGGCGGGCACCTCGAAGACGTACGGCTCGGCCCCGGCCGCCTGGGCCCCGGCTTCGATGTCGTCGAAGCTCGTCGTGCCCGTCGTGACCGTGATGTAAGGATCGTCGCTCTGGATCGTCCCCACCACGCCGCTCGCTCCCTCGATCCCCACGTTCGAGGCGATCACGCTCAGCCGGATCGTCTCGCCCGCGTCGATCACCCCGTCGGCGTCGCCCAGGCTGTCGTCCACGGTGGAGGAAGCGCAGATTACGTAGGGCCCCTCCGGCGGGATCACGGTCACCTCGCCCCCGTAGTAGGGGATATGGTCGTGCTTGGTCACCGTGATGTAGATCGTCTCAAGATTCTGCACCGGCTCGGCAAAGGTGAGCAGCGCCGCCCCCCCACTCGAAGAGGACGTGGCCAGGATCGCCTCGCCCTGTACCGCCGACACCAGGGCTCCGTCCCGGTCCACGTTCACCTGGAACGACGAAAACCCCAGCACCAGGGCCGAGGCGTGGGTCACCACCATGGGGGCCGGCATGCTCGTCCAGATCTCCATGGACGGGTCCCCCAGAAAGTTGAACATCTCGAACTCCATGAGCGTCTTGGTCGAGTCCGGGGTCCAGGGGTAGGGGTCGCCCCCACCGGGGAGGTAGTACTTCTCGTACATCCAGAGCTTGCCGAAGAGCATGATCTGGGGAATCTTGTATAGAGGACTGGCCAGTGGGTTGACCGAGCCGGCATCCGGGTAGCCCGGGTCGAAGTCCGGGAACATGGCGTCGTAGAAGCCCAGGCAGAGCTCGTCGTTGTACCCGCTGTAGCTGTTGCGTGTGGAGCCGATGTACCCCACCACGCCCCCGTCCGGGTAGCGCAGGAGCTGCTCGCCGAAGCACTCGTGGTTGTGGCTCGGGCTCCCGTCCGTCTCCCCATCGAACCACCCGCTCTGGCAGTTCAGGCTGAACATGAAGGGCAGCTTCGTGCCGTTCGTGAGCTGATCGATGTTGTCGGTGCGGAAATAGGGGTGCACCCACCCCCCCGTGGAGTGGCCGCTGTTGAGAGACTGCCCGTGGTCCCGGTGGTTGGCGATGAGCACCCCGCCATTGATCGCGTCCACGATCCCCGCCGTCGTCCCGGGGGGCGTGGTCCCCTCGTACTGCCGGTTCGTGGTGTACCCCGCCCCTGTGAGATACTCGTGCACCGCCTCGGAGGTGGTGACGAAGTAGCGGCCATATTCCTCGTAGGCCGCCAGAAGGACGTCGTCGTACCAGTTGCTGCTCACGTCCGGGGTGCGCTCGTAGTCGATCGCCTTGTTTACCACCACCGCCGCCTCTTCGGCCGTATCCACCGACATGCGCCCCACGAACAGGTCCGGGAAGTAGTTCTCGGCCCCGGTCCCGGTCATCACCCCGTAGTAGAGGTCCGTGCCGGTCTGGATCCCGTGGGAGGAGTGTGTGTGCAGATAGAAGACCGGGATGTGCTCCACGTCGCCCAGGAGCAGGACGAAGGAGAGGCTCGGCCACGCCGCGTACAGGCCCTGGATGAAGGACCGGATCTCCTCGGCCGTGCTCCCGGCCTCGGCGGTGGTGCGCACCTCGGTGGCCATGCCCCGGCGCCTCTTCCATTGAGCCAGCTCGTTGGCCTGGGCCTCGAAGGCCGGGTCCGTGATGATGAGGTACTCGCACTCGTTGGCCCGTATGGCCCGGGATGTCGTCTGGGGCGGGCCGAGGGCGTCGTAGTTGATCAGGGTGCCCCGCAGCAGCTCCTCGAAGTGGGAGGTGCGCCGCTCAGGCTCCATGAAGACGCCGTTTCCCGTGGTCCAGGAGATCCGGACCTCCAGGGCGGTGGCCACAACCAGGGTGCGGCGGGCCGGGTTGTACCGGACCGGGTGGATCTGCAGGAGCGCCACCGGACAGCCCCGGATGGTGCGGGGCTCCTCGACCTCGGCCATGGCCTCGGGGAACCAGAGGTCCCGGCCGTAGAAGGCATTGTCCTTGGTAAAAGTGGGCTCCGGTGCGTCCGGGGCGTCCACGGGAGGCTCCTGGGCCGGGTAGACCAGGATGTCCTCGAAGGTCCGGGTGCGGATCTCCGTAACCTCTACCGAGACCTCGGCCCCCTGGGGCAGGGCGATGAACCGGGCCAGGCCCGGGAGCTCGGGAAGGCCCACGGCGCCGGTGCGACCTGAGCCGGGCAGGGAGAGCTTCTGGAAGAGCTCGCCCCGGGCCGAGCGCTCCTCGGTCCGGAAGCCTGGCACGGCCACTCGCACCGCAAGGTGGTCGGCGCCGGAGGAGACGACCTTGATCCTGGGCGCATCGTCCTCACGGCCCTGGCCGAGGCCGACCCAGCCGGTCGAGGCCCCTGCAGCCGCCGGAGACAGGAGACATATCGAGAGAAGTGTGATGAACGTGAAGAGCGCGATGGAAGAACAGGTTGTTCTCGACTGAGCGGACATCGGATCGGCCCCTTTCCTTTGCCGGACCCGAGGCAAAGAGCGAAAGAGCAACGGATGTGCCAGACTGAATCGAGTGGGAACGACGCCGGACAAATTGGGCGGAACGAATGAATATTACTGACGCTTCTTTGGCTGCTCTTATTGGTCAGATATGAATCGGCGAGAGGGGTAATCGAGAACGAATGGAATCCCGGAGGAGGCATTATGTATGGAAAGAAGGAAGAAAACCCCAGTCTCTTTAAAGATTTACGGGAAGTGAACCATGATCAACGACGAGAACGGATCAAGACTTCTTAGTGGTCCGATTCATAAATACGGTGACGTATCGAGGCCGTCGAGGCGCCCGCCCCGCAAGGCGCGAGGAGGGCGAATACCGTTGCCGTATTTAACCGACGAGCAACGCAGCGGGGCGGGATGAATCGGCGGCCGAATGCCATCGTATTTATGAATCGGGCCACTTAAACACCTCCTTTCTATGTCGGACACGCAAAACGAGAACTTCGCTTGAGATGACCGCCTTTCCTGTGATAGAGAGGATGCTATGGGCACGAATAAGGGAGACCGGCGCCTTACAGTGAAAGAGCTGAAGCGGCTCTACCGGGACTTCGACGTTCCGGTCTCGGCCTTTGACTGCGGTTCGGTCTGTGCCGGCCGCAGGCGGCGCAAAATCCCGTACTGCTGCGACCACCACGAGGCCGTACCGGTCCTCTACCGCGAAGAGTACGACTTCCTTCGCGCCAGGACCTCCATGTGGCGCCCCTTCCGCCCGCGCAACGCGGCCGAGCGCAAGATGGTCCGCGATCTCCACGAGGATCACATTTACACGGTCTGTTCCGGGCCCAAAAGCTGCGACCGGCGCTACCGGGGCCTCGTGTGCAGGATCTTCCCCATCTACCCCTATCTGAACTCCTCCGGGAAAATCACGGGGCTCTACTTCAACCGCACACTGCGGGGCAAGTGCATACTGGTCGATCGACCTGACCTCGTTCAGCCCGCCTATATCGAGCAGGCCATATCGTACTGGAACTCCTTCCTCGACCTGCGCCCCGACGAGCATGCATTCTACTGCCGCCTCACCCGCTCCACGGAAAACCGCGTACACGGCCAGGGGCGGCGCCTCATCGTAATTCGTCCGTCCGGCTGGCTCTACGCCGACGAGCTGAAAAAATAGCAGGCCCTGGCGGGCACGGCCCGCCCTATCGATAAGCCCAGAGACAACCCTCATCGGGAGATATCGATGAATCTTCGCAAAGCCCTCGGCGACATCGTGGGGATGGAGTGGGTCTTCGATGATGACTCGACCCGCGACAGCGCATCTTCGATGCGGAGCTAAGTGAGGGACGTTGCGAGGCCCCCCCGCTTTCGCGGGGATAAACTCCGGGGCGAAGCAATCCACTGAGCACCCTGGCATGTTGAGCCCGGGGGATTGTTTCGCTTCGCTCGCAACATCCTCAAGGTGCACAATTGTCGATCTTGTAATTTCCAATACATCAAGAAACCGCTCATCTTATTTCAATGAATGACCTATCCATAGACAGACCCGAAATGACGCCAGGGAGTTCACGTATTTATGACCTGACAGCGTGGGGGCTGTTTCTTCTGACGACCCTGTTCTTTTTGGTGTTGAAAAGTTACAGCTTCCACTGGCAGACCGGCGACGAAAATGTCTATTTCTACACGGCCTGGGTCGCGGCCGAGTATGGAGTGTTACCCTACGCCGATTACTTCTTCTCCCATCCGCCCTTTCACTTGTTGCCGGGTATCCTTTTGTTTGCATGCGCAGGCTTCGGCCCGGTCACCGCACGTTTGATTCCGATCTGCGCAACCCTGGTGGGGGCGTTCTTTCTATTCCGTCTGGCTCGAAAAAACTTTGGAAGGATCGGCGCCGTAGCGACGGCCTTTTTCTATTTGACATCCTTTTCTCTGCTGCGGGCCTCCACCCACTGGACCGGCATCAACCTGTCAGTCATGTGGATGGCGATCGCCCTGTGGGCGCTGTTCGGAAAAAGGCCGCTGCTGGCAGGTCTGTGCATGGCCTTCGGCGTTTGCACCGGGACCTATGTGCTTCCGGGCGCCATCATGGTGGGGCTGCTCGCTTTCCTGCAATCTAATCGGTGTGGAATGCGCTATGGGATCGGCTTTGTCGCCCTCTGGGGAGCGGCGCAGCTGTCGTGCTGGTGGCTCGGGGGCGAAGCCTACCTGGACGCGGTCTACCGATACCACATGCTCAAGCCGATCAAGGCCGGCGTCTCGTGGAACATGACCGTTCGGGTGTTTACCGACAATTTCACCTTGTTTCTCGGCACGGTGCTGGCCCTGATCTTGGCTTCCCTCATTTCCAGGGAAACAGGACCGAAAACAGAACCATCCCCTGAAACCAAGGCAGGCTCGCTCGTCCCGCGTCTGTGGAGCTTTCTTCGTACTCTTTTGTTACAAACCCCGAAAAAAGGACTTGCGCGCATCGGGGTGCTGTGGGTGCTGGGATACATCCTGTTCATTGCCATGCTCCCCATGGTGTTTCCCTATTATTTTCTCTTGCTGTTTCCCGCCATGGCCCTCTGTGCCGGGTTCGTCGCGGACAGCCTGATGAGCCACGGTGCGACGCTTGCCCGGGACGCCGGGAACAGGACCAAAGCATGGTGGGACAGGGCCACGGCGCTGGGATTGATCGTGGTGCTGATCTGGGGTACCTATGGGTTCCGCGAACAGGTGCAACGGAGATTATTGCCCGACTATGTGCGAAGAGTCGACGTACCGATGAAGTGGAGCGATGCCCCTCTTCCCGGGTGGGTGAATCTTTCCATGAAAAGGATGTTCTGGGATGATGTTGCCCGAGCGTACCAGGAATACGGCACCCTTCAGGAAGTGCTGTACCACGAGAGCCGGTATTTCGAGGAGGCCGAAAAACTGGCAGAATACGTACGCACCCACAGCCGACCCGAGCAGACCCTATTCGGGGATTCGAGCGTGGCGGGCCTCGTGGCGTTGCTCGCGGACCGGAGATTGGCCGGAGATATTTCCGACACCAACACCATGCGCTTTCGCTCCGGGATCACCTCCGCCGACGAGATGATCAAATCCATCGACACACCCCGGCTTGCGTTTTTGGTTGCGTCGGGAAAATCCCTCAAGGCCCACGGGCGGGAAAAGCTTAGGCTGGTGCGGTTCGCCGGGTTCCCGGCCTTCTCGAATTGGATCGATCGAGAATTTCAAGTGGCCTTCAGGGTTCGCGATCGGACCAAGGGATGGTTCTTCCTCCTCGAAAAGAAAAAGAAATGACCTCTCTGCAGAAAAATGGCATCGATTTAACCGCGCACCCACTCTGGCGCCCCGAGGACCTCGGAAAGGCGATTCCCGACTCGGCCCACGCCATCTCCGTCTGCCTGCCGACCTGGGCCGACACCATTGCCTACGAAGAAGAAGATCCTCGCGTGTTGAGCCGGCTCGAAGCCGGCTACCCCAGATTCTTCTTTCATCCGCTTGTGCGCGAAATCTTCAGCCGATGCGAAGAGCGCCTGGCCGGGCCGGGCGAGCTCTGCCTGGTCTATCCATCGCGAGACGCCGCCGAGCGCTGCCGGGCCTTTCTGGGCGTGCACGCAGCCGGGCCGGGCAGGCTACGTGCCATGGAGCCTGAGGGCCTGTGGGCGGTCCTCTTTCCTGAAGAGAGCCTGACCGCGGCCAAGGCCATCTGGCGACACGCCGGGGAAGGCATATCCTCGCGCCGGGCCAAGGCCGTTCTCGAGGGCCGGACAGAGCCGGACGCCGTCGCCGCCAAAGAGACGATCCGCCGGCGCCTCGCCGATGCGTATGCCGTGGGCCAGGAACAGGTGTTTCTCTTTCCCACGGGCATGTCGGCCATCTTCTCGGTCTTGCGGGCCGGCCAGCGCCTGCACCCGAACCGGGAGAGCGTGGAGTTCGGCTTCCCTTATGTGGACGTCCTGAAGCTCCAGCAGAAGATCGGGCCCGGTGTCCTCTTCTACCCCAGAGGGAACGAGGCGGATCGGGTTCACCTGGAGAATCGTCTCGAGAAGCAAGCCGTCTCGGCGATCTTCTGCGAATTTCCCACGAACCCGCTCCTCACGAGCCCGGATCTGAAAAGCCTGGCCGAGCTGGCAGAGCGACGCCGATTTCCGCTGATCGTGGACGACACCATCGGCACCACGGAGAACATCCGGGTCCTTCCCTGGGCCGACGTGGCCGTCACGAGCCTGACCAAGTTCTTCTCGGGCAGCGGGAATGTCATGGGGGGATCCGCGATCGTGAACCCCGAGAGCGCCTTTGCGCCAGGACTCACTGAGATCATGACCGAGGAGTACGAGGACCTCCTCTGGGGTGAGGATGCCCTCCTCCTTGCGCACAACTCACAGGACCTGGATGCACGCATGCGGGCCATAAACCGAACGGCCGAGCGGCTCTGCGATTTCCTTCAGCGGCACCCCCTCGTCGATCGAGTCTACTACCCCAAGTACTCGACGCCCGACCTCTATGCCGCGTGCATGCGCCCCGGCGGAGGCTTCGGCGGCCTCTTCTCCATTCTGCTCGCCGATGCCCCGGAGAGGGCTCCCCGCTTCTTCGACGCACTCCGGGTCTCCAAGGGGCCCAACCTGGGCACGGTCTTCAGCCTCTCCTGCGCCTACACTCTCCTCGCCCACTACCAGGAGCTGGACTTTGCCGAGCGCTGCGGCGTGCCCCGCCACCTCGTTCGGGTGTCCGTCGGCCTCGAAGAGCCGGATGACCTGATCGACCGCTTCGACCGGGCCCTGACCGGTCTGTAGCGCCCTGAGGGCCTAACGCGGCCGAGCCGCAATCAAACGAGATCCAATGGCTACCGTCATTCCCGCAAAAGCGGGAATCCACAATCATGTGCATTCTCTGGATCCCCGCTCCCCGCTTTCGCGAGGACATGTTTCGCGGGGATGACGTTTCAGCTGAATTCTAACCAGAAGTTCCTGAGCTAATTCCCCCAAAAACATAATAAAAAAGCAAGGT
>CAZFWM010000264.1:0-10654 GCA_964522545.1 uncultured Thermodesulfobacteriota bacterium
GCGGATCAACAACGACTTCTTCTCGGAGAACGTCCTTGTAAAAGTGGACCGGTCCTTCGGCGATCGATGGTCGGTCCTGCTCGCCGACGACTTCTCATTTATAGAGCGGGGACAACCGGGCTTCGAGACCCCTAATCAGCTCAAGGAGGCACGACAGAAGATCCTGCGCAACGCGGCCAGCCTCAAGGTCACCGGCCGAGATCTTCCGTTTTCGGAATGGGTCAGCACCTTCCGGACGTATACCCTGCTCCACCAGAACGACTACCGGAACCCGGACTCCCTTCTTGGGGAAGGGATCGACTCGCAAAGCAACTCCGTCGAGCTCGGAGCCGACCTGGCGCTGGACTCGGCCGACGAGTGGGCCACTTGCCGCCATTATCTGCACGCCGTGATCCAGGTCGGTCACGAATGGATCCGAGACGAGATCCGGAGAGGATGGCGCCCCCATGGAGAACACGAGCGCCTCACGGCGAGCCTCGTGGTCCAGGACGAGTGGCTCTTCTTCAACGACCGCCTCAGCCTGATCCCCGTGCTGCGGTACTTATACACCGACGGATTCGATCACCGATTTTCGCCCAAAGGGGGAGCGATCATTAGGCTCACGCCCTGGCTCTCCCTGAAGGGAAACGTTGAGTTCTCCTACCGGCCCCCGAAACTGTCCGAGCTCTATCACCTTGAGCAGGACCACATCGGCGGCAATCCCGAGCTCGAGCCGGAGGAGGCGATCAACTCCGACGTGAGTGTGAGGGTCCAATTCCCGCGGTACTCGGCCGAGGCGGTCTACTTCTACCGGAAAGTGGATGAGTTGATCTTCTGGCTTATAGTGGATGCCCATAAGATCCGGCCGGTAAACACCGGCCCGGCCAACGTGAACGGCGCCGAGCTCACCGCCGAGGCGCTTCCGGCCGACTGGATGCGCTGCTCCCTCAACTACACCTATCTCCACTCCATATCGCGCGTCACTGGGAGCCAGCTCGCGGGAAACCCCCGCCACTCGCTGAACGGATCGGCTTCCCTCATGGCGCGCTACGGCGAGGTCACGGCCGATGTGCAGTTCATAGACGACATCCCGGTCACGCCCACCGGCACGGTGGTCGTGGAATGGCGAGTCCAGGCGGACTTGTCTCTGACCCTGGACCTGAGAGAGATCGTCCCGTGGGGCCCGATCCGGAAGCTACGGAGGGCGAGCGCTTCCGTGCAGTGCAAGAACGTGGGAGACGTTCACGGCAAGGATGCGCGCAATTTTCCGCTCCCCGGGCGTTCCTGGTTCGGCACTCTCACGGTGGAGTTTTAGAGAGGCCATGAAGCATTTGAGAAACACAATTGCAGCGATACTGGTCATCCCCCTGTGGCTGTTCGGCCAAGGATGCGGTGGAGACAGCAAGATCAAGATCTCATCGCCGGTGGGCGCCACGGCGGTGGGAAGCCCCTTTCCGTCGGATATCGAGATCCCGTCGATCGAGGGGCTCGAGGGGCGGGCCTGGGTGGTGAGCACGGCCCCCCCGGTCGGCCTTTATCTCTTCGACATTGAGATCCCGGGGCACCCCTATCGCTTCGACTTCCTGGACCTCTCCGGGGCGCTGGAGGGTACCCCGGACGAGCTGGTGATCGCGGACCGGGAGACCGCCTTCATCACGGTCAGCAGCGAGACTGCTCTGATAGAGCTCGATCCGCTTTCCGGGGAGATAAAGGCCGAGATCACCCTGGCCTCGCCGGTCTCCCTCCCGCGTGCGTACCCGGACTCGGAAGGCCGGCCGGTTCTCCAGGTCAGCCCGAATTTCGCGTCCGGAGCGGCCCTTGTCCGCGACCGGCTCTATCTGGCCACGTCCAACTTCAGGCAGACCGGGGAGAACCCGGTATGCAACCCCGGGACGGTGCTCCTCTTCGAGCGGGACGACGGGGGCTACAGGCCCGCGGCCGACCCCGTGATCGTCACCACAGGTTTCAACCCGACCGAGATCACCCCTTACGGGAGCGACCTCCTCCTGGTCACCAACACCGGGGTCCTGGCCATCCGCGAGGGGGGGGCCGTGCCGCTCACCGAGGCCTTCGTGGACATCATCGACACCACCTCGGACCGCATCGTGGGTACCATCCCCCTGGGGCTCACGGCCCCGAGCTTCAAGCGGATCGCCTTCACGCCCGATTGGGAGCGGGGCTTTGTTGGATCGGCGGCCTACAACCACCTCTACGAGCTCGACCTTGCCGGCCTGAACAGCCTCATCGGGACCGAGCCGCTCGTCCCGCCGCGATTTCCGGAGCGGGTCGTGTCCGGCGAAGAGAATCCGATCCGTGTCACGGAGGGGCCGACCTTCTCACCCGAGTTGATCACCCAGGCCGGTGTGAGCACATCCGGCGCGACGGCCTTTGCCACGGCATTTACGAGCGGCACCCTCGCAATCATCGACCTCGGCCATACCCCGGGCCAGGTCTTTCCCAAGACGGTCCGGATCACGGACCCGGCCCCCAGCCTCAACGAAGTCGGGCCGGGCCCCTTCACGGTGAGGCCGGGCGTGCGGGGCGAGGACTACACAGGCCCGGACCTGTTCATCCTGACCGGGGCGCCCACCGGGTTGCTGGTAACGCTGGAGACGCCCTTTTGATGGGAGTATTACTTTGTGCCTTTGTGCCTCTGCCACTTTGTGCCTTACGAATAACAGATAGGTAAACACAATGATGGAGGTTTTGAAATGTCTCGAATAGCTTCGTGGAAATCATGGCTCTCGGTTACTGCTGTTCTCTTAATGGCCATTGCCTTCACCCTCCCCGCAGGGTGCGGCGATGACTCGAAGATCGGGGGAGAGGACGGGGAGACGGACTGGAGCCAGTACGGCCCAGTTGACGACAACGGAGACGATCCCCTGGATGACCCGGTCCACAACCCGGGCCCATATGCCTTCGAGGTCGTCTCGTTCGACTACGGCGAGGACGCCGGGTTCGGCCAGCCCTTGAGCGGCCCGCCCGAGATCGTGCTCGGTCCGCCCAGGGGCCTGGGCACGGGTCAGGGATCTCTCGACACGCTCTCCCTCGGAGTCGGAGGTTGGATCACACTCGGCTTCGGCGACATCTCCATAGTGGACGGCGAGGGGGACGACTTCGTGGTCTTCGAGAACGCCTTCTACACGAACGGAGAGTCCGGAGACCGCTACATCGAGGCCGGCATCGTGGCGGTGAGCGAGGACGGGGTGACCTTCACAGAATTTCCGCACTCCGCGGACGACACCCTCGCCCTCGGAGACCCGGACCGCTACTCCGGGTATGCGGGCGTAGAGCCGGTCCACCCCGGGGACGGGCCGGACGAAATCGGCGGAGACCGCTTCGACCTCGCAGACGTGGGGCTCGATCGCGTCCGTTTCGTGCTGCTCACGGACACGGCGGGCAATCCCGAGGATCCCGGAGACGCGGAATTCGGCTTCGGCAAATCCGGGTTCGACCTCGACGCCGTGGGGCTGCTCAACTGGGAAAGGGAAGAGGAAGGGGCAAAGGGGCAAAGGCACAAAAGCACAGAGGGGGATATGGATACATATTGATTGCCTGGTGTCAGGCAAATTTTGGCCCAAAGGGGGACCTGATTGCTTAACAAATTGGATCAAAGACCGTTCAAGAAACTTTGTGCCTTTGCCCCTATTCATTTGTGTCTCTCTAAACCAAAGAAAGGAGGAGAACAATGAGAAAGAAAGAAGCGACTGTTGCAATGATGGCGGCCCTTTTGGTGGCCCTGGCTCACGGAGCCCCCGCCATGGCCGGCTTCGAGGTGCCGGACGGCTACGTGGCCACGGAGATCGGGATCCCCGATGTACCCGGGAGCCCGGGGTTCGTCGGCGGCCTCGATCGCCTGTCTTGCGGGGCCCTCGTCTACTTCGACGGCTATGACGTGCTGAAGTTCTGGCAGGGCGCGGCCGCCAGCCTCTTCCACCCTGATCCGGCCGTATGGGGCTCCTTCGTCAAAGCGGACGAGTCCGATCAGATCTATTTCGGCGAGAGCATGCTGGGCGAGATCTACGAGATCGATCCGGAGGGCGGGGCCGCCGCGATCGGCGCCGTGCCGGGGAACTATGACCTTGAGTTCGGCCCCCTCGGCACCTTCGTCTCCCACAATCCGGTCTGGGACCCGGAAAACCAGGTCTCCCTGATCGACCTCGAGGACGCCTCCCTCGACCAGATCCTCCAGACAGACGGCTGGTCCGGCCCCCTCGTCTTCGATACCGAGGGCGTCCTCTACTACTGCCGGCCCACCGACCTGTTCGGCGAAGTCGGCGCCGAGCTCTACGCCTTCGACACGGCCCAGGTCGCGGGCGCCATCGGCCCTGACGTGCTGGCCCTGGCCGACGGTGAGCTGGTGACAGACGAGCTCACCGGATGCTACGATATGGCCTACGCCCCGAACGCCGGCGCAGAGAGCCTCTTCGTCACGAGCGGAAGCCTCTTCACCAACCAGGTGGAGAAAGTGGACCTTGCAACGGGCGAGATCGCGCCCTTTGTCATCGATTCGGAAGGAACGGGCTGGTCCACCTATGTGCGCTTCCACCCGGGCGTGAACCCCTTCGTCCCCGACGGCGGGCGGAATGCAGGGGCGCTCACGGTGAACCAGGTCGAGTCGATCATCGAGATCCGGCCCGTGATCCCGCCCGCCTGCTTCATCGGCTCGGTGATATGATATAAAGCCCTTCATCGTAACATCGACGCGGCTTGCGTAGATTATGGTATGATGGCGAAATCTATAAGCTTTACTCCGACTCGTCATTCCCGCGAAAGCGGGAATCCACAATTGAGCGCATTTTCTGGGTTCCCGCTTTCGCGGGAACGACGGGTCGGTGGGGATTCTTTTCGATCGCGGCTCGGCCGCATTAGGTTCTGCTTTTGTAGGGACACGGCTTGCCGTGTCCCTACCTTCTTCCTGCCATGCCTTGTCATGCTCTGGGCCTGCCTCGGGTGCCACAACGACGTCCCGATACCGGCGACCGGGGAGGCCAGGGTGGCAGTGGACGCCGTCCCAGGCGCCTATTCGGTCGCCTGGGACGGACTGGATGAGGTGCGGCTGGTCCATGCGAGACCCAGGATCCTCCTGGACGGGCGCTGGATATCAGCCGAACACTACAGCAACAGTGAAGTTTATATAGAGAGCAGGCCCGACGGCACGGTCATCCAGAGCCTTCTTTTCTCCGGGACGCCGGACTTGCCCGATCTGTCGACTGAGATCCGCAGCACCCCTGGAGAGTCCGCCCTGTTCATCCGAACCCGCGCCGTGAATCGCACGGATCTCACCTTCGATCTAGCCGGGTTCGAGCCCATCTCCGTGACGGCGGACGAGGGGGGTCGGGCCTATGTGGGCTCCTGTCCGGACGACCATGTCCTCCTCATCAGCGGCCACAGCTCCTGGACCTTCTCAGGCGCCCTGGACCTCCGCCCGGGATCCATCGGCCGGGGCCCCCTGGGTCTTTCGGTTCCGGACGATCTCCTGTTTCCTCTCTCGAACTACCTCTTCGACGTGGCCGGCGCGGTTCGATACGTCCTGCTCGGCCTTGCCCGGACCGGAGGCATCAGCTCGTGGTACGCCGCGGCAATGGATCCGGGCTCCGGATCGAGCCTCTTTGCCGGGGCGTGCAGCGCCGAGCGCTGGAAGACCACGGTCGTCCTCGAGCACGATCCGGCCGTCTCCCTCCCCGGCGGCTCGAACGGCCGCCCCCTCACGGCGCTCCGCGTGGTGTGCGGGGCCAGCGGGGACCACGTCCCCCTCGCCCCGGGCGAGGAGGACGAGAGCGAGACGGTCTACCTCGAGGCCGGGCCCGACCCGTTCAGGCTCCTCGACGCCTACGCCCTGGAGGTCCGGCGCAGGACCGGGGGAGGGCCGAATCGTCCCGCAGCCGACGTCATGCAGCTCGGATGGAGCTCCTGGTCCGCCTTCTTCAGCTCCATCAGCGAGGAGGTGGTCCTGGGCCAGGCCCGGCTCATGGCCGAGCACCTCGCTCCACTTGGGTACCGACTCGTGCAGATCGACGACGGCTACCAGGTGGCCGTGGGGGACTGGCGCCCCAACGACAGGTTCCCCTCCGGCTTCGAGGCCCTCACGAGCGAGATCCACCGGATGGGCCTCAAGGCGGGCCTGTGGCTCGCCCCCTTCTTTGTCGAGGCGGACCTGCCGCTGGTCGCAGAGCACCCGGACTGGTTTCTCGACGACGGAGACGGAAATCCCATCATCTACGATCCGCTCAAAAAGAACTGGCGTCCCCTGGACCTCACCCACCCGGAGGCCTGCAAGTTCGTCCGCTCTTTCATGACCGACCTCAAAGAGGCGGGATTCGACTTCTTCAAGATCGACTTTCTCTTCGGCGGAGCCTACGAGGGGAGGCACTACGATCCCACGGTCACGGGCCTGGCCGCCTTTCGACGCGGCATGGAGATCGTGCGAGATGCAGTTGGGCCTGAGATAGAGCTCCTCGCCGTGGCCGGACCGTGGCTCGCCTCGGCCGGACAGGTGGATTCCTACCGCCAGAGCTTCGACGTCGTCTTCGAAAACGGCTGGCCGAGTTGGCCCTACTTCGAGGCGGCCGCAAGGGGAACCTCGGCCCGCTATTTCTCCCATGGCGTCCTTTTCGACTCCGACCCGGACCACGTGATCGTCCGCCCTCCCCTCTCGATGAACGAGGCCCGCGCGGCGGTGAGCTACGTGGCCCTCACGGGCGGCCTCTGGCTCGTGAGTGAGGATCTGGCCTCCCTCGGACGGGACCGGATGGCGCTGCTCCGGCACCCCGAGGTCCTGGACATCGTCCGGGCCGGACGCAGCGCCGTGCCGGTCGACCTGTTCGAGGAGCCGAGCCTGGAGATGATCCTCTCGCCCATGGTGGTCGACATCGCCGAGGGGCTGGGCGTTCCCATCTACACGGGGGGCCGCACGCCGCGACTCTGGAAGCTCGAGATGAGCGACGACTCGGTCGTGGTCGGCGTCTTCAATTGGGATGACACGGCCGGAACCACGGAAGTGCGACTCGATGGCGTAGGGCTGAACCCCAACGCGACGTACCGCGTGCGCGAGATCTGGAAGGGAACGGTGGAAGAGGTGTCGGGACGTATCACCCTCGACCAGCCGGCTCACAGCGTGGACTTGCTGGTGATCCGTCCCGTGGATTAGGCATTTTGGGGCCTGCGATCGACAAAAAATTGCCGATAATGGAATCAATTGCTTGAAGTTGGCCCCGTGCCCAGGCCGAAGGCCGGTGCCCGCGCCCGTGCCCATGCCCGATTCTTCTGTGCGGCCAATTTTTTCGGGCACGGGCACGAAAAAAATCTATCACGCTTAGATCCTGCCGAAAATCGATACATCCTATATATCCGACTGAAAAAAAGTAGCAACTTCTTGACATTTCTTCATCAAAAGAGGTTAAAAAAACTGGCTAAACACCATTTAAAAAACTGGTATGATTGTTGCTTAATATTGAATTGCTTTTATTAGCCTGTGTTTAATTTCGCTTTTCCAACCTAGGTGGGCAGAGGTTGAGTATTCAGTCAAAAACCATCACCAACGAATTCCAGGAGCCTTTCCCCTTTGTGGAGAAAATATCCAAGAAAAGAGGGGTTCTCCTCCTTCGCTGGCTCCTGATCATCGCCACATCCTACCTGATCATCTTCGGAAAGCAGGCCGACGTTGCCGACTACAGTAAACATCTCTTGATCCTATCGTTGCTCCTTTCCAACGTGATCCTGTCATATCTCCCTGATCGGTTTTTCTTTCACCCCAGGTTTGACTATATTCTCGTAATCTCCGACACCATCTTAGTATCCATGGGGATCTATTACGCAGGGCTGATCACTTCGGATTTTTACCTGATCTACTTTCTCATCATCTTTTTCGCTACCTTCGGTGGGGACTTCAAGGTGGTCCTCATCAATACGTGCGTGGTGATCCTCATTTACAGCGTCCTGGTCTTCCGAGTATCCACGGATTTTACGAATACGGAGCTCTACCTCCGTATCCCCTTTCTGTTCATCGTCTCCCTCTTCTACGGTTTCCTGGTGGAGATGCTGAAACGTGAACGAATGAAGGCCGAGATTATTAACGGCAAAAATGAGAGACTTATAGCGCTGGACAGAAAAAAGACCGACTTCCTGAATATGGTCGCTCATGATATCCGCACGCCCCTCACCGCGATAAAAGGCTATGCCGAACTCATGCTCCATTATGATGAAACTCGGGAGACGCAGAAGGATTTTCTCCACATCATACTGAAGGAAATAGACCGGCTGGCATTGCTCGTCAATGAATTCCTCGATACCGCCAAGATCGAGGCCGGCCTCATCCAGTACAAATTCATAGCCTTGGATCTGACGGACCTGATCCATTACTTTTCAGATATTTTTTCCAAAGAGTCGGCTGCAAAAGAGATTGATAGAAAAACAAAAATCGAAGACAACTTACCACGGGTCAAGGGAGATTGGGACAGGCTCGGTCAGGTGCTATCCAATATCCTGGGCAATGCCATCAAATTCACTCCCAAAGGCGGAATGATAACCATCGAGGCAAAGAGGCTGGGCGAAAAGGAGATCGTAGTGGCGGTGAGCGACAATGGGCCCGGCATACCGGTGGAGCTTCATGAGAAAATCTTCAACCTCTTCTATCAGTCGGACGATTCTGATATAAAAGCCAAAGGCGGCACAGGCCTTGGGCTTTTCATTGCCAGAGAGATCGTCAAAAAACACGGAGGACGCATCTGGGTGGATAGTGAATTGGGACGGGGGAGCACTTTCTATTTTACCCTGCCGACAGAAAGAGCATCGGTATCGGACCGGAGGGGGCAATGAGTGATCGAAACAACGAATCGACGAAGATACTGGTGGTCGACGATGAGCAAGTTCTGCGCGACCTCATCACGAAGATCCTGACCCATCACGGCTATACCGTGGATGTAGCGGAGGATGGGGAAGAGGCAATGAAGAAGGCCGGTCAATCCAAATACGACCTCCTCCTCCTCGATATCATCATGCCGCGCAAGGATGGGATCCAGGTGCTGCGAGAGATAAAAGAGGTGCAGCCGGATTGTTCCGTGATCCTGATGACCGCCTATGCACGGCTGGAGACGGCGATCGAAGGGATCAAGTTGGGGGCGGACAATTACCTGTTAAAGCCCTTCGACAACCTGAACACCGTCGTGATCGATGTGGAAAAATCCCTCGAAAAGCAGCGCCTGCGCAGGGAAAACAAGCGCCTGCTCACGGAGCTCAAGCTTAGCAACGAGGAGCTCAAGACCTCTTACGAAAAGTTGATGGAGACCTACAGTGAGATCCTTTACGAAAAGTGCAAGGTTGAGGCGATCATGAACCAGCTCCCTGAAGGGCTGTGCGTGATCGACCGGGACCGAAAGCTTACGAACTTCAACCGCACGGCCGAGGAGATCACCGATTACGCCTCCCAGGAAGTGGTCGGAAAGGACTGGGGCGAGGTGTTCCATGGGGGGGACTGCGATTTGGACGCCATCTGGGACCAGGCAAGCAGGTCCGAGGATACAAAGGGAAGCTTCGAGATATCGATAATGAATAAAGGAGAGAATTACACAATCGCTCTCAATCTCGATCTACGTATCCTGACCGGCGTTAACGGAGACCTGATGGGGGCTATCATCTCGTTCAGAAATGTTACAAAGCTCCAGGAGAGACTCACCGAGGCACAAAGCCTGGTGAACTCCCTGTGTGATGAAATCGAATCCCTCAAGGGGAGGATGACTACCTAGGAATGAATTATCGCCTTTTGGGCGGGCTAATGAGCTCATTTGCTCCTGGGGTTGACACCCCAGGCTACATGACCTGACCCCTTCGGGGTCAATTGGATTTCCTATACAATCGAGCTACTTCTTCGAACGCCACGGCGGCGGCTCATCCTCTCCTGCCTGGCGCCAGTAGTCGACCGCCTTCTTCACCTCATCCTTGAAATAGGGATCCGCCACAGTGCGAAAGAGGGTGTCCTTTCCCGTCATCACGCCGTAATTGAGCCCGTTTTTCACCGTGTTCTTCACTCCGCCCACGATACGGGGATCGAGCATCATGGACTTGACCTGCTGTGTGGAACTCTTGAGTGCAAAGTCCGCCATGGCCACGAAGTTCCGTTTTACGCCGATCAAAAAGATGAGGAGCACGATCAGAAAGACGATCCCCCAGGGCAGCGCCCGGACCAGCTCCCGCGCGAACAGACTTACGTAGCTCACCTGCGATTCTTGTGGAGCCATTTTCTCTCCTCCTTGTACCTTAGAGCGGCGAAGCCGCAACCAAATTAGCGAAATATTGCATAGTCAATACGAAATTGAGCTCTTAGTCGACAGTCAACAGTTTATAGTCGAGAGTTACATGCTTCTCACTCTCGACTGTCGACTGTAAACTGTAAACTCTCTCGGCCCATTGACATTGCGCCCACATCTACGCAAGCCGCGAAGATGTACGAATGAAAGGCTCTAACATTGCAGTAGCCACCTACTGCGGCTTGAAAAACCTTGCTGCAACGCTCGTTTCGCTAAGGTTTTCGGCGCCTCGCTACGGCGCCCACTGCATTTCTCGGGTTGAATTCGCAATGGAATATAGCTCACTCCGCACTATTTTTCAAATAAGATTTTAGCCTTAAGGGCTATCCACTTCACTGTACCATATCCTCACGACTGCCGTCGGCCAGCGC
>CAZFWM010000265.1:0-10644 GCA_964522545.1 uncultured Thermodesulfobacteriota bacterium
TAATCCATTCCCATAGCCGACCACAGAAGTAGCCCTGAATTGTGACGTAAAGATGGCAAGACTGACTATCGATTTTTCATGCGAAGGAGAGAGGCTCAAGGTCCGCACCTCCGAGGGAGGTGCGTTCGATCATTATGAGTATCTCGACTTTTCCGCCGGAGAAGTGACGAAGCTGTGCCGGGAGTTCCTCGGCCTTCTCAACAAGGCCACCAGAAGAGGCCGTCTCGACCCCTCTCTTAGAGTTCAGCTCCAGAGCCTGGGACAGGACCTTTACGACAATCTCCTCCCCCTTTCCGTCAAGGAACGGCTTCAGGGCAAGGAGGAATCCGATCTCGTCATCCACATCGAGGACAGGCTGGTCCACATCCCCTGGGAACTTCTCTTCGACGGCGAGCAATTTCTCTGCCGACGCTTCAATCTCGGACGAATCGTCACAACCCGGCAGCGCACCCCCCACTTCCAGCAGAGGAAGTACGATCCGCCCCTGAGCATGCTCCTCCTCTTTGATCCAAAAGGGGACCTGCCGGCCGCCCGCCAAGAGGGGATGCTGATCAGGAATACACTGGACCTCTACGTCGACAGGGTTCACATCTCCAGTAAGACCCGGAACATCAGGACGGACTACATCAGGCGGTCGATCCGGGATTTCGACATCGTCCACTATGCGGGACATGCGACGTATGATACCGACGACCCCTCGCAGAGCGGCTGGCTGGTCAAGGAAGGAACAGTCACGGCGGCGCTGCTCGTCAAGATGAAAGGGATCAGGCCCCTGCCTTCTCTGGTCTTCTCCAATGCATGCCAGAGCAGCGAGGTCGGGGAGTGGAGAGTCGACGAACACTCTGAAGAGACGATATTCGGGCTCGCAAATGCCTTTCTCGCGGCAGGGGTCCAGCACTATATCGGCACGTTCTGGAGCATTCTGGACGAGCCCGGCGCCCATTTCGCCCATGCCTTTTACAACGAGTTGATCGGAGGAGGCTCGGTCGGGAAGAGCATGAGGGTCGCACGGGATGATGTGGCGAAACGGTATGGTGAGGAGAGTATCGTCTGGGCGAGCTATCTTCTCTATGGGGACCCGGGGTTTTCGTATTTTTCTGCGGAAAAAGAGGAAGGAGAGCCTGTTAAAAAGCCTCCGAAGGAAATCGGCCGTGAACCGGATGACTTGACAGAGCGAGAACATGAGGAAGGCCCATTACAAACTTTACCTCAGCCAGCCACCTCCCCCCCTACACTCGTTAGGAGGAACCTAACATATATTATATCAATTTTATTGGTTCTCGCCTCAGTCGCTCTGTTCCTTTTCATCAAAGGTGGAGTGCCTCCTCCTCCGAGCACTCCACCTTTGATCGCCATTCTCCCTTTTGAAAACATTAGCGGAAAAGCAGAAGATGTCAATCTTGCATTTGGCCTGACCCAGGGCCTCATCTATGGCCTTACCCATATCAGTAGCTTACGCGTTGTCCCTCTCATGGAGGTAGGACAATTCAAAGGTGGGGACTTCGAAATCGGGGAGATCAAGAGCAGACTTCAATGTCAATATATTCTCCACGGCACTGTTCAGAGAAGCACTGACCGGTTGAGGATATTCGTCGAGCTGATTTCAACAGATATGGGCCGTCAGGTGTGGAGCAAGCCGTATGATTCCGAGCTTACCATTGATAATCTCTTCGCCCCCTGGGACGACCTCGCAGAGAAGATTATCTCGATCATGGAGGTCAAGATCACGGCTGAGGAATTAGGACATTTGAAAAGACCTCTTACCGATTCTCTGAACGCCTATGAGCACTTCCTCCTCGGCCAAAAGAAAAATCGAATCCATGATATAAACGCGAATCAAGAGGCGATCGAGCGCTTCGAGAAAGCCCTGGAAGCCGATGACTCTTTTGCATTGGCTTACGTGGGATTAGCGTTCAGTTATTGGGATCGGTACAATCGAGGATACGAGCCCGATATTCATTTGATCGATCGAACCATCGAGTACTGTAAAAAGGCCCTCGAGCTCGACCCCGAGCAGGCCGAGGCCTATCATGTACTCGCCATGGCCTATCGCTCGAAATATGCTTACAAAACGGCGGAGGAATACGACCGTCGGGCAATTAAAATCCGACCCGGATACATTTGGGCCTATCATTCCCTGGGCCTGACGTATAAATATATGGGTCAATACAAGAAGGCCCGCGAGATGTTTCAGAAATGCATTGATCTGTACGATCAGTACTTTGACTTCTGGAGAGGTATCGGAAGGATTTATCATGAGCAGGAACAGTACAAGAAAGCACATTATTATTTCGAGAAGGCCTTCGAATTAAAGTCAGAAGAACCTTTAAACCGGATCTATCTGGGATGGAACAACATCGAAATGGGGAACGATGCGGTGGGCATTGCGATTCTCGAGGAGGAAATTAATCAGTCTCCGAATTCGTTTTGGGCCTATGACTTCCTTGCGCGCTACTACGTGATCCGGCGCGACTATGAAAAAGCAAAGCTGTACTATGATAAGATAATCCTCGATCTGGCCCCGAACAGCACGAGCGCGCTGAACAATGCCGGTTTATTTTACAGCATGTCCGGCGACTATGAACGCTCCAGAGAATTGATCCGCCGGGCCATCGAGATCGAGCCCGACAATCTGAATGCCCACCTCCAACTCTGCTCCTCATACTACCAATCCGGGGAACTTGAACAGGCCCTCGATCTCTCCGGCACCCTGGTGACCCAATTTTCCGATAAAATGGAGGTCAGGCTGCAACACGGACAATTGCTTCTTGTAACCGGACAGATGCACAAGGCCCTCAAGCTTTCCAAAGAGATGTCCTCCCGATTCCCCGAGGATCCGGTGGCCCTCGATTTTCATGGACGAGTCCTCTTGCACCTGGGTGAACTCGATGAGGTCAGCAATCTTTCACTACGTATGATCAAAGAGTTCGATGAGAGCCCACGGGGTTACAACCTGCTGGCCGCAACCCTGGGGAGACAGGATCGGGCAAAAGAGGCTTTCGAGATACAAAGGAAAGGGATCGAACAGGCCCCAAAGGATCCGGAGACACTTTGGTGCGGGATTCAGGTCTCGAAAGCGGCCGGGCATCTCCAGGCGGCGGAAGAATGGTCGAACCGCCTCGCCGAAACCGGCCTTACCTCCCACATCGAAACAGCCCCGATCGGCCAGCGCTGGGACAAACTCTTCTGGCTCAAGCCGGGGATGGGGCTCTATCCGGACACATCGCCGACAAGGCAGTGAGGGGGCGGCGGTCAGGCCCTCTTTTTCTCCCGCCGCACCCTCGATTTCAAGATCCCGATAAACACAGCCGGCACCAGCCAGACCATGGCCGCGGCGGCAAGGCCGCTTCGTGCAGGGGCCCGGTACTGGGCGCAGCCGCAGTGCTCTCCCTCGCTTCTTTCCTCTTCGTCGAAGGGGATCTTCCCATCGCAGTTATTGTCTTTGGTGGAGTCTATCTGCTCCGGAGCACCCGGGTAGGTGGCCGGGTCCTCGTCATCGCAGTCGCCGCCCTGAAGGCCGGGATCGCCCACCCATGCCGGGCACTCCACATACCCGTCCCCATCGTCATCGAATTCGAGTTCAGGCATCCAGCCGTCACAGGTGTTGTCGCAGCCGTCGCAGACCTCCGGATTATAGGGGTTGGGGTAGGAGACCGGGCAGCATGGGTCAGAGGGATCGTCGCAGCAGTCCAAACAATAGGCCCACCCATCTCCGTCGGCATCGGTGAAGCCCTCGTCTATTTGCCCGTCACAGTCGTTGTCCTTGCCGTCGCAAATCTCAGTGGCGCCTGGATGGATCTCAGAATCAGAGTCATTGCAATCCCAGCCGCCGCAGGGCTCACCGGCCTCGTCATAGGAGTCATCACCGTCGAGGTCCCTGCCGCCGGGCAGGAAGATGGCGTAGCCGATCCTAAGATTGAAGATATCAAGACCCGCATACCACATCTTATACGCATTGCAGTCAAAGTCGAAGAGGACGCTTGGAGCGTTAGCCCATTTATAATCCCACGTTCCCTTTGGTCCCCGTTCGAGCACGGGATTGCGGGCAAACTTATTCCACTCGATTCCGTCGGCACTGGCTGCATAGCCGATAGTATCAAATGGACGATCACGGCCGCTGAACCACGCCTTATACTCCTTGCCGTCAAAGAGAACCCTGGGAGTGTAAACCCAGTCTTTGTCCCATGCTTCATCGGATCCCAAATCGAGCACCGGATTGCCTGCGTACTTATTCCACACGATGCCGTCGGCACTCGTGGCATAGCCGATCCTGAAGTTGAGGCTAACATCAGTGCCACCAAACCACATTTTGTACTCGTTGCCATCGAGGAGGACGCTGGGACCGTGAACTTGTACTTCATCCCATGATTCTGCCGGTCCCACATCGAGCACCGGATTGCCGTCGTACTTGTTCCACATGATGCCGTCGGCACTCGTGGCATAGCCGGTCCTGGAGCTGGGACTTTCATCATAACTGCCGGTGTACCACATCTTGTACTCAGCGCCGTCAAGGAGGACGTATGGAAGGCCGACTACATATTGGTCCCATGAACCAGTGGGTCCCAAATCGAGCACCGGATTACCGGCATACTTGTTCCACACGATGCCGTCGGCACTCGTGGCATAGCCGATCCTAAAGTGTTTACCATCATCACTGCCAGCGTACCACATCTTATACTCCGTGCCGTCAAAAAGGACACTGGGTGAAGCAACCAAAACAGCATCCCATGCTCCAGGGGGTCCAAGATCGAGAACTGGATTGCCGGGATACTTCTCCCATATCTGACAGTCCTTGTCGTCCTCTCCGTCGACAAAGCCATCGCAATCATCGTCGATCCCGTTTCCGCAGATCTCAAGGACTCCATCAGTTCCATCGCAGTTCTGGTCGGTACCATCGCATGGGTCGAGAGCGAGGGGATGGATGGCCGGGTCGTCGTCATTGCAGTCTACTTCGCAGCCTTCTTCGCTCTCACAGCATGCCCAATCGTCGCCATCGGCATCAGTGAATCCCTCATCGATCTCCCCATCGCAGTCGTTGTCGATTCCGTCGCAGTTGATTACGGGCCCTTCCGGCGCGTCCGGATTGACATCGGGATCGGAATCGTTGCAATCGATAGGGCCGCACAGCCCGCCTTCGACGAAGGATCCATCACCGTCTAAGTCGGTGCAGCAGTCGGGATCGAGGGGATCATAGTCGATCAGATCGTCGCAGTCGTTGTCCACCTCGTCGTCGCAGATCTCGTCGGCACAGGGATTTATGTAAGGATTGGTATCGTCGCAGTCGGATCCTCCGCAGTCTATGTCGTAGTAGCAGTCTTCGTCAGAGTCATCCAAGCAATAAGGATCAATATACTCATCCGCCCCCATGTCGAATCCGGCTCCCTGGGGCCTACATTCTCCATCCATGTCCTTGCAAACTCCTGCATCCGTGCCGGCATCGATGCAGGGAGAGCTCGACGTGAGGTGGTAGTCCCCTCCACCGACGAAGCGCGGGTCTTCGTCGATATTCCCGGTCAGCCAGTTCAAATCGCTTTCCGGTCCTAGATACACACCAGACTCTCCCCCCTGCACATCGGAGTATGTGACCACCGGTGAACCTGAAGGCACATAGATCTCCGGGCCGTCGGGAGCAGAGTTCGCCCACAAGATGCAGTTAGTGATCCTTGGAGAGGAGTTGTCACTGCGGATCCCGCCGCCGAAGGAAGCAATGTTGTCCGAGATCGTGCAGTTCGTGATCGCCGGGGAGGAGTCGTTCAAACAGGAGATCCCTCCGCCCTCTTCTCCAGCGCTGTTTTTAAAGATCATGCAATTCGTTATCACCGGGGAGCTAGTCTCTTGGATGTGGAGCCCGCCGCCCTCTCCCCATGAGCCGAATGCTCCGTTACCTGAGATCGTGCAGTTCGTGATCGTCGGGGAGGAGTTCAAGCAGTCGATCCCTCCGCCGCCGTCAGCGCTGTTTTTCAATATCGTGCAGTTCGTGATCGTCGCTTCGGAGCGGAGGCAGAAGATCCCGCCGCCCACGTCGGCGCTGTTTTCCGTGATCGTGCAGTGCGCGATGGCCGGTGAGGAATCCGAGCAGGAGATCCCGCCGCCAAAGATATTCTCCATATGGTCGATCTGGCAGAAGCTCAAATTTCCACTGGAACCATAATGAAACCTTATCCCTGCTCCTGTATCCCACTCTTCCCAATTTGTAAATTTGATCTCACCCGCTTTCCCGTCTGCCTCCAAGACACCAAATACCATCAGGCCTGAGCGGTTGTGAAACTTTAACTCCACGCCAGGCTCGATTATGAGTTGTTTTCCGACGGGCACAATGATGTCCTCTGCGACGATGTAAGGTGTCCTCTTAGCCCCAAGCGTCTCAGGCACTTCGTCCCCAACCTCTCCACCGATCACCTCTGCGGGCAGCTCTCCGGTCCCGCCATAGGCTCCCATGTCAGTATCCGCTTCCCCCTGCGCAGGATACACTGCGTCTTCGGTCAGCTCATCTTTCATGTCCAGGCGCGAATACGAATCTCCAATGTCGATACATGCTGAGTCTGTTGCCAAGATGAACCACCCTCCATCTGGATCCTCGAAACCGGGATCATCTATGATAACTCCTTCCCCTCCTTCACCGAACCATCCCCCCTCGACACAAGAATAAGTAATGCTCAGGCCGGACTCCTTCTCATCGGTCCCTACGGAATCAGGCGTATTGCCCCAGATGATGCTGTTCACTACGGCGGCCCCTGAATTTTCGGCATAGATACCGGCGCCCGAAGCCGAGGCCGTATTGTACACAATAGTATTGTTCAAAATTATCGGTGATGAGGAGTAAAGATAAATCCCCCCGCCTTTGTCGGCGCTGTTTCCCGGCACCGGCCCGTCTCTCCAGCCGGCGATTACGTTGTTTTTGATCGTGGCCGAGGAGAACCCGAGGAACATCCCGCCCCCAAGGCCGGCGGCGTTGTCGTTGTCCCAGATTTGAAGGTTTCGTATCGTGGGAGAGCACTTGTACACCAATATGCCGCCGCCACAGGAGGCCCACAAAGCTGGCTCAGGTGGAGGCTTATCATCATACTTGAACCAAGTCCCCACCCCGTTCGTAATGGTGAACCCATCGAGAACGGTTTTTTTGGTCAGGGATTCCCCGGTCATGGTGATCACTGTGCCGGCCCCGCCCCCATCTATCGTGCAATTCGATGGACCGTCCAAGTTTATCAGGGTGATGCCGTCTTTATCCGGCCACACGATATTTTCGCGGTACGTCCCGTCGGCCACCTGAACGATATCCCCGGACTCCGCCTCATTGAGCCCTTCCTGGATCGTCGGCTGGTCCTCCGGGACGTGGATTGTGACGGCCAGGGCCGGGCTGGAGTAGAGAGTGAAGATCAGGAAAAGGTGAATGAGGCCGATACGAGCGATAATTTTCATTTTTGCCTCTCCTTCTTCGATTTAATGCGAACCTTGAAATCCAACAGAAGAATACCCCATTACTTGCATGGTTTTTTAATCATAATGGGGATTCTCCAATCCTCAATTTTCAGATTGACCTGTATCAACCTAAGACATGATCGCACCATAGCACAAAATCAAATCAAAACAAATAACAAAGTTTCATTTTTTCGTTCTACATCCGCCCCCTAAGAGGAGCTCGGAACCGGCCTCATTGAGAGATCTGTCGATCGTTGCTCGTAAATGTCTCCGACTTGAGTAGCGTAGCCGGCTTTGATCAGAAGGACCTGGGTTCGCCGGCCAGTGTATTGCCCTTCTTTATTGGAGGACGTTACAGAGATGTCCTGGCCGTCACCGAAGACCATAACGACCTCGGGGATCGGATCGCCTGTGGTTGCATCCAGGACTCGCCCTTCGACCTGCCCCGGCACGCACCCCAGCGAAGCGAAAGCTAGAAGCGCGACCGAACCCGAGAGGCAAAAAGTGATGGTGATCAAGGTGGCGCTGAGGAGATTGCTCAGAAATGCCGAGCCTGACCTTGCTTGGTTCCATCTTCGAAATGTCTTCATAACGAACCTCCTTTTCTGTACTGAGCACTTTCGTCGCCCAGGAAGCCTTTTCTCGTGATCCGCCTGCCTGTCTTTCATCCCGTTTGATGTAATCTTGAAGATTGTTGTGCCTGGAAGCTGAAGGTTCAAATCATTCGGCCGACCATGTGACCCAAATCGGGCTTGACCAAACCGTTTCATCAGTGCCTTCATCGCAATCATGCTCCTTAAGAGACGCCCGAACATAGTAGAGCCACTCCATATCCGGGTCATTAGAGAAGCTTCGCACCGGATTTTTTATGACCTTGTAACCGGTATAGATTTCCCCGTCCGCATAGAAGGTCCCCGCCGGACTCTGGCTCGTCGGGGCGTCGTTGACCAGGGCTACATACTCTTGGGTAGGGTCACCCACGCGGACGCCGACGATCTGGAAATTGGTGATCTCCATTCCTGCCATAAGACTGAACGCGAGGACGATGTAATCCCCATTCTCTTCGATCCTGGAGCCCATCATCTCCCCACCGCCCATGTTGTAGAAGTCGAGGTAGGCCCGGATGCCGGATGTGGCGTAAACATGGCGCTCTTTGAAGGCGGAGAAGATGGCGCTCCGGGAATTGCCGCTCGAATCCCCCCGGGCAAGGACGAAGGAGGCTCCGCCTGTGTGGTTGTATTGGTATTTCGTGCCCGCCTCATCATCCGGGAGGCCTTCGGCGGCTCTCCTCGTGTCGTTTATACCCGGCGTCTGGTAGTGATTGTCCGAGGCTCCGATGAGGCCGATGTGAGCGCCCATCTCCCGCCAGCCGTAGCGATAGCTGTACTTCTCCGGGTTTTGAGAGTCCCCCTCGAAGACCGTCAGGGGAGAGCTCACTCTCTGGTCGAAGTTCCGGCCGCCGAATATCTCGCCCACTCGTTGATAGTCGTCCATATCGTCGACATCCGCCAGGTGCGAATAGTCTCCACCATACGTCAAATCCCATTCCTGGTTAGTGGAAGAATTCGACATCATGTGAGGAATGGTGAGGACCTCTCTCCCTTCTACGTCAGGACCGTAGCCGCATTTCTCTTTGAGGAAGTAAACGAGACATTGCGGCGGTATGTCGAGGATATCTCCGGTCAGCAAGGGCAGATCATGTCCGGGCGCTTCCCAAACTTCCGCGTCGAAATCCTGAAACAGAACGGTTCTGTGCAGCGGGCTTTCGTCAACTCCCATATCCGTATGGGTTGCATGCCATTCATACGCCGGGAACACGGTGAATCCGTCCTTGTGTTCCCGCTGATACGTGTAGGCGGCTTGCTGGGAGCCATGCCACCAGGTCTCGAATCCAGGGGTGGGAATCTCGGAACCGGGAGTCTCCGACTCGAGGTCGGGCGGGTAGCATTCGCCTCCCTCCTCCCACGCCGGATCATCCCCCACTTTCGGAAGCAGATAATCCCTGTAGTAGCCTTCCCAGCTGATGGAGTGCTCTGACATCGCACCAAAATCGTATCCGGAAACGTACTGGAGATACTCAAGCGCTTTTTGTGTGTCTGTGTAGAGGCCCGTGTGGTCCCCGGGAGAGGTTTCCTCCATAAATTTGATCTTGGCAGCCCCGTTCCCCGAGTGAATGTGTATATCACCCATCAGACGGCTGTAGCCGGGATTCTCCTCTGAAACCACGCTCCAGTGAGAGATCGAGCGTACACCTTCCACTGAATCCGTGCACTGATCGTCAGAGTAGAGCATGGGCACGACCTTCTTGATCCCCGTCGAGGCATAGCTCAAAGGTAGGCTCGGAGTGCCGAGTTTCGAAATGTCTTTGGCCCACTCATCGTTGAACTCGATACAGTCGAGCTCCGTGGGATACTCTCCCAGTTCGTATAAGGTCAGCCCCACATGTCCGGAATAGGGGCGAGGGTTCCCGTATTTATCGGTGAGGACGACGGTCAGCTCAAAGGGCTCGTCTTTTACGATATCGAGCGGAGCTATGGCATTTGCGAATGCCGGATTCCCCGGATACGGCTCGATCGACAGCTGGTCTACCTGATCGTCGGAGAGCACGATCCAATCATCCGAACAGTCGCCGTCGCAGCTCCTGTATCGAAAATGGGGTTTGAAGGAGTGTTCCTCGAAATATTGGCCGTACCCTCTCCCCCAGCGGGTGGATCGGCCCGGAACACGTCCTGTATATCGGATCTTCACCGTCGAGCCTTCCGGCAGCTCGCAGGGGCCGCCGTCACTCGTCCCGGCATAAACGCTAAGGAGTCTTACGTCCGTGCCTCCGGGGAATGCGGTGAAGGCAAGTGTAATCGGATTTGCGATCTTGACATCGGTGCACTCGCCTGCGTCGGTGACCTCGACCGTCCAGTTTGCATCGCGTCCCAAAGGATCACGAACCGGCTCCGGGTCGAGCACGGCGACGTCGAAGAGCGGAAGGCCTTGCGAGCCAAATTCGGTAAAGTCCCATCCCGTCTCTCCCCCCTCCTCATCGGTAAGCACGGCGCCGGGTCCCCTGTGCGGCAATTCGATCTGGATGATCTCCTGGTTCGAATCGTTTCCATAGTAATCGAAGTCTCCTTCCGGGATCCCGCCACTCTGGATGGACGCTCCCGCGGGAACCGTGAATGCGACCTGCTTCTGAATGAATGTCTCAATTCAGAAATGAATTACACTCCAACG
>CAZFWM010000266.1:0-10636 GCA_964522545.1 uncultured Thermodesulfobacteriota bacterium
TTGTTTCTCGAGTGAGCTACAACCGAGTCAAACTGCGCTTATTTTGGGCCTAGTGTGGGTTGGATAGGGCTTTACTCTGGCCTATTTGCTGTCCAAGTTGTGGATCTTGAATGGGTGGATACCGGTTTGCCGGGCCAATAGGAAGAGATGATCCCTTTGTGCGGTAATTCAAGGCCCCCGTTGCTTTTGTGATGGGGGCTTTCTGCAATGTCCGCATGTTATATCTCAGCAGGTTACGACGATGATCGCACCTCGTAGACAGTGGTGCGATTTTTTTGGTTTAGCATTTTCTCTGAAAATGTTGCATAATTTATAGAAGAGAGTCGCTCAGAACAAAACGTCTGTGCGCAAAAAATAGGAGAGGGAAAAATGAAGCCAGTCATATCTACTCCATCCGCTGTCATTTTTATCCTCACCGTCTTTACATCCGCGACATTGGGCGCCATGAACCATGTCGACCGGAGTGGAAGTGGGGACTGCCTCACAATTCAGGCAGGGGTCGTTGCTGCAGTGCAATATGATGGAAACCAACATCCGGATGAGGCGTGTGGGAGCACGGACTGCGACGTCTGGAGCGACGCCGATCCGGAATGCAATCAGTCAATGAGCCAGTTGCCCGACTTCGACCCAACTATATTCGAATGCTGGGACGACGACCGGGACGGTCATTATGATGAAGCCTGTGGCGGGGATGACTGTGACGACTCAAATCCTTTTGTACATCCCGGTGCTCTGGAAATTTGCGACGGGATAGACAATGATTGTGACGGGACGGTCCCTAGCGACGAGGAGGATGCGGATGGTGACGGGTACATGATCTGTGAGGATGGATGGCTCAGCACTGCGGGAGTAATAGGGGAGAGCCATGTCTACGCTTTACTTGAGACTTCGAATGGATACATCTATGCCGGGAGCTTTCCAGGGGGCGATATTTCCCGAACGAGCGATGGCGGAGCCACCTGGACACCCACCCAGCAACATGTCCCCAACGCCAATGCAGTCTATGATCTCATTGAGGCATCGGACGGGTACATCTATGCGGGAGTTTCAGATACCAGCGAGCCTGACGGAGAAGTGTTTCGGACCGGTGACGGAGGGGCGACCTGGGAACCCACCGCGGACCTCAACGGGGCGACCATAGTCAGCTGTCTTCTTGAGGCCTCGGACGGAGCCCTCTATGCTGGAACCTATCCCTATGCAGATGTCTTCCGGACGGACGATGGAGGGGTAACATGGATAAATACAGCAGAGATAAGCGGGGCAATAATTATTGAATCTCTGGAGGAGGGAGCGGACGGGACCATTTATGCCGGAACAGGAAACGACGGCAATGTGTACAAGACGAGCGACGGAGGGGCCTCCTGGACAAGCACCTCCAACCTCGATGGAGCAATCCACGTCCAAGATTTGCTTGCAGCTTCGGATGGATTGATCTATGCCGGGACTGAACCGAATGGAGTCTTCCGGACAAATGACGGCGGGATCACCTGGGAATTCCTATCGGGGCTCAACCTTAAGGTCATGACTCTGATCGAGGCCCATGGATCCATTTGGGCCGGCGGCACAAGAGAAGGCTCTGCCTATGCGTACCGGACCAGCGATGGAGGGGCCACATGGTTGGCAATGGAACTCAGCGGAGCTGTTTTTACCAACACTCTTCTCAAAGCGTCTGACGGATATATCTATGCGGGGACAGGGGAGAATGGTACTGTCTCCAAGAGAAACGCTTTTGAAGGGGACTGCGACGATGGGAATGAGCATATCTACCCGGGTGCGCCGGAGCTCTGTGACGGGCTTGACAATAACTGCGACGGTGTGGTTCCTGCCGCTGAGATCGAGGGTGACATCGCCCCCTTCGGTGAGGGAGACGGTCGATTGTCCGCCAGCGATTTCACCCTCACGATCAATTGCATAAAATCTATGCTAATCCTCAACGACGAAGAGGTTGTACTAATCGACGTGGCTCCAGTCCGGATCTGCGATAACTCGACGGTCCCCATCTCGGCCATCCCCGAACCGGACGGCAGGCTCGACGCAACTGACTTATCGGTGCTCCTGCAGGCGGCCTCGGGGTATATGGATCTTCGCCCCGCAGACATAGACGGCGACGGTTTCGATGGCGAGATATGCGGCGGGGATGACTGCGACGACAGTTACCCGGGCGTTAACCCCGGAGCGGCCGAGGTTGCGGACGACGGAATCGACCAGGACTGCAATGGCGCGGACACGATCACCTGCATCGTCGATGCCGACATGGACGGATATGGCACGGATGTGGGGACGACGGTACTAGCCCCTGATGGAAGCTGTGACATAGCGGACGGGGAGGCCAAGGACTCCACAGACTGCGACGACTCGAATCCGTCCGTGAACCCGGGCGTCGAGGAGAGTCCGGCGGCCGGAAACTGCTCCGACGGTGTAGACAACGACTGCGACGGTTTGGCCGATTTGGATGAGGCGTGTTTCATGGTAGAGATCCCGGCCGGGGAGTTCGTGATGGGCTCGGACCCGACAGATCCGGACTCAGCCTACGACGAATACCCCGAGCACGTGGTCTATATGAGCAGCTACAAGATCGACCTTTACGAGGTGACAAATGAGGAGTTTGCGGAGTTCCTGAACGCCTACGGGTCGAACATCTCTCCGGAGGGCTACGAGATGCTGGATGCCGACGACGAAGACCGACACATCTCATGGGACGGATCTTCCTGGTATGTTGATGCCGGATACATGGATCATCCGGCAATCGAGGTTACTTGGTACGGGGCGAATACGTTCTGCGACTATTACGGGAAGAGGCTACCCACCGAGGCGGAATGGGAGAAGGCGGCGCGCGGGGGCTGCGAGGCAGGGGGAGATCCCGAGACATGCGAGGACCCCGCCGACGAGCGAACCTATCCATGGGGAGAGGGGATCGATTGCGACCATGCGAGCTACTCAGGATGCGGCGTGGGAGATACGACCCCTGTAGGGAGCTATCCCCTCGGGGTGAGCCCTTATGGGGCTTATGACATGGCTGGCAATGTCTGGGAGTGGGTAAAAGATTGGTTTGATTATGAATACTATGCTTATACACCATATGCCGACCCCTCCGGGCCGGCAAGCGGCTCGGAGCGTGTTTTGCGCAGCGGCGCCTGGTACACCTACTCGAAATTCATGCGGGTGGCGAATCGCACCAACGACCCCCCCGACGACTCGGGCCCCTACTTCGGGTTCCGTTGCGCCCGGTAGTTGGGGATGGGGGTCGGGTGTATTCTGATTTCTGTATTCTGACTGGGGGAGTCCAGAGGGGGCAAGCCTCCTCTGGTAGGCTCCGTAACTCGGATGCCGGGTTGAGATTACAAGTGGGAACCGAGTGAACCCCTGTTCCGAGTTACGGAGCCAACTACCGGCCCTTCTGATTTCCTGGTGGGGCAGTAATTTTTCTCTCTTCTGCCTCGCCGGAATGCACGAAGACAGAAATGGGGAGAGTCTGAAGCTCCGACGTTTGGCTTACCAGGAATTCCGCACCGAGATCTTCTATTGTGATCTTCCAGTGCGGATAATAGGGAGTTGAACCTCGGTGAACCAGCTCGATTCCTATTTCACCAAGATATTTCATCTCTATCTTGTCCTTCAAATCCTCAACTACGGTCTTTAATGCCTTCTCCTGTGATACGGGTATATATCTCACCGGATCAGCTACCCATGAAGCTTCTTTGAAGTGCCCGTCTCCGGCGTCTATAAGTACGGCGATGAGTGTTCTCTCCTTTGGGATCCCTTTCGTCGGGATTCTTTTAATTCCGGTTGTCCCCCCCACAGCGTATACGATTTCGATGCCATCTTCTTTCACTCTCTCCATCAGGACAGGTTTGATCGGTTGTTGCCTTGTTTTCCGTACAGGCAGATTGAAGGGCACAATGTAGTAATCTCCATTATCATCGTTTACAAAGAGTGGCTCGCCGGCAACGGTCTCTGCAAATGACGCTGCAAAGCTTGGATCGTATGGAGCAAGCTCCTCTGTCACGCCGTCGATGGCAGCCTTGACCAGATCAAGGGCCTCTTCATCCCCGATCGATTTAGAAAGCACAATTTTATCAGTCTTCCCTGTCGTAATGGGCATCTTCACCATGATCGGGATGATCGCCCTGTCAATCCTTGGTTTTACAGGGGCGATTTTGACCCCGGATTCATGCTCCGGCGGGTCGAGCACAGTGATGTAGTTGCCGTCCCAGGCCGGATTGTTCGGATCCGCAATCTCCGTATAGTATGTTGTCGTCCATTCATCTGCGGTTTTGTAACTGTTGGCGCCGATACTCGACGGCGAAGAATCGGGATCGTTAATCCAAAACCCATGGACATCATATCCCCATTCTCCGAGCTCTCCGTATTGACCGTCCTGAGGCCTTTTGTCGGTATGTATCCCCCTGACCGAGCTCCAATGCTCATAGGTCCCACCGATTGGAAGCGCCCCCGGACCGAGGAACTGCCACCAGCAAATACGATGCAACGCGCAGCTGAGACCCTGCGCATCACCAGGCATCGCCCCAACCGTGAAACGAGATTGAGGCACAAACGAGCTCATGGTCACTGCCATCCCCTGGGGATCGATATGCTGAAGCCCGGCATCGATATCCGCCTGCGTGTTGTTCTCCAGGCCCCAGGTCTGCAAGTCGTCTTGCGTATAAGGGCCGACCTGTTTGAAATCGGTCCACATCTGCAGTACCGCGGCGCCGCTGTAATTCCACTGTTCCCGGATACGGTACGTATAGTCGGGGTAGTAGTTGATACAGTAGTGATTCAGGCTGAGGTTGAAGTCGAAAATTCCACCGCTGTCCATATCGGCTTGTTCAACCTCGAGGGTTGTAACATGGATGGAATAGGTATAGTTCGCAGGATCGTAGGTATCGCCTTCCAGCATCTTCCTGGCCGTAATTCTCAGTGTATCACCTGCCATGATATCCATGCCCGCAATTAGCGGGATCGTGTAAAAATTGCCGCCATCTTCTATGGAAGCTGTCCATTCCTCACCTGTGTCGAGGTTCTCGATAGTGACCTCCGGATCGGGCTCGGGAGTCGTGCCGTCGCTCTTGAAAACATACCCATCGATATTGAAGAGAGTCCCTGTCTGACTCAGCCCCTTGATACAGAAATTTGCCGTATCGTCCAAGTCGTAGAGGTCCAGCCAGGTCGAGCCGCTGCGGTAAAAGCTCTCGCCGGGATTGGATGCCGACTCCACAGTGGTGCGATACGAAGCGCCCAGAAAGAGCCGGACTTCATCGGTTCGGTCATAGGCGTGCCCGCCTTCCGAGAGCCGAAGATAAATGTAGAAATCGTCGCCTTCGGTAAGCGCGACGGGTGTGTCGAGCTCGATGGTGTGGAATCCTGTATAGTCGATCGTACCGGAAGCAGCGGAGAGCTCGTCCGACAGCTCGCCTCCATCGAAGCGGGCGTAGACCGCGGCCGTGTAGCTCACGTTGTCCTCGGCCGTAAAGAAGCTTACGGCCCGGAGCAGCTCCACTCCCTCTGCGGCGCCCATGGCGGTAAAGGCGTTGAAGGCTTCTCTGCAGTCCCTCTTCGTAACGCGCCAGCCATGGTAATCATGATAATAAATAGGCTCATAAGCCAGAGGCTCGACGTTCCGAAAGGAAACAGCGCCCAGTTTCGGATCCCTGCAACAGTACTTATCGTAATAGGAAATCCAGAAGTAGCCATCGAAGCCCCAGTCGGCTCCAAAACTGTTCTTGCAGAGCCACGCCCCGGGATTCGGAGCCTGGGTCTCCTTGCCGTCGTCCCACCCCACGATGGCGACCGCGTGGTTTTTGACCTCATGACTGCTCGGCGGCTGGTAGTGTATGTAGCCCGACATGAATGTGTCGTAGTAGCCCATAACGCTCCCTATGACGCCCTCGGTCATGACCTTGCGCTTGATGGTATCAATGTTGCTCAGGGCCTCCCCAAGGATGAACCACTCGATGTCCCTCGCGTAATAGTAATGATAGCTGGGATCGTATCTGTCCGGCGGGGTGCCGTAGGATTGACCGTCTATATCCCGCACGGCCCCCTCGCCCCGGGTAAGGTAGGCCGAAGCGATTCTGTAATTGCCGCTATCGTGCACAACAAGACCGCCTCCCGAAGGTGGATCCCTGTCGTCATTGTTGTGCCGGTTGAACCCATTCCACCAGTCGAGGTGATACTCCGCCAGATTCGGCTCTCCGGCCTCCCCGGCCTCCGTCCAATTCCCGGTCATAAGGAGGTTGCTTTCCATGGAAGCCATCGTCCCAAAGGTCCAGCAGGTGGCCCCCTGCTGGTCCTTGACCGAGGTCACGTAGTTTTCGCCCCCAACGTTGCGCAGATCGAAAGAGCCTGGCAGGTCTGCAAAGGATGCCCCTGTCGCGACGGGGGGAATGGGCGTCGGACGGTCAATAGCGTCATTGGCTATTACCCAGTCGCTTCTTCCATCGCCGAGAATCACAGCGCCCTCGAGGCGGCTCCCATCTCTCCCACAATTTGGCAAAGACAACAAGGTGGCAAGAAACGGAACCATTAGGCCCAACGGGCACGTAGCTTGGTTTTTACGCAACAGGAATTCCTCTTTTTGTTGTTTTTCCGGAGCCAGCCGCAATTGTGAGGACGCTGTCCCCACTTTATCAGGAGCGCATCCTTCTCGTATTTCTGCACAACGAATTTACTTTAAAACTCGGATAATATCAAGCAAAAAGAAGGAGGGATCGAGAAACCTTCCCTCGCGGACGGCGTGGAAGCCATCCTTCTAGGTGCCTGTCGATTGAGGGCTCAGGGACAGGGGGGCAGGATCTCCAGGGTTCCCAGCCCGGCTTGGAGAAGGACGGACAGGTCGGACGCGTCAATCATGCCGTCCGGGTCCGGGGATACCCTGACCGGACCCGGGCCGTCGCAGAGGTGGATCGGGGCCACGTCGATCAGCTCGATTGGATCACGGGTCAGGGAAAACCGATTCAGAACGCTCGCAACGGCAATGGTGAGGTCGCCGGCGCCGAGTCGCCCGTCTCCAAGGCCGAAAGGGCCCAGGTCGCCGTAAGTGGGCTCGTCGACGAATCCGTCGCAGTCGTCATCGAGGCCGTTGTCCGGGACCTCGGCGTGCCCGGGGTGAATCTCTGGGTCCTCGTCGTCGCAGTCCCCGCCCCCGCAAGCCTCGTCTCCGTGCCCGTCCGCGTCGCGATCCCAGCAAAAGTCGATGGCCGCGTCGATCCGCACCCGGGGCAGGGTGGCTCCCCCGCCGCAGCCGGTCATTATCGGCGGGCCCGTGCTCACCATGGCCTCGTATTCCTCTTCCATGCCCAAGTCGGGACGCGCCTGCTTCAGGAGGGCCCAGGCCCCGGCCACGTGGGGCGCGGCCATGGAGGTGCCGCTCGCCGGAAAGTAGGTCGTATCGGACCAGCCGCCGGCCGAGAGGATCACGTGCCCCGGGGCGAAGAAATCCTGCATGGTCTCGTGCCAGTTGCTGAAGGAGGCCATGGCGTCGGCCTTGGTCGAGGCCCCCACGGCCACGGCCGTGGAGATGCATGCCGGGGCGTTGACATCGCCGCAGTACCGGTTATTGCCCGTGGCGATGACCGTGGGGATCCCCACCGCCCGGAGGTTGTCCACGGCCTCTTTTCGCGGGTCGTCGTCGCAGGGCGAGCCGTAGCGGCCGTCGCCGAGGCTCATGTTGACGGCGGCGATGCTGTGGGTGCCCCTCAGTGAATAGACATAATCAAGGCCCAGGATCTGATCCGATGTGTAGCTCATGACGCAGGGGGTTCCGCCGCACTCCTCGGCCGGGACGCGCGAGTAGATCTGCACCGCAATGATGTCGCTATCCCGGGCCACGCCGGCATAGTCCTCGCTTCGCCCTGCGGCTATGCCGGTCACGTGGGTCCCGTGATCATAGTAGGCGTAGGTGCTCTCGAAATGGGCCGCCGCCCCGGGGCCCAACATTGAGGTGCTTCCATCCGGGCAGTCGCCGTCCGCCGAGAAGCAGGCCTCGACGATGGTCTTTCCGGCGAAGAAGTCGTGGGTGTTCCGGATCCCCGTGTCCAGGACCGCGACGAACCACCCCGCACCCGTAAACCCTTGTGCCCATGCCTCGTCCGCCCCGATGAGGGGAATCGACTCATTCAGCCTGACCCCGTCGGACCGCAGGGCAGCGGAGGACCACGGCCCGGCGGCAGGGTCGATGGGCCCGACCGGGACGTCTTCGCGGATCTCGAGAACCTCCGGCAAAGACGACAGAAGAAGGAGGCCCTCGAAGGAGAGCTCCAGGGCCAGGTAGGGGAGTGATCGGTAGGTGTGGATGACTCTGGAGTCCGAACCCGGTCCGGCGACCCGGGCGATCACGCCGTCGGAGACCGAGAGGATGGCCGCGGCCAGGGCCGTGTCGGCCTCTCGCCCCTCGCGGGGAAAGGGCCGTCCCGATCGAATCGCCCGGTACCGATTCGACTCCAGGGTAAGCAGCTCTATGCCGGGAATGTCCAGCCTGACGAGAACCTTCACCCTCCCCTCGAAGAGGGCCTTTTCCAGGACGGTCGGGCCCTGCACCGCCTTGCAGTCGGCTCCGGCCGCAATGTCTCCGAGGGCGGGGCCGGAGTAGGACGTCAGGACGGCGGCTGCGCACGAATGGAAGAGGAATCGAGTGAGGCGTCTCATTCCATTTATCTTAGAGGTATGGAGCCCTCACATCAATACCGTACCGTTTTGACTTGACGGAAGGGCATGATATGATCTCTACGGCAACCGAGGTTATCCAGAGATCCCCTGAAAGAACGATCATCAAGAAAAGCGAGGAGCCGGATGAACATCGAAAAAGAATACCCGGATATTCCGCCGGGCGAAAAAACCTTGAAGGCCCAGGTAGTGAAGTCGGTCTTATTCGTTCTCGGAAAGGCCATCCAGAACACGGCCGACCTGGACGAACAGGCGCGCAAGGAGATCGAAGATCTGCCGGACGGCTACACGATCCGCTTCGAGGTCGCTCCACACGGCCCCTACATGGTGGTGCAGAAGAAAAAGGATCGGATGAGATTTATCGGTCTGAAGAAAGTGGCCGCCGACCTGACCCTGATCTTCAAGAACATGGAGTATGCGTACCTCATGCTGACGGCTAGGCTCAGTTTCCCCCAGGTTTACAGCCAAAACGGACTGGCCGTTATCGGGAATCCCGCCCACAGCATGATCATGTACAGGCTGTCCAACATCGTCCAGTTCTATATCTGGCCGAAGATAATCGCAAAGGGTGTCCTGAAGCGGGTCCCCGACATGACGGCCGAGAAAATAATGAAAAGATTGAAGATCTACCTTCGTACCCCCATCTGAAATCGAATCGCCGATCCACCGGCGGGGCCGGTGGATCGACTCGGATTCATCCCCTGAGAGGAGAGCGATCATGTTGCCATCGTATTATGAGTACCACAATCCCGTAAAAATCCTCGCCGGCCGCAATGCGCTTGACAATATTCCTCACGAGCTCGACTCGCTCGATGTTTCGAGGCCGATCATCGTCACGGACGAGGGGGTCGAGAAAGCCGGGCTCATCGAGATCGTGAAAAAGTCCTTCGACAGCTCGAACATTACGATCGGGGCCATTTATGACAAGACACCCCCTGACTCTTCGAATGTGATCGTCAACGAGATCGCCGAAATCTATCGGAAGAAAGGCTGCGATTCCATCATTGCCGTAGGGGGCGGCTCGGCCATCGACACGGCCAAGGGTGTGAATATCGTCGTAACGGAGAAGACGGACGACCTTATGAAATTCATGGGCGTCAATGTGCTGAGGAAAGAACTCAGGCCCTTTATCGTGGTTCCCACCACGGCCGGGACCGGTTCCGAGGTGACCCAGGTGGCGGTCATCCGCAATGAGGAGAAAGGCATCAAAATGCTCTTTCCCTCCCCGCGGCTCTATCCGAACGCGGCGGTTCTGGATCCGAGGATGACCCAGACCATGCCGCCCCACATCACGGCGGCCACGGGCATGGACGCCCTGACCCACGCCGTCGAGGCCTATACGTGCATGCAGAAGAATCCCATGAGTGACGCCTATGCCTTTGCCGCGATCGATCTCATTCGCCGGTACCTGGTGGAAGCCACCCAAAGCGGGGATGACCTCGAAGCCCGCATGGGCATGGCCAACGCCGCCCTGATGGCAGGCGCCGCCTTTTCGAACTCCATGGTCGGCATGGTTCACGGGCTCGGCCACGCGTGCGGAGGAGTAAGTCACATTCCCCACGGCATTGCCATGGGGGTCCTCCTGCCCTATGTGATGGAATACAACCTGGACAAGATCGCCCCTCTGTACGGCGACCTCCTCCTGCCCCTGGCCGGTGCGGATGAATACACCAAGACGCCCCCGAAAGACCGGGCGAAAAAATCCATCGAAACGATCAAGCAGCTGAGAAAAGAGGTCAATCGAACCGGGAAGTTTCCGCTTACGCTGAAGGAGGCTGGAGTAAAGGAAGAGGACCTGGAGACGATCGCCAAGACGTCGCTTCTCGACGGAGCAATGATCGTCAATCCGGTGGAGGTCGATCTGGAGGATGCGCTCGGCGTGCTGAAGAGAGCCTATTGACGGGTACCTGCAGCATCTTTGAACTTATCCCGGCTTCGCCGGGGACTTTTTTTATTTTTCAGAGCTAACTTG
>CAZFWM010000267.1:0-10619 GCA_964522545.1 uncultured Thermodesulfobacteriota bacterium
ATCAAGGGAGAATACGGAAAAAGTCATGGAAGTTGCGAGGGGCGAAGCCCTGAAGCAATCCCCCGAGCTCAACCTGCCAGGGTGCTCAGTGGATTGCTTCGTCGCTGACGCTCCTCGCAACGACCCTCAATTGAGTCTTATTGAATCAATTGAAAAAAAATCCTCTGCGACTCTGCGTTAAAAAATCTGGGAGCCAAAGTCCGCCCCAAGGGCGATAAGTCCTCTACCTGAGTGGAAACAGCAGGGGAGAGCCCATCCTTTTCAATCGCTTCAGCTCGTCAGGCACTGTCCCCGTATCCCTCGGCTCTTCATCGCCCTTGGCATCCCCGTCTCCCCACGTATCCATCGTGCCCAGCAGGTAGTATCGCCAGTCCCGGTCTCCGTCGAAGTCGATGGGCAGCACCTGCTCCATGCAGGACGTGTCGAGCTCCTCGTAGGGATCTCTGAGAAAATCGAGGAACAGCTCATAGCCGCAGTCCATGGATTCTTCGCCCGTGGGCGTGCCTGTAATGACATTGTGGGTCGCGTCCGGGAACAGGGCATAGGTCTGCAGGTCGCCGTCGTACAGGGTCTCCAGTACCTGGGCCTTCTCGATCGGTGTGGCCGGGTCGACGCCCCCCTGCAGCATCAGCAGGGGCTGGGAAAACTCTGCGAACACATCGTCATAGGCGTCCCTGGGGTAGCGGGGCCACCGGTCGTAGATCAGGCCCATCCCGAGGCTGCTCTCCGGACATATGGTAGCCTCGTCGATGACGGTCTGCAGCTCCTCCATGGAAGGCGGGTCGTCGTTGTCCCACATCTCGGAGGCGGTGATGTGATTGCCGAGCATGTACGAGTAATAGGGGGACGAGTCGCCCCAGACGCCGCTATCCCCGAATATGGCGTAGTAGAGATTGATGAGGACGGCCTTGTCGGACTCATTGCAGCGGTTGGCGCGGTAGACAGCCGCTGGAACGTACTCGCGTATTCCCGAATAGTAGAGCATGCCCGCCAGGATCATCTTGAAGGTGTAGCCGTCCATCCACAGGGGCTTGGGGTTGCAGTGGCCCTCGTCGAGCATGGGGAGCAGGTCCACAAGAAGCGACCATGGATCGTCACCCAGCTTGCTCGAGCAGAGGGGATCGTCCCCGCACCGATCGAAGAGCTTTTCGGCGTTGATGTTGAAGTAGTGGTCGTAATGGACGAAGCTCGTGCCTGCCGGAGCGATCCCCTCCAGGATGACGCCGTCCGGCTGGTCCGGAAAGAGCTGCATGTACCGGTGGCCGATGTAGGTACCGTACGATCCGCCCCACACGAGGATCTTCTGACCGGGAGCGCGGGTCACCTCGATGAGCTCTCCCACGTCCCTGGCCGAGGCTGTGGTCGTGATTCCATCGAGGCCGTCCCCCCAGTGGCAGGTCATGTATGCGATACAGCCGTCCATTTCCTCGTCCGTCACATAGCTGCCCCACTCGCTCGACGGGTCCTCCTGTTCCGGGCAGCCGAGACGGTCGGAGCGGCCCACGCCCCGGTGGTCGAGGGTGTAGATGTCCAGGGTGTCTATGTACGAGGCGATCTCGTCCATCCAGAAGCCGAATTCCTCGACCCCGGAGGCGCCCGGCCCGCCGTGGAGCAGCCAGAGCTGCCCGTCGGAGGCTCCGGCCGCCTTGAGGCGCTTCACATAGACCGGTGTCGTCCTCTCGTCCACGCTGTCATAGAAGAGCGGCATCTGCACCTCGGCGCACTCGGCCCGCTCGTCGCCGGCCCCTTCCATGAGAGAGCAGGTCTGCCAGGAGACCTCGATCGGGTCCGGTCCTGGATCGTCCGGGCCCGGGCCCGGGTCGTCAGGCCCCACAGTGGGATCATCCGGCACGAGGGGTGAATCATTGCCGCCCTGGTGGCAGGCCGCAGGGGTGAGAAGCATGAGAATCGCGAGGACAGCTATTGCCTTTGCCCACATGGTCGCACCTCCTTTTGGAAGGGGGGGATTATGAGTGAACTATATCAGTAAACGGGATTTGTTTGTCAGCGCCATGTAAATTCAATTTTTTCCGTGGAGGAGTTAAACGCAGAGATGCGATGAGGGCAAGCCGAGGAGCTTATATAAAGGATTTTTCAACCACAGAGGACACAGAGGTCACAGAGAAAGAAAGAGCTTGATTCCATTCATTCTCTCTCTGTGACCTCTGTGTCCTCTGTGGTGAATTTATATATTGAAACGTTTGAAATGGCAGAGTGTAAAAAAAACCGCACGAAAAGTGATTAGCACTCAGCCGGTCTCAACCCAGGCGAGCTGTACCGCCTGCGGTCCCCCGGCGGTAAACAGGCCGGTCCAGGTCCCCACCGTCCCGAGGCTCGGGAAGGGGAAGGAGATCGGCAGGAACAAGGGCGGATCGATGGCCGGCAGCGGCACGGTCCAGAGCGGGATGAGCTGGATCGTGGGAGCGGTCAGAACCAGGTAGTTGATCCAGGAGGCCGGCTCCGGCAGGCCCAGGGTATAGTCCAGACTTAGAGTGCCTGACCCGTAGGATGCGTCCAGGACGAGCGTAAATTCCACGACACACTCCGGGTCATCCCCGTCAGTGAGTTCGTCGCAGTCGTCATCGATCCCATTGTCACAGATCTCTTCAGCTCCCGGATTGACGGCCGGGTCCGCGTCGTCGCAGTCGTCGGCCGAACCGAGGTAGCCGTCACCGTCCGCGTCGTCGTCGCACAGGTCTCCGGCCCCGTCGCCGTCGAGGTCCTCTTGTCCCGGATTGTAGTCGGCCGGGCAGTTGTCGCATTCATCGCCCGCATCGTCTCCGTCGCCGTCGAGCTGGTCGGGGTTGAAGAGGGCGGGGCAGTTGTCCTCCTCATTGGGCAGGCCGTCCCCGTCGATATCCGGGTCGCACGCGTCGCCCAGGCAGTCCTCGTCCAGGTTCTCCTGGTCGGGATCCGGATCGTCAGGGCAGTTGTCCTCGGTGTCGGGCAGGCCGTCGCCGTCGGTGTCGATTATGCCCCGCGGAATTTGCAGTGCCGGGTCCCCGAGGAGCACGCTGTAGTCGACCGGGTCCGGAGCGGAGTGGAACTCGTAATAGTGGATGTAGGCGCTCCGGACCGCCGGCCCCAGGACGCGCTCGTTGTCGTTGAACAGGGATTCGAAGAAGCCCTGGTTGAGGGTGAAGGTGAGAGGGTCCGAGGCGTAGCCCGTGGAGTGGACGCCGGCCACGCTCCCCTTGCCCGCGGTGCGGACGAGCTCTTCCCCCAAGGAGAAAAGGAACGGGTTGGCGAAATAGCCGTCCATGCATGTGGCGGCGAAGAAAATGGGGTAGAGATCGAAGTTCTCCAGCCTGTCCACGTCGCTTTCATGGAAGATCAGGTCGCCGTACAGATCGGCCCATATCGAATGGGCTCCGTGGCCCCGGTAGTTGACCAACAGGGCCCCGGCATTGATAGCAGTGATGAGGGCCTGGGTGGTTCCCGATCCGAGCACGCTCTGGTAGATCATCTGCGCCTGGTGGGGCGGGCAGAGGTATTCCTCGATCAGCTGATCGCTGGCCTGGACGAACTCGGCCTCCCGGCTGGCCACCATCAGGATTGTTCTGTTGAAAAGGTCCGGGTCGGGGGCGCTCTCGAAGGCGATCACCTTCTCCACCATGGCCTCCACCTGGGCGGCGGTCTTGGCCGGGAAGCGGCCGAGATGGATGTCGGCCAGGTGGTCCTCCCCGTCCACGCACGCAAAGAAGTTGTCCACCACGGTCTTCACGATCCCCGCCCTCGTCAACTTCGGCGGCACGTAGTTCATCTCCCCCAGCGCCGAGTACCCGCCGTAGTCCTTGTAGTCGAAGCTCCCGTCCCCCACCAGGAGAACAAACTCCGGGGCCGGCGCCTCCCATTCGTGGTAGGCATGGGACAGAAAGTCCCGGATCGCGTCGGGATCGAGGTTCCCGTAGCTGAACTCGTCATAAACGTCGGCCACATCGACCAGGGCCACCGCGAGGCCCTGGGCCTCGCGCCAGGCGGCCAGCGTCCCGATGGGCGCGATGAAGTCCTCGTAGGCGATGATCAGGCAGTCGGCCTGACGGGCCGTGTCGGTGAGGCTGGAAGGGATGTCGGCCGCGATCTGATCCGGGGAGAGGAAGCGTGCCGAAGAGAGGGCGATGTACGTGTTGTCCAGGACGACGTCGTCCTCGAACCGGAGGAGATAGCTACCGCCGGAGGGGAGCGCTTCGCTGTTCAGGATGCGCGACGGGGCGGCCGGGTCGGTGATGTCGAAGACGTGGATGTCGTCGGCCGTGTAGCCGTCCACCTGGACGAGGTTCCTCTCGTGCGGCAGGGACGCCCTGAATACGAGAGAGTCGGACTCGGCGTCGTAGGACTTGTGAAAGGTGATGTCGTAGTAGTTCAGGAGCATGGAATCGTAGGCCGTTCCCGGAACACCCGGGAGGTAGATGGAGAGGTTGTTTTCGCCTTCGACCAGGACGGACTGAGAGACCGTGGCCTCCAGCACCTGCTCCACGCGGCCGTCAAAGGTGACGTCTATGATCTCGATCCCGTTGAGATAAACGATCGCATGGTGGTCAGGATCGACGAAGGAATCGCTGAACCCGTATACCACGACAGTCACCTCCACATCGTCGGTCGTGACCGCCAGGCCCGAGAGGGAGGTGAGGAAGCTCATCTCCCAGGGGCTCACGGCCATGCCCCAGAACCAGTTGTCCTCTCCGTCCCCCAGGGCGATGTCGGTCTGGTAGCCTATGTTCTCCTCGGCGTGGTGGGTGTGCCGGAAGTGGGGCTGGCTCACTCCTGCTCCGGTCACCGTGCCGTCCCGCTCCTCCATCCGAAGGCCCGGTGCGTCGCCCAGTACGAGCCAGTAGGTCTCGGTGTCCGTGAATTCGGTCGTGCTCTTCTCCCCGTAGAACAGGATCAGGTCGTCCGGGCCGAAGCCGCCCGGGCCGCCGGTCGCCGTTACGTGGATCGCCACCTCCCCGCCCCGGTGGTACATCCGCAGCAGGTCCGCATCCAGGCTCCCCATGTCCACGCCCTGGCCCTCCAGGGCCGCGCGGTCTATGGCGTAGACGCCGTCCTCGCTCACCGAGACCTTCAGGGAATCGAGCGTGCCGTACCCCGGGAAGGGGAGTCCCTCTCTCGTCCTGGAAAGACAGGCCCCGAGGGGTTCGGCCGATTCCCTTTGCACCAGCCGCGCCGAGACCGCGATGCGATCATTGATCTCCAGTCGCCCCCCTGCCGGATGGTAGCGGACCGGCGCGAGGCGCAGGCGCACGAGCCGCCGTCCCCGAAGGATTCCCAGGTCCTCCACTTCGGCGATGCGCTCCGGGTAATAAGAGCCGCTCTGGTAGACTCCGGGATCGGCAGCGTCCGCCCCGGCGGTCCAGCCGGGGGACCGCCACGTGGAGACCGAGAGGTTGGGCGGGTGCGGGGCCGGCGCGATGTAGCCCACCGGAACCCGGTGGGATTCGACCGACTCGAGGTCGAGCTCCACGGCCGAGTCGACGGGCACTTCGAACAGCAGCGCCTTCACGGGGAGCATCGGCCTCCCCGGCTCCGCAGTGTAGGTGTAGGTGTAGCCGTCGATCTCTATGCGCGAGACAGGCCGGCCCCGCCGGAGCGTGTCCTCGATCCGGACCGATCCGGTCTCGAGCTCCACGCGAAGTAGGTCCGGAGAAATTGCATCCAGGACCAGGCCGTCCCCGTCGGAGAGCACGCGGATCCCGGCGGAGGCCGAGGATGCCGCCCCCAGAGCGAAGAGACAGCAGACAAGGATCAGCAGCTTATGGTGTTTGCCCATTGCGGGTCCTCCTTTTTTATGTGAAAGGCACACCTCTTCTTAAAGAGAAGTATACAGAATTATGGCCGATTTTTCAATCCGGAAGGGATGTGCAGAGATGCAGAGATTGCTTCGGGGCTTTGCCCCTCGCAATGACCCTCAATTGAGCCTGTTTTAGTCTCGTTTAGTCTCGTTCCGAGGCTCCGCCTCGGAATGGAATTCAACAGGGGCTCTGCCCCTGTCCGCCAACTGGATTGCTGTAATCCTATAGAGGAGGCAGAGCCTCCCGCCTGTTCGTTCCCAGGCGGAGCCTGGGAACGAGGGGAAAGGACGAGGATAAGTATTAGTTCGGCGTGAGCCTTCTCGAAATTTCCTCCGCCTCGGAGACGATGCGGCCGAAGAGTTCTTTCACGGTGGGGATGTCGTGAGTGAGCCCCACGCCCTGGCCGCAGGCCACGGTGCCGGCGTCCAGCTTTCCCTCCCTGAACAGGATCTTTGCCTTCTCCCCGGAGATGACGCCCAGGATCTCGGTGAGATCGGCCTTGGCGGCCTCCAGCTCAGCGCACTTCTTCGCCGGCTCGTTGGCCCAGACCCTGTGGGTTGCGTCGAGGGAGCGCATGATCAGCATGGTGTCGAGCTCGCTCGCCTCGACCAGGGCCTGCTTCAGATTCTCGTGGATCGGCGCCTCTTTCGTGGCCAGGAGCCGGGTGCCGATGATCACGCCCTGTGCGCCCATTGCGAGCACGGCCAGGAAGCCCCGCCCGTCTGAGACGCCTCCGCCGCCGATGACCGGGACCTTCACCGACTCGGCCACCCGCGGCACGAGCACCAGGGTGCCGATATCCAGCCTGCCTGTGGCTCCGCCGTTCTCGTAGCCCACGACGGTGATGACGTCGGCTCCCAGGCCCTCGACCTTGAGGGCGTACCGGACGCCCACGCACTTGTGGATCCAGACGAGGCCCGCTTCCTTGAACCGCCCGCACAGATCGGCGGGCGCGGAGTGTCCCGAGGTCTCCACAATTTTCACGCCCTTTTCGATGAGGACATCGGTGTAGACATTGTTGTCCACCGGGGTCATCATGGGAAAGAGGTTGATGTTGACCGCAAAGGGCCGGTCGGTGAGCGCCTGCGTGCGGTCGATGGCCTCGGCCAGCTCCTCGCCGCTCTGGTAGATGGCCGAGGCGAGAATCCCCAGGCCCCCCGCATTGGAGATGGAGGCGACGAACTCCGGGTCGGTGATCCACATCATGGTGCCCCCGATTATGGGGTGTTCGATTCCGAGCATCTCCGTGATTCTGGTCTTCAACATCCAAAGCCTCCATTCCTTTAATCCCTCTCCCTCCGGGAGAGGGCTTGGAGCCTGCCCCCGCGAAAGCGGGGGTGAGGGCGTTGGGATTTATTTGCAACTCGGCCGTGCCGGATCGATACTTACGTAATTTGCGGCCCCCGTCAAGGAATCGGCCATGCGGTTCGGCCCGAAAAATTGCCGTCATCACAGGAGGAGAGCAATGAAGGTCAGGTTATTCCTCGTTTCGATCATGATCGGGTCGCTCACCTGCGCCCTCCTTATCTGCGCGTGCGGCCACGGGGACGGCTCCGGGGCGGACGACGAAACGTGGGTGGAGGCCGACCCGGTCTATCCGGAGCCGATCGAGCTCCCGGGCGCCGTCTACGCCGCCGATCCGTGCGTGATCCGGCACGACGGCCTCTACTATCTCTATCCCACCTCCACGGGCGTCGACATCGAGTGCTGGAGCTCGGCGGACCTGTCGACCTGGACCTACGAAGGGATTGTCTGGGAGCGCAAGCCCTGCGGGAGCTGGAACGACGGCAACCTCTGGGCGCCCCACGTGATCGAGGGGGACGGCCTCTTCTACATGTACTACACGGCGAACTTGAAGATCGGCGTGGCCCGGGCCGCGGGCCCCACAGGGCCCTTTGAGGAGGTCTACGACCACCCCTTTATCGGCGCGGGCCACGGGGGCATTCAGTTCAACGCCATCGACGCCTGTGTGTTCCGGGACGAAGACGGCTCGCTCTATATGTACTACTCGGCCTACCAGCCCGTCAGCGTGATTCGAGGGGCCCCCATGTCGGACTATGAGCACATCTCGAAGATCCACAAGACCATCGTGACCCCGGGCGTCCTCAACTGGGAGCTGGTCATCTGCGAGGGCGCCTGGATGGTCAAAGAGGGGGGCGCCTACTACCTGATGTACTCCGGGAACGCCGCGAACTTCCCCTTTTACGCCATCGGCTACGCCCTGTCGGAGAGCCCCATGGGGGATTTTCGCGAGCACCCGGGCAACCCGATCCTGAGGACGGACTGGGACGCGGGCTTCTACGCACCCGGCCACCACAGCGTGGTCGAGGGCCCCGGGGGCGGGCGGCTCATGTTCTACCACACCAAGGACGAGCCGAATATCGGGTGGGAGCGCAGGATCCGCGCAAGCGAGATCCGGTTCGACGCGGACGCCAACATATTCGTCGACCTCAGTCCATGATTCATCTTTAATCGGACAATGCTTCCCAAATTGGTACGTCGAGCTCAAGGTCCCTCTGTCCCAGGGCCTTTTAAGCGAACATTTAACGGAATTTTTGGGGACCCGCCTTGGCGAAGGGGAACGCCCCCGAAGGGGCGCATCGGCATGTCTGAGGCCGAAGGCCGAGTTGTCGATGCGAGTGGACCGTAGCCAAAGACGGGTCAAAAATTACGTTCCGAGAGCGTAAAGGCCCTGGGACAGAGGGACCTTGGGTTCGGTGCACTCGAGCACAGAGAGGTTTTGTAGGCGATTCCTTCGGCCTCACTCCGGAATGAAACTAGTCTTCGAGCTCAGCCGCAGCACGAAAGCGGACACCAGGCGTGCAGCCCAGCCGAGGTCCTTGAGGGATAAGACCTCGCTCGGAGTGTGCATGTAGCGAAGCGGGATGCCGATCAGGCCCGTGGCCACCCCGGCCCGTGAGAGCTGGATCACGTTGGCGTCCGTCGGCGTTCCCCGGGGCGAGCCGACGAGCTGAAGGGGGATCTTTTCGGTCCGGGCCGCGGTGGTGATGATCTCGTAGACCTTGGGATTGATGTTCGCGCCCCGGTAGACGATGGGCCCCCTGCCCAGTCGGATGTCGCCGTGGGTCTTCTTGTCGATATTGGGATAGTCGGTGGCGTGCCCGACTTCGAGGACGATACCCACGTCCGGGTCCACGCGGTAGGCGCTGGTGCGGGCCCCCCGAAGACCGATCTCCTCCTGGACGGTGGAGACGGCGCACACCGTGGCCCTGAGCTTCTTTTTCGCGCCGGCGAGGAGACGGAGGGTCTCGGCCACCAGAAAACTCCCGACCTTGTCGTCAAAGCCGCGGGCCGCGGCCAGCCCGGACCCGAAGAACTCGAACCCGGTCGAAAAAGTCACCGGATCGCCAACCGAGATCAGCTTTTCGGCCGCCTTGCGGTCCTTTGCGCCGATGTCGATGTGCTGGTTCTTGAACTGGACCACCCTGGACCGCTCCTCCTTCTTATCGATCAAGTGGATCGGCTTCTTGCCCACGATGCCGCGCACCGGCCCCCGGTCGGTGTGCACGGTGACACGGTGGCCTGGCACCAGGTGCGGATCCACACCCCCGATCGGCGCGAAGTGAATGAATCCGTTGTCACTGATGTGCCGCACCATGAATCCGATCTCGTCGCAGTGGCCGGCCAGCATGACCACCGGCCCGGACGACTTTGAGCCCTTCGTCGCCCGGCCCTGGAGCGTGGCGATCACATTTCCGAGCACGTCGGTCTGGACCTCGTCTGCATATCGGCCCGCTTGGTCGCGAAAGAGGCGCTGGGCCGGCTGTTCGTAGCCGGAGGGGCTGGGCTGATTCATCAGAGTCTCGAGAAAGTCAAGGGATTCTTTCCGCATCGCGTCACCTCATCTGATAGGGGAAACAGCTACAGAACCTAAGTGGTCCGATTCATAAATACGGTGACGCACCGAAGCCGTCGAGGCACCCGGCCCGCAAGGCGCGAGGAGGGCGAATACCGTTGTCGTATTTAACCGACGAGCAACGTAGCGGGACGGGATGCATCGGCGGCTGAATGCCACCGTATTTATGAATCGGGCCACTAAAGAGTCGGGATTCCGGTCTTTTTGTCACACGGACGGGCCGGGGCTGTCAAGGGATCAGAGGAAGATGCGTTGTGTTTGTATGGTTTTTGCATATATATTCAGAGGGAGGAATTCAGAAAAAACATTGAAACGGATAAAGGCCTAAATCTACTATAAAAAATATCGAATGGAAGAGAAGGAGACAAGACTGAAATAGGGCCGTGTCCGCTGAAATATTGTCAGACTTGTCCGGGTAAGAAGGGGAACAATGATTAAATCCAAGATTCTTTATATGGCGATCGGCACGGTCCTGCTCGCCCTGGCCTGGGGTCTTCCCGTGCTCGGCTGGATGGTGAGCGCCTCCTACGAGATCCCGGTCCACGTCCTCGACGGCGCCGGGGGGCAGAGATCCTCGGCCAGCTTCGATTACATCGGATCCACCGGTCAGACTACTCCCATGGGGCCCGCCCAGAGCGCGAGCTTTCGCTACCGGGCCGGCTACATCCCCCAGCTCGCCTCCTTCCTGGCTCCGGACTGCTGGGACGACGACGGCGACGGCTACGACGACGAGGCCTGCGGCGGCGATGACTGCGACGATACGGACCCGGCCGTGAACCCCGGCGAGGTCGAGACCTGCGACAACGGAGTGGACGACGACTGCGACGATCTGGTCGACCTGGACGACCCGGACTGCTTACTCACGGCCCTCGCCTTCATCCGGCACAAGCTCAACGACAACCAGTACCTCAACATCTACGAGGCCCCGGTCGTGGTGGACGGGGAGATCAATC
>CAZFWM010000268.1:0-10598 GCA_964522545.1 uncultured Thermodesulfobacteriota bacterium
AATGGGATAGATTTCGAAAGGTCAACTGCCGCGAAGCGGCCTTAGTTCAACGCTTGTTTCACGGTTTTGGTCCTCGACGTAGTTTCCAACTACGCCTCCGGGCCAAAATCGCTCCAACTTCACGTTTCGCTAAGGTTTTCTGCGCCTCGCTACGGCGCCTACTACATTTTTCGGGTTAAACCCCCATCTGCCTCGCGGGTCGGATACCCCGATTTTCGTGAATTGAGGTATGGAATTTGCAAATGAACTCATTGAGTTACTCCGTAGGGGTGCTGAAGAAGGACATCGGCCCTCTCGGGTTCACATTCCGTACCCCGCGATTTCGTGGGATCTACTGCGCCAGGGAGGCTCTCTCCGCGCGCCCGTGTCTGTATCGCAGGTAAGGATGCCGGCGAAGGCGGTCTCCATGCAAACGGCATAGACCGCCTCCACGGGTGGCAGCATTTGGTTGCAGATGTATCGGGTCATCATTGCCGATTCAGATGAGAGCTATCGCCATTCGATCTGGATGATCCTCCGAGATCGCTATCAGGTGAGTATCGTCTCCGGCGAGCTCGACGCCATCCTTGCCCTCGAGGCCGGCTCCGTCGATCTTCTCATCTACGGGGCTCCCGGGGTCGGTGAGGGTACGATTCAGTTCCTTCGCCGCATCCAGGAGACCCGGCGGGGTCTTCCGATCCTCTTTCTTCCCGAAGTGATACGATACCGAGAGATAGAAGAGGATGTCGTCGATTTCGTTACGGATGTTCTCCAAAAGCCCTTTACTCCATTCCAGCTCATCAAGGCCGTCAGTGGGATTCTGGACAAGACGAAGGCACGCGCCTCGTCGCGGCCGGGCCGCGGTGCGGGAGAGGTGGACCGCCTCTATCAGCGGCTGATAGAGACGCGGCGGTTCAGTGAGAGGACTCGCGCGGCTGCGCTTCGGTGCTCGGGACACAATGCTCCGGTATTGCTCGAGGGAGAGGTCGGCACCGGAAAGATGCTCCTTGCAAGGGCGATCCACCATCTCGGGGGGAAGAAAGGCCCATTTATCCGTGTCGATTGCCGGAGCGCCCAGGCGGACGCAATCGCCGTGGCCCACGATGAGGGAGGCGAGGAAGGGACCCTCTATTTTTACGCTGTGGAAGCCATGTCCGGCGCGCTCCAGCAGGCATGCATAGAATCCCTTGAAGAGGGGATGGTCAAAAGCGGGAAAAAAGGGGCAAGACCCCTGACCATGCGTATCATCTCAGCCACCACAGGGGATCTCGGGGAGCGAGTCATCCAGGGCGAGTTCGACGAGATCCTCTATCAGGTCCTTCGAGCAGGGCATGTGCACCTGGAGCCTCTCAGGGAGCGTGCGGCCGATATGGATAAGATCGTGTATCAGGTAGTGCAGGAGCTTGCCTCCCGTCACGGTCTGGAGGCAAAGCCCTTCCAGTCCGATGTGATCCGGACGCTGGTCAAGTATTACTGGCCGGGCAACATCAAGGAGCTCCAGGCCGTCGTGGCCAGGGCGCTGGCCAACTCCGCAGGCCCTGCCGTGATGTCGGCGGATATTGAGTTCGGCTTTTCCGTGGTCGCAGAAAAGGAGGCACGCCCGGTTCCACCCGCCGGAGTCGGGATCGATCGACCGTCGGAAGGCGGCCCTCGGCCCCCAGAGCCGGGTCCATCACCCGCAGCCACTCATCTGGAGTCCCTGCTGGCCGAGATCGCCTCGAGCGTGAAAAACCCTCTTGTCTCGCTCAAGACCTTCGTGCAGCTCCTCGGCGAAAAGTTCGATGACCCGGAGTTTCGTGACAGCTTTTATCGGACCGTCAGCAGCGATGTAGATCGTATCGACTCCTTGATGGATAGACTGCTTCATTATGTACGCTCCGTGGATGGGGAGGGCGAGGAGATGGAGTTGGGCCCGGAGATCGAGGCTCTAGTGAAGACCTCCATTGAGAAGCTTACCGACGAACGTGAGATCACACTCGAGTTCACTCAGGAGCTGGCCGGAGTACGGAGCGAGAGCGCGGGGCTCAAATTCGCAATTTCCGGTCTACTCGAGGATGCGATTCAGGCGTCCCCGGAAAGGAGCACCATCAGGCTGATCGCATCGCGAAGAGAGATCAAAGGCGTCGACATGGTCTTTGTGCAGTTCGCCTACAGATTGACTCCTGAAAGGGCGATGGGGGGGATGGTCGAGGAAGGCCTCGATCTGAAACTCGCAACGTGGCTGGCGGAGAGAATGGGTGGGCGCATTCGGATCGAGCCGGTGAGGGATCAGGAGGCCTCCCTGACAATCCAATGGCCGATAGCTGGTTGAGAAGAACAGGAATGTAATAGAATCGCCGGTCGCAGGGTCATATTTCATATTACATAAGATTATTCCCTTATTATAACACCCCTCTGAAGCTTTTCCGAAAGGAACCCGTTGTGGCCGAGGACCCGGGCTATCAGATCCTAGTCGCTGACGATGAACGTGTGGTTCGAGAGGTCCTCTTCGACCTGCTCTCAGACCAGGGGTACTCTGTAACTACTGTCTGTGACGGTCGAGAGGCCCTGGATAAGCTCAGAAGACACAATTTTGATCTCATCATGGCCGACTTGAGGCTGCCTGTGGTGGACGGGATCGCCCTTCTGGACGAGATCGCCCGGATGCGCACGAAGATAGCGACCATCATCATAACAGGGCACGGTACAGTGGAGACCGCCCTGGCCGCCATGAAGAAGGGGGCTTACGATTATATCATCAAACCCTTCAAGGTGGAGGAGATCCTTCGGGCCGTGGAAAGGGCTCTGGAATCGGCGCGGCTGGAGAAGGAGAATGTGGCGCTTCGGGAGGCGCTGAGCTTGTATCGGATCAGCGAGGCCATGAGCTCGTCTCTTTCTCTGGACAAGGTGCTGAGGGTCATTGTCGAAGCGGCTCTGTGGGAGGCCGATGCCGACCAGGTCGTACTCCATTTCAGGGAGTGGTTGACCGGTCGATTCGTCGAGAAGATCTCGCTGCCGGCCAGGAATCGGCCCTCATCTTCGCTCTCCGGCAGGGTGAGGCCGGAAAAGATCCTGGACAGGATGGGGGATGGACCGGCCGTCCTGCTCCACGACGATCAGGCCCGGGCCCTGCTCAATGAGGGCGGTGCCGGGCAGGAGGAGGTGGTCTCATTCCTCGCGGTTCCCCTGAAGACCACGGACGCGGTGGTGGGACTGCTCAACGCTTTTTCGTTCACGCCCGGGTATTACTTCAGCGAGGGGCAGAGCAAGACCTTTTCCATCATGGCGAGCCGGGCCGCCGTGGCGATCGAGAACGCCCGGCTCCACGAAAGCCTCCAGGAGTCGGTCCGCCAGGCCATCGAGAGCCTTGCCGCGGCCATCGAGACGAAAGATCCATACATACACGGACACTCACAGCGGGTGACCGGCTACGCGCAGAGTCTCGCCACGACTCTCGGTCTCGGCCGCCGGGAGGTGGAGGTGATAGGCCATGCGGCCATGGTCCACGACATAGGGAAGATCGGGCTCAGGTACGAGGCCCTGAACAAACCGGGGAAATTGACGCCCGAGGAGTGGAGGATCGTCAAGCTCCACACCGAGCTGGGCCGCCAGATCCTCGAGCCGATGACGTTCTTCCACGAAATCATCCCGATCGTCTACTTTCATCATGAGAGATTTGACGGGGCGGGGTACCCTTCAGGGCGGCAGGGGAACAGAATCCCCATGGGTGCGCGCATACTCACCGTGGCTGACGCCTATGACGCCATGACTTCGGATCGGTCTTACCGCAAGGCCCTCAGCACACTCGATGCAGTGGGTGAGCTCATGCACCACGCAGGCTCGCAGTTCGATCCGGACCTCGTGGCCCACTTTGCCGACATCGTCCAGGACCTGGTCCAATCCGCCGATGAAGAGGAGGACAGGGATGAGGAGGACCGGGATGAGTAATTGCGACTCTCCCTCCAGGCCCGATCACAGGCACTTGAAGAGACGGCCATCCTGCCCCAGCCGGACCTCGAGGGGGGTGTCCGCTCCATTGACCGTGAGAGTTCCCTTTAAAGACCGGCCGATCAGCCTCCCTTCAAAAAAGGCCGGATAGACCGGCGGGTCGGGAACCATGATCTCGGAGACGAGATCGAGCTCGAAGAAGACATCCCCCTCCACGGCCTCGATCGGTACCAACACATCGCCGTGGGCGCAATCCCCCTCGAGGAAGGCGGTCGAATCGTCGTAGACGGTCATCTCCCAGTGCTCGGCACCCCACAGTCCGGTCGGAAGAGGGCCGGTGTGGAAGGTGAGGCATTTCGATCCGAGTGCAAACAGACCGATGAGCAGAAAAGTGAGAACGTAAAACTTTCCCTTCATGACTAGTTTCTCCCCTTTTCTCGTGTTGAGTACTGTGAAATTTTCACTGCAACAGGACTATTATCACATCCCGTCGGGATTCTGGTCCTCCGTATACATTCTCATTATAAATCAAAGACATAACGGAAACAAGTTGTGGAATATTTTTTGCTTATAATTTTAAGGAGGTACCGGAATTATTGGTAATCAAAGAGGAGGAAGAATATGGGATTCACCGTCAGATCTGTACGCCTTTCGTTTTTTATGGCTCTTCTTTCCGCGTGGGCCCTCCAGGGGTGTGTCGTGCAGGCGCCGGTGTTCGATCCGGTACCCGGTACGTACGATCATGATATCACCGTCGAGGTCCTGTGTGCGGCCGAGGGCGCCACGATCCATTACACTCTGGACGGGACGACGCCGACCGCGCTGTCTCCGGCCTACTCTGTTCCGATCCCTGTGGGGGGTGACGGCACGACCTTGACGATCAAGAGTATGGCGGTAAAGGCGGGGATGCAGCCGAGCCCGGTGATCTCGGGAATCTACGCGATCCGATACACGGGCGGCGCGATCATCATCGACCACACGTGCACGGATCTCGGGAGCCTCCCGGCGTTGTGGGTCGAGGCGGTGAAGCAGAACAGGAAGCTCCACTATGCCCACTCATCGCATGGAGGACAGCTCACGATCGGCGCCGAGAGGATCGAGACGGCCGATCCGACCTACTCCATTTCGATCGGCTATTCCCATCTGCCGACCGAGGCCGGAGCGTTCTCTGTCTTCGACGGGCAGGAGACCCATACGTATATCACTCCTGCCGAGTACTGGGACTCCCAGGCCGGAAAAGACGCCACCCAGGCCGTGATCGACCACAATCCGACGATCAACGCATCCATGTGGTCCTGGTGCGCCCAGCTGGACGTCTACCCGGAGGGGGAGATACAGCGATATCTCGACACCCTGTCGGCCATGGATGCGGCCAACCCGGGCGTGACCTTCATCTACATGACCGGCAACGCCCAGGCGACCGGAAGGGACGGGTACAACCGCTACCAGCGAAACGAACAGATCCGGCAGTACTGCATCGACAACGGCAAGGTCCTCTTCGACTTCGCGGATCTCGATGCCTGGTACGACGGCGAGCGGGCGACCTATGTTTACGACAGCCAGGTGGTCCCGGTGGAACACCCGCAGTTCCACGGCCAGGAGGCCGGCCACACGACCTATGAGAGCTGCGAGATGAAAGGGCGGGCTTTGTGGTGGATGATGACGAGGCTGGCCGGCTGGGACGGAGCGCCGGCTTCGAAATGAGTTAATAGCCCCACCCGATCCGCTCGATGAGGAGGTCCACGTCCAGGGCGTCTTCAACCGCATGCGCCAGGACCTCACGGGTGCGATCCGGCTTTGTTCCCACCCCTTCTTCGCATGCCGTCTCCGGCAGGTAGGGCATCACCCCGAGGATCGGTGCATCGAGGAGTGAGCCCAGCTCTTCCGGGTTCGTCCGCGCCGCAAGATCCATCTCCGGGCGCATCTGGTCGAGAACGACGCCGGCCACGCGGATGCCGCGTGCCCGGGCCGCCTCGACGGTGAGCAGGGTGTGGTTGATCGTGCCGAGCTCGAGGCGGGCCACCACCAGCAGGGGAAGCGCCATGGCCGCCGCCAGGTCCGCCATGAGCCACCCGGGGGCGATGGGGACCAGGAGGCCGCCTGCGCCCTCCACGATCACGAGGTCATGTCGTGCCCGGATCCGGCGGCAGGCGCTCACAAGCTGATCCGGATTGACCGGGCGATCTTCAAGCCGGGCGGCCACGGCCGGGGCCAGGGGGTGTTCGAAGGCGCAGGGGACCACGGTCTTCATCCTCTGCCTGCTCCCGGCCATCTTACGGAGAAACAGGCCGTCCGCAGGGTGCAGCGATCCATCGATCCTGGGGCATCCGCTCTCGACCGGCTTCATGACCCCCACGTCGATCCCGCGTGTGCTCAGGGCCGCGGCAAGCCCTCCGGCCACGATCGTCTTTCCGACTCCGGTGTCGGTCCCGGTGATGAACAGGGCCGGTTCCACTTCTCAGTCTCCGCAGTCGCCGCTTTCGAGGGCGGCGGTGATCGACAGGCGCACTATCTTCACCAGGCGGTCGATCTGTTCCTCAGTAATACAGAGCGGCGGCATCAGCACGATCACATCGCCCAGGGGTCGGATCACGGCCCCCCGACTTCGTGCCTCCATGGTCACCCGGACTCCCACGGCCCCCTCGACGGGGAAGGGCTCACGCGTGCTCAGGTCTCGGACGAGTTCGATGCCGACCATGAAGCCGAGCTGTCGGATCTCCCCAACGAGCGGGAGATCTCGTAGATCGTCGAGGGCCGAGGTCAGCCGAGTAATCTTTTCCTGCATCGAAGCCAGCGTACCTTCGCTATCGAAGATGTCGAGCGACGCAAGCGCGGCCCGGCAAGCCAGGGGATTCCCGGTGTAGGAGTGCCCGTGGAAGAAGGTCCGCTTCTCTTCGCGCTCGCCAAGGAATGCCTCGTAGATCTCCTCTGTGGCTAGGGTGGCGGCAAGGGGGAGGTAGCCGCCGGTGATCCCCTTTGCCAGTGCCAGCAGGTCGGGCACGATCCCCTCGTGCTCGCAAGCGAACATCCGGCCGGTCCGGCCGAACCCGGTGGCCACCTCGTCGGCGATGAGCAGAAGGCCGTGCCGGTCACATCGCTCGCGCAGGGCGCGGAGGTAGCCGGGCGGCTGGACGATCATGCCGGCGGCACCCATGACCATGGGCTCCACAATGAGGGCGGCGGCTTCCGGGCCGTGGTCCCGGAGGACGCGGTCGAGTGAGTCGAGACAGGCCAGGCCGCACTCTGGGTGGGTGCGATCCAGAGGGCACCTGTAGCAGTATGGCGCATCGATCCGCAACGCATCGAACAGAAGCGGCCGGAAGCGCTCGTGAAACAGTGAGATTCCCCCCACGCTGACCGCGCCGATGGTGTCGCCGTGGTAGGCATGCGTAAGGGCGATGAACCGGGTTCGCTTCGGGTCGGGGGAGCGTCGCTGCCGCCAGTACTGAAGGGCTATCTTCAGGGCCGCCTCGACAGCGGTGGACCCGTCGTCCGAGAAGAACACGCGCGGGAGGGCCCCGGGCGCTACTGCGGCGAGTCGGACGGCGAGCTCGATGGCGGGCACATTGCTGATTCCGAGAAGCGTGGAGTGGGCGATCCGGCCGATCTGGTCGACCACGGCTGCATCGATCTCTCTGCGCCGGTGGCCGTGGACGTTGACCCAGAGGGAGGAGACGCCGTCCAGGTAGTGGTTTCCCTCCAGGTCGATGAGCTCGGCCCCCTCGCCGCGTTCGATGATCAGAGGCGGCTGGCGGCCGTATTCCTGCATCTGGGTGAAAGGATGCCAGAGGTGGCGGAGGTCCGCTTCGGCCAGGCGCCGCGTCCGCTCCGGGGAATCGATATTTGCTTCACTGCTCATGGGGCCTTCCTTATAGCATAGGTTCTGCTGGCGGTCGCGGATTCTTTCATTGGTTTCATCGCAGGACATAGCTATAGTATGCCAATACGGTGAGCACCTCAATATATGCAAAGTTCAAGTCGTGGCAGATGGAGTAATCAGAAAGGAAGAGGATCTGAGCGAAGGGGAGTCGCTCCGCGAAATCCGGGGGCGGCGGAACGACCCGATTTCCGATTGGAGCGGGGCGAGGCCTTCCGCGAGAGACCTCGCCCCGTCCGATTTTTCTTCGTGCCGCTACTTAATATGTGTGGAAGTGGGATACGATTACGATGACCAGGAAGGGTACCATAGTGGATATCAGCAGGAAAAAGATGAGCTGAAGATGATCCCTGTACTTTTTGATCATACCGGCCTTCATTTTGTTTTTCTCCTTCTTTTCTTTTCAGCCCGCCCGGCAAAAACCTTTTGCCCGACCAGAACAAGTTATCTCCTTTGCTAATTATGACACGTTGTGTCAGGATTTTCTTACTAAAGAAGCCCAAAAAAAGTGAAAAATTACCCTAACGCGGCACGGCCACAGCCATGGAATTCACTAACTCGTTCTAATGATTAAGGATTTTTACGGGGTGGCGATAAGGCCAAACTCGCGTCCCGCCCGCCCGATCACATCGATGGCCCGCTCCAGCTGGGCCTGCGTGTGTCCGGCCATGGGTGTGATCCGCAGCCGTGAGGTCCCCTCCGGCACGGCCGGAGGACGGATCGCCTGGACGAAGATTCCCCCCTCCAGAACGCGATTCCGCATCGCTTCGGTCCGGATGTCGTCTCCGACTAGGATCGGTATGATGTGCCAGCGGCCAGGGAGAGTGCGGAACCCGAGGGACAGGAGTGCGGATCGCAGAAAGTGTGCGTTTTCGTGTAGGCGGGTCCGTCTTTCGGGCTCGGATGAAAGCAGGTCGAGTGCGGCCATGGCCGATGCCAGAGCGGGTGGGGGAGGGGCGGTGGAGAAGATGAAGCTGCGGGCCGCATTGATCAGGTAGTCGCGCAGTGTCTCTGAGCCCGCCACAAAGGCCCCGAAAGAGCCCAAGGCCTTGCCGAACGTACCCATGCGGACCTCATCGCCTCCAGAGAGACCGAAGTGCTCCATCCCGCCGGCCCCGCGCTCTCCGAGCACGCCGACCGCATGGGCCTCGTCCACCATGACCCTGGCCCCGTGACTCCGGGCGACGGAGACGATCCTGTCAAGAGGCGCGAGGTCTCCGTCCATGCTGAAGATCGACTCGGTCACGACGAGCTTGTTCGACTGCGGAGGCGCCTTCTCCAGGAGAAGACCCAGCGCGTCGATGTCGGCATGGGGGTAGATGCGGACCTCGGAGCGGGCGAGCCGGCAGCCGTCGATGATGCTCGCATGGTTGAGGGAGTCGCTGAAAATGAAGCCCCCGCGCCCCGCCAGGGCGGGAATCACGCCGGCGTTGGCCAGGTAGCCGGAGCCGAAGACCAGAGTGCTTTGCGACCCGACGAATGAGGCGACCCGCTGCTCCAGCTCGAGATGCAGGCCGGTGGTGCCGGAGACGAGCCGGGATGCACCGGCCCCGCACCCCCAGCGGCGCAGGGCCTCGGACGCGGCCTCTTTTATCTTTGGGTGGCCTGCCAGGCCGAGGTAATCATTAGAGGAGAGAAGGATCACATCCCGGCCGTCGATCCTGACCGTGGGGCCCGGCTCTCCATCGATGGAGAAGAGACGGCGGTACCTGTGCGAATGCTTCAGCCGGGCCAGTTCGTCGTCGATGAAATCCATTGTGTATCTGTGATCAGCGCCGCCGGGCACGGTACCACGAAACCGTCTCGAGTATGCCCAGGCGGAAGTCGGGGTATTCGAACCTGTAGCCCAGGTCCAGGAGCTTGCGATTGCTCACCTGGAGGTCGAGGGGAAAGTAGCGGATCGGCGCCTCTTCTATGAGGGGCCGCATTCTTAGTAGACGCGATATCCTGCCGGAGAGTGCCGCTGCGAGGCGACCCCCTGCCGCGGCCGCTCCGATCGGGACATAGATCGGCACGCTCGGCTTCCCCATGGCCGCCGCGATGAAGCCGAGATACTCGGCCATGGTGGCCCCGGAGCTGTCGACCACCAGGTACTCCTCGCCGGCCGCCGCCTCCTTTTCCGAGACGAAAAACGCGGCCCCGGCCACGTCGCGCGCGTGCACGGGGGACATGCGAAAGTCGAAGTTGAAGGGGACCGGAACGATCGGCGCCAGGGAAAGGCCCTCTATGATCTGCGCCGCGCCGTATGTGCTGCGGGGGCCGTAGACCACGCCGGGCCGGATGACGGTGCAGGGGAGCCCCTCGCGGTGGAAATCGTGGACCAGCTCATCCTGCATGAGCTTGCTGCGGCTGTAGTCCTCGATCGGGTTCCTGCGAGTCTCCTCCGTGATCGGGAGCTGCTCGGGGCCGGGACGGCCGTAAATCCCGCAGGTGCTCCACGAGACGAGACGCTCCACGCCCGCGGCCAGGGCCGCCCGGCACAGGGCCTCTGTGCCGTCGACGTTGACTCTCTTGAGAATGTCGAAGGGGGTGCTGAAATCGAAGATCGCGGCCGGGTGAAAGACAACGTTTACCCCATCCACGACCCTTTTCAAGCTTTCCGGATCCGTGAGGTCGGATGGAATGAAGTCCACTGTTTCGGGCAGATAGCGTCGGTTGGCCGCGGCCAGGTCGGTGGCGCGCACCCTGCAGCCCGCCTCCATGAGAATATCGACGAGGTGAGACCCGATGAACCCGCAGCTGCCGGTCACGAGATATAACTTTTTGGTAACGTTCAAAAGGTGAGGCATTACTGAATTCCCACCGATTCGATCTG
>CAZFWM010000269.1:0-10596 GCA_964522545.1 uncultured Thermodesulfobacteriota bacterium
TTTGCGCGCAATGGCAGGTTCTACCAGAAGGATCGGCCTGTCTCACGCAGGGAGCGTTGTCTCCTCCCATGCCCCGATTTCGATGACCTGCCCCTCGATCTCTACCGGCATAACTATTGCGATTGGAATGGAGAGATCCACCATGTGGACCAACTCATCCTCCCCTATGCCTTTGTGAAGGGATGCCCCAACCAGTGTGCCTTCTGCAGCTACCCCGAGTACAACGAGCGCTGCGAGGAAATCCGTCCCTGCTGGAGAGCGAAACCTCCACGGGAGGTGGCCTCGGACCTCGCCCACCTGTCCCGCCGGTACGGAACCCGATACTTCTGGTTCCTCAATCCCTGCTTCAACCCAACGTACGCTTACGCCAGTCACGTGGCGGACGCCGTCATCGACGAAGGGCTGGATATCGCCTGGACCGACTGCGCCCACATGGGAAACCTGGATGAAGCCCTGATCGAAAAGATGAAACGAATGGGAGCCATGCGGCTGATCCTCGGGCTCGAATCGGCGAGCCAGCGCATACTCGACTACATCGGAAAGCGGATCTCGGTGGAAAAAACAGAGAAGATGCTTCGCTATCTCAGCGAGCGCGGAATCGAGTCCGCCATCGAGCTGATCGCCGGATTCCCCCACGAGACCCGGGCCGACGTCGAAGCGACTATTGCTTTCATCAGGCGAAATCATTCGTTTATCGGCGAATTGAACGTCAACAAATTCTGGTTGGCGGGGCTGATGAAACTCCATCCTGACGAGTACGGCATTCACTGCCGGTCAGAGAGGGATGGAACCCACGTAAACTGGAGCTGCAGAGAATATGACGAGATCGGCGGACTACCCTGGGAAGAGAAGTACAAACAGGTCAACGAGCACTTCGAGCTCCTCCAGGATCTGGTCCGGGAGGTCATTAGAACCCATTCGCTATGTTTTCATGCTCTGATCCTTAAGAATCAGGTCCAGGATAATACTGCAGAACACTGACGCCGCGGCCGCTCTCTTCTGATCATGAAGAACAGGCAGCTCCTGAACCGATCGACGGACCTCGGTCTCGTTGCCGTTCTCGCCACGAGTCTCTTCCTCATAGCCTCGACCACGGACTTTCCCTTCTGGGGATGTTGCGCCCGACTCATGAGGATCGTCTTCGACATTCTCGATCAGGGCCAATTCCCTCTCCGGGGAGGTCATGTCAGCATCGCGAATATCCACCTCGGCCCCTTCTTCTATTACTTCATGGTCCTTCCCGCCCTCGTGAGCCGATACGTGATCTTCTTCAGCGCCGTGGGCTCCCTCTGTTTCCTCACGGCCTTCAGCGTATATGCCTGGATGGTCCGACGGTACTGGAGCCCCCTCACCTCCCTCATCGCCACGCTCCTTCTGGCCACCAACATGGCCCTGCTCCAGAACGCCCGGGGCTTCGACCACTTCCCCGCCCATCACCTCTTCCACATCCTCTTCATGGCGGCCTTTTGCAAGGTCGCCATCGATGGGCGAACGGCCAGGCTCCCCTGGGCCGCTCTGGCCTTCGCCTGCATGGCTCAGACCCACGCCACGACCTGGAGCCTCACCCCCTTGTTCATCGCTCTCTACGTTCTCCCCCCCAGACCGAAAGCCCGCCAGGCGCTCCTCTCGATCCTCCTGGTCGGGATCGCCTTCGCCCCCTACGTGATCGCCGAAATCCGAGACGGCTTCTCCGAGACGGGAAAGCTCTTCACCGTCCTGGCCGGAACCCGGTCGGGCGGGGCCATTTCCCTCGATCTCCTCGATATATTCAGCCTCTTCGACCACATGCGTTTTTACACCTTCCTCCTCCACCGGCACGACCACCTCTGGCTCCGGATCGTGGAGGGGGCCTTGCCCGTCTCCCTCGCCCTGGGCGTTTTGATGATCGCCGTCCGGGCGACGCGTTCGGCCGGCTCCACGGGCAGGCGGGCCGACCTCTTCCTTCTCGCCGCTTTCGCCCTCCCCCTGCTCACCCTTCTCTTCGTGAAGCTGCGGGCGGAACATCTTCCGGTTTACTACTTTTATGTCCTGCTTCCCCCTGTTTTCATCATCATCGGAGAGTTCTTTGCCGGCGTGATCTCCTCCGCGGCCCATCGCCTGCGCCGCCCCGCCATTCAATGGGCCGGCCTCGTCCTCACCGGCGTCTGTCTGGTCTCCCTCGTACAGAATCGGCTGGGACATGAGCCACACCGCATCGGCTTCCGGTCCTTCGCCTTTTACTCCGCCTTCGCCGACGGGATTGTCGCCGACCTCGCCTCGAGGCCCGAAGACCGCGCGCCGATCGTCTGCCATACCCTCAGCGCATCGGACCTGAGCCGAAACTCCTTTATCGAGCCGGAGGCGATCGAGATCCTGCTGGAGGGCGATCCTTTGGCCGCCGGCCGGGTCCGGGTCGCCCGAGAGAATTACTGGGCGGCCCTGCCCTCGCGTGAAACGCCCCGGGTTCATTATCTCGCAGGCCTCCTCTACCCCGAGGTCGCCTCTCTTCTCGGTCCGGAAGAGACCCTGCTCCTGCGTCGATGCATCGACGAGCCACGCATGCACCTGACCGGGGCCACCCTCTTCCTCAAGCGCTTCGATAACCTCGCCGCGTATCTTCAATGGCAGGGCTCCTTCAATGAGGCCTTCGCGAACCGGGCGATCGGGTGGGTGAGCCTGAACTGGGATGGGATCAATCCGGGCACGCTGGAGGATGCGGACATCCTGGCGGACCGGCGCGTCATCTTCGTCTTCTACGGCCGCACCGATCCTTTCGGCCAGGGTGGGAGCCCCTGGGTGTTCAAGAAACGTCTCGACGCCCTCCTGCGGAAAGAGGGTCGTCCGGGGGAAGACCACCGTACGGCTGTCTGCATGTTTCCCCTCCCGTACCGGTCCGGGCTGACCTGGGTGCAGCAGTTCACCGAAGGCTCCAGGCAGCGTCCCGATTTCATGGTTCTGGCCCAGGGTCCGGAGGCCCGGGCCCGGATGGATCGGACGGAACTGGAGGTCCTGGGCGAGACGGCTTACGAGCATGGCGTGAGGTTGATCTCCCTGGAACTATCCGGGCCGGCCGATCCGGGCGACGATGTACGTGAAGACGACCGGACGGCCGCTGAACGACTGTTTCACATTCTTCAGACCGAACTTCCGGGCCCATGAAGCACGGCGGATCCGATTTAAAGAGAAGAAAGGCCGGGCCGGACGGCGTGGGATCGAGTCGGCTCACGGTGGTCCTGCTGTGCCTGATCCTTGTTCCAAGGCTCTACCTCCTCTTCCTGCACTCTCCTGCGATCCCCAGAATTGCCCACCCCGACACGTACAGCCATTACCTCTATGCGTACAGGATTATCGACGCCAAAGACTTTCCACGGTTCGGCCAGCCAATCGCGGACAAGCTCCATCTCGGACCGCTCTCCTACTATCTGGCTGCCGCGGGCGCGGTGGTCAGCAAAGATATCCGGGTCATCGCCGGATCGGTGGAGGTGCTGTTCATCGCATCGGTGTTCGTCCTCTTCTTCACGGCGCGGCGCTTCTTCGGCCCCTCGTCGGCATTGATAGCCGCCTCCTTGTTCGCCTACGACAAAATCCCCTGGGAGATGGCCACCACCCTCACGAACTTCTGCTACCTCCCTTTCTTCTTTCTTCTCTATCTCTACTTCGCCTCCCGGGTCGAGGTGGGACGGGAGAGCCGCTTCCTCCCTTGGGCCCTTTTTTTCCTGGGCTGCTCCATGCAGCTCCACATGACGGTCTGGATCTTCCTGCCCGCTCTGGTGATCCTGCACGCACTGTCGAGGCCGAGAGCCTCCCCGACCCAGATTGCGCTCGGCCTCCTTCTCCTGGGCCTCCCCTTCGCCCCGTGGTTATGGCAGGAGCTGTGGGGAGACGGGGGGGAAATACGCGCTCTCTTCCGATTTATTCGTTTGGGCCATTTTCCCTACAGCAAGGACGTTGTCTTCCGTATGGAGGAGCCGTTATCCACATCGCTGTCCGGATATGGAAAGGTCTTCGTCTTCCCCTTTCTCAATTTCTGGGCCGCCCATGGATGGGCGGCATGGACGATCCGGGCCGGCGCCGTGGCCGGACTGGCCTTTCTGTTGGGAGGGATCCTGTGGCCGACGCGGCTTCCCGGGAAGCGGGTCAACCTTCGCGACTTGACCTTCATCGGATTGCACTGTCTGACAATGATGGGCTTCATGTCCCTGGTCCAGATCTGGGTGAACATTCTCGACAAATCCCGCCTGCCCTACTGGTATGCAATCACGCCGATCGCATGCATGCTGGCAGGACGGGCCCTTGCGCTCCCGATCGATTGGGCTTTGAAAAAAACGTCCCATGCGCAGTCGGCTCGCCTGCGCACCGTGAGAAGAGTGCTGGTGGGGGTTTGGTGCTTCTGGATTGGGATGACCGTGTTCTCGGAGGCAACCTGGTCGGTCCGGCTATACCGAATGCGCAATCTCCGGACACAAAGTGAATATGCCTATGCGAGCCGAATGCTCGAGCCGGTGAAAAGGACCGTCGAGGAGCTCGGGCAAGGGGGGGCCGAACTCTTGCTCTTCACCCTCTATTCCTCGCCCGAGTATATAGAGAGGGACCACCTCTTCAACCGGTCCATGCTGGCCGCGATCCTCAAATCGAGGGAGCTCTCTTTCCGGATCGACCCGCTGGGCGAAGAAGATCAGGGCCCGATCCTTCTCGTGGCCAGAATTCAGGCCGCCGCCTTCTCGATCATTCCGAGGCCCGATAGAATCATCCTCTTCCACCATGAAGAGAAGAGCCCCTTGTGGCTCAACACGTTCGATGGTGCGAACGGATTTCCCTCGCACGCTTATACATGGGGGGCCGCAGCGTCCTTGGATGAGGAGCCCATCGGGGAGGCGTCCATGGTCTCTTTCGTTGCCCGATTCGACTCGCTTTCCGGCTATAGGGACTGGAAGGAATCCGCGGCCGCGATTCTTGAGGAAAGAGTTGATGCAACGACGATCTGGGAGGACGCCGATGACGACGTCGGGCTGTGGCCGCCTGAGCTGGAGCTCCTGCGTTAACCCTAACGTTGGGGTTGAGGACCGGGGCGGATCCCCGGCGCGTTCACCGTGCCCTCTCCCTCCAGCTCCTCCTGACGATCCGCACGAGGCCGATGAAGTTCTTTAGGGAATCCCGCACGAGGCGCACACTGCTTCGCTCCCCCGAGCACCGGAGGACGATCGGCATCTCCACGATCGGAAGGTCCCGCCGCCGGGCAATGTAGAGCACCTCCACCTCGAAGGCGTAGTCATGGAGGCGCACGTCTTGAAAGATCTCCCGGGCCACCGAGCCCCTCAGGCACTTCATCCCGCTCTGGGGGTCGGAGATCTTGAGCCCGAGAAAGGCCCTGACGAGGGCCACGAAGGTACGTCCGATGAGATGGCGCATGAGGATATAGGGGAGGTGCCGGGGGTGCAGGATGAACCTAGACTCCGGGTGTGTACGCGATGCGATGACCATATCGCTGCCCCCGCGGATCGGCCGGAGGAACTGCTCGAAGTTTTCGACCCCGTAGACGAGATCCGCATCGGTGTAGGTGACGATCTCTCCCCGGCTTTCCAGCACGCCCCGCCGAACGGAATATCCCTTTCCGCGGATCCGATCGTTCTCGATGAGACGGACTTCGGGATGGCCTTTGGTGAAGGTCGAGACGATATCGGCCGTTCGGTCCTCGCTCCCGTCGTCGACCACGATGATCTCGGCCGGGTATCGATCCTTCAGGAAGGCGAGCAATCGGTCCAGCGTCTCCTCGATCACCTCCGCTTCGTTATAGGCCGGAATGATGACCGAGATCAGTATTTCCATGGCGCACAAAGCAAACCCCGAAAAGAAAAACCGAACACGGCCGAGCCGCAATCGAATCCCAACTCCCTCACCCAGACCCTCTCCCGGGAGGGAGAGGGATCACGTGAGAAAAGGGATTAATGGTTATCGCAACAATCATGTGCCGACTTCTGCGCAAATAACGTAGATGTTGCGATGACAGATTATTAGAGGCCTTTCATCCTCTTGTCAATGAACGGGTCGGCTCATGCATGGACAGCTCATGCGGTTGCCCGCTGAACGAGTACTGTGATAGTCTGATTGCATAGTACGCAGACAAGGACCCTCACATACAATCCTATCGAGAGAGTCCGTTGCAGCGAAGAGAGCGCAGAACAGCCTATGGAACGTGGGGCTGGACAATACTGCTCACCTTGATACTCCTTCCAAGGATCGTCCTGCTCAACGTCTACTTCGATAATATCCCGGACATTGTATTTCCGGACACCTATTCTCATTTCCTCAAGGCCTATGCAATCCTCGATGGGTATGAGCTTCCCCTTATCGGAATGTGCATCGTCCAAAAATTGCACCTCGGTCCCCTCTCCTTCTATCTCACCTCCGCGGTCGCGGCCCTGAGTCGAGACACGAGATTCGTCAGCACATGTCTCGAGGTCTTGTTCCTCGCATCGGTCTATATCTTCTTTTTCGCCGCTCGGCGATACTTCGGTCCCGCCGCGGCGATCCTCGCGGCCACCGGATTCGCCTACGACCGATTCTCGTGGGAGCTCATCACGAGAGTAACAAATTTGACTTTTCTTCCGATCTTCATGATCTCCTACTTCTATTTCGCTTTCCGGACCTTCGATGAGAAGAATGGGGAGCGATTCCTCGTGCCCGCCTTCCTTTTCCTCGGGCTCTCCATGCAGCTTCACGCAACGACCTGGGTTTTTCTCCCGGCTTTCGTATTCCTCCTCCTCTTATTCCGCCCCCGGATCGGGGCGACCCGACTTTTCGGTGCCTGCATCGTCCTTGCAATCCCCTTTGCTCCGTGGCTGTTTCGAGAATTCTCCAGCGGCTTTCCTGAAACGCGAGCTCTTCTCAGCTACACCACCTCCGGGGCCCCCTACCTCACCGCGCCGCCGCGCCCCCTCACTTTCGACTGGAACGTTTTTCTCCTCCCTTTCAGGAACTTCCAAACAGCCCATCCATGGGCCGCCTCCATTATGACCCTCGGCATGGTTGCCGGGCTGGCCGCACTCTTTCGAGCCGTCGTCGCAAAGAAAAAGCGCAAGCGCCTGGGCAATCCCGCGAGGGGCTTGATCTTCTGCGCCATCCACCTCGCACTGTATTCGGGGATGATATTTTGCTTCCAGCTCAAGCACGATGTCGCCTTTGGCAGCCATCGCTCCTACTTTTGGTATGCCGTGACGCCCTTCGCCTATATGCTGATAGGGCATGGGCTCACCTTGCCCTTCCGGTGGCTTTCGAAAGGATTTCGCCCAGAGCCCCGAACAAGGATCGTCCCCCTCCTCGCGGCGGGAATGAGTGGGATTATCGGCCTTCTCTATGGAGCCGTTTTCTTTTCCCAGGCAATCGAGTCATACAGAAACTTCGAGTTTGAAAACCACCACTACCGAATCGAGTACGACTATGCGGAGTTTGTCCTGTCGGAAGTCGAATATGCGTGCGACGACCTGAGCCAAAAAGATCCAAACCCGGCCTTCTTCACGCTCTTCGTTACACCTTCTCCTCGGGAGGACTATCATCTCTTCTCCGTCTTCACCCTCATGACCATTCTCAAATCCCGGGGAATCCCGTATTCTCCGCCCAGCGATCCTGGATCGCATCGCTCCCCTGCGGTGCTCGCGGGCCGGATCCCCAAGGCCGCCTTTTCCGCCATCTTCAGGAGCGGGACGAATCCAATCTATTCCATCGAGGACGCAGAATTCTACGGCCCATCTGAATACCCGTTCTTCCTCCACTGGCACCTTCCCGATTTCGTTACATTCATTGCGCGCTATTCCACTATTCAGGAATATCGCCGCTGGAAGAGCGAAGTGGCGCCGATCCTGGAGAGTCTGATGGAGAGCGAAAAAAAGGGAATGATTCTTTGGGAGGACGTGGACAATGGCTACGGACGGCCCTTTTCGGCCTCTCTACTCCACGGACAAGATGTCGATCCGACCAAGGCCGCTGTAGAGGACTACTTACGGAGAGAAGGTTTAAAAAAGAGTATAGACGAAGGGGAGAACAGATGATCCCTCGGTGAGAACGATAAAGAGACTCAAGGCCATGATGATGAGGAGGACGGGCACCAGCCACCACTTCCCTATTTCTCTGAGATAATTCAGGAATTCGACTACGGACGAAAACTTGCCGCGAACCATGATCCTCCTTGCCTCACCCGAGCAAGACGCACATCATTGCTAAGTATCATAGCGAATGGGTCTTGTAAACCTCTCCTTGACGACTTCCCTCATTCCGATATAATGTAATTGTCCTCGCTTCAGGCTGGAATATTCCATCACAAAAAAAGGGCTTCGAAACAGGGTGTATGGATGAGCACAAGAAAGAAGAAGATCATTTGGCTGTTCTCTATGCTCCTGTTTTTCTTCCTTGTCGGTGAAATCGCGGCCAGGGTGTTTTCGCTCGGCTACGATTTTCCGTATCGGAAAAGTTCGAACGATATACTGATGTATGAGTATATTCCCAATTTTTCCGGAAAGATGTGGGGCATAGAGTTCAAGACGAATTCACTGGGATTCAGGGACGTTGAATATCCTATCAAAAAGGAGGCCCACCATTTCAGAGCATTGGAATTTGGTGATTCCATTGCCGTGGGAGAAGGGGTTCTTCTCGAGAACACCCATTCCAAAGTATTGGAAAAGATGCTAAATGAATCCCCCCCGGTCCAAGGGTATCGCGCCTTCGAAGTCCTGAATATGGGTGTATGCGCCTTCAACACCATTCGCGAGGTGGAGCTCCTGGAAAAAAAAGGACTTTCCCTCGATCCGGACATGGTCATCGTACAGTATTGCCTGGATGACGTGATGCCTTCCATCGTGGAAACGCTGTCGGAGACAGGCACAAATCAGACATGGATCCGTGCGCTGAATTTCCTCAAGGATGTGGCCTTCACGCTGCGGGCCTCTCGCCTCATACAGTTTGTAAGTATGAAATCCTTTTACTATTACTACATCATGTTGGAGGAAAACAGGGTGGAGGAGATGGGGGGCCTTGCCAATCTACTCTATTCGGACCATGAAACCTATTGGTCCGATACGAAGGAGGCTCTGGCGAGACTCGCTCATATCGGAAAGAGAGAAGAGATACAACTTCTGGTCGTCATCTTCTCTCGCTTTGAATCGCTCGATGAAAACTACCCGTACCGAAAGGTCCATGAAAAGATACGATTGGCGTGCGAACAGAATGACATCCCCGTCCTCGATCTTTTCGAGGCGTATCGAGGCATGAATCCGGAGGACCTCCGGTTGAGTCAAAAGAAATGGGACTGGTGGCATCCCAATGAGAGGGCACACAAAATAGCCGCCGAGGAGATCTATCGCTTTCTTGCCCTTCACAAAGATCGATTTTTCAGATAGGCAAGGGCGAAGATTCCTTTGCGGCCTTTCAATCCAGACCCCTCCCTGCCTATTGAGAGGGCAAGAGAGGTCCTCATTTCAGCCCCCGGGATCATCGAATTTGAAATACGCAATCCCTTTTTTTATGATCCTCCTCATCGTGGCCCTGTGTGAGGGAACCGCCCGATTCCTTTATCCTTCCCAGGAAACACGACTGGATGTGATCCTTTCCATTCTGGAGCAGGACCCCACCCTGATCTGGCGCTTCAAGCCGAATGCCCGAACCACGTTCCAGGGCGTTCCGGTCTCCATCAACTCCTTCGGCTTCCGAAGTGAAGACTTCTCTCCTGAAAAGAGTGACGGCGCGAAGAGGATCTTCTGCATGGGAGCCTCCCCTACATTCGGGTGGGGCGTCACAGCCGACAAGGCATATTCTGAGCAGCTCGAGCGCCTGCTTCAGGACTTCTACAAAGACAAACAGATCGAAGTCATCAATGCAGGTATAATCGGATATTCGTCCCTGCAAGGCCGCCGGCTCCTGGAAGAAAAGATACTTTCCTATTCTCCGGATCTCCTCATTGTCGCCTATGTGATCAACGATGTGGACGCCAACCGATTTTTCAGGAGCGACGGCAGGCCCGACAAGGAATTGGAGCCCCTGAAGGAACCTGTCGTTTTTCTGATGAACCTGTTTTCCAAAAGCCGATTCTATCAATTGTTGAAAAAGGGCATCGATACATTGATCTTCCGATCGTCCATCTCGGGGAGACGAGGCGGCTTCCAAACGCCGGTGGTCCGGGTGGATCTCGAGGATTATTCTCTGAATTTGAAGGCGATCCTGGCCCTGGCGCAGGAAAATAACATCCACACACTCTTTTTGAAAATGCCGGTGAACCTCCCACTGCCTCCGCCGGTCCCGGAGGCCGTGCGAGCCCGGGCCGATCATTTGATTCAGGCGAGCCTGGATCAAATGAAAAAAAACGAATTCGATGACGCCGCTGCAAAATTGAAGGAGGCCATTTCGCTCATAGAACACTCCAGTGAAGCACACTATTATCTCGGCGTCTGCTATGAACACCAGAGGGAGTACAGCCTGGCCGAAGAAGCATTTCGGAAGGCCAAAGACTGCGATGCCTTCCGGTGCCGGATCGACAGCGAGACTTACAACAGCGCCATGGAGCGAATTGCCGGCAAAAACGGGATTCCCCTGGTCGATATCGTCTCCGCTTTCAAGGGGGAGAAAGAAAAA
>CAZFWM010000270.1:0-10565 GCA_964522545.1 uncultured Thermodesulfobacteriota bacterium
TTTTCAAAAATCAATCAGGACAGCAAGTTATGCGACTTTGCCGGAACCCTGGCCCCGGGACAGGCAGAACTGCCTTGATCTCTGTTCCCGGCCTGTGTAATTTTAGCCGTACTTCATGCCACAGAGACGATTTAAGAACAGAAGGATTTGTCCATGCAGAGCACAACGCACTTCGGTGGCTTTCCCGAGGAGGGGATCGAGTTTCTCCTGGGCCTGGAGAAGAACAACCGCAAGGAGTGGTTCGAGCAGAACCGGTCCGTCTACGAGACCGCACTGCTCGCTCCTTTGCGGGCCTACGTGACGGAGATGGGCGATCGCCTTCGGCGAGACCTGGCCCCCATGATTGTGGCCGAGCCCGCACTCAATCGCTCCCTCTACCGGATCTACCGGGACGTGCGATTCTCCAAGGACAAGCGGCCCTACAAGACCCAAGTAGCGGCACTCCTCTGGGAGGGGGGAGAGAAGCACCACGCGCCCGGATTCTACTTCCAGCTCGATGCACGCAACGTGATGTTCGGCGCCGGGATCTACCAATTGCTCCCCTCCACGCTCGACCGGTTCCGCCGATGCGTGGACGAGAAAAAGAGCGGGGAGCGGCTCGTGAAGATCATAGCCGCACTGAAGGCCGAGGACATGGAGATCGGCGGCCAGGCCTTGAAGCGGGCGCCCCGAGGCTACCCGCCCGACCATCCCCGGGTCGACCTCCTCAAGCACAAGGGGCTCTATACCATGATCGAGCTGCCCGGGCCCCCGTGGCTCCACACGGCCGAGCTCCTCGACCGCGCGGAGGCGTTCTTCCGCAAGATGGGGGATCTCCACAGGTGGCTCCGTGAGAATCTCTGATCGCGGGCCGATCGGAATCGATTCATGAAAAGCCTGACCAAGCGAAAGATCAAGCGAAAGATCCGCAACTTCTTCCTCAATATCCCTCTCTTTATCGACATGTTCATCCTCTATCCGATCCTGTTCCTCCTCTACCCGTCGCGAATCCCCTACTGGGTCCTGCGAAAACGCGCCGACCTGAAGTACCGGCTCTCGAAAAAACTCAGGGCCAAAGTGGCCCATGCCATGGGCACCCGCCACCCCGACCGTCCGGCCGGGCCCGAGCTCGATGAAATGGTACGCCGCTTCTTCTGGATCCAGGAGACCTTCTTCTTCGACTCCTTCTATATCGTCCACCCCCTGGTACGACTCTTCATCGACCGATATGTCGAATACCGGGGCCTGGAGCACCTGGACCGCTCCCTCGCCGGGGGCAAGGGCGTGGTGATCGCCACCTTTCATTTCCATCACCCCTGTTTTGCACCGGGCCACCTTGTCTACCAGGATTATCCGGTCACCGCCTACGCGGTCCATCCGAGAGACCTCAATGTACCGCTGCTGGCCAAGGTCAACGCCTGGTGGCCCTTTGCTTTCGGCCCGCTGCGCACGCCGCTCCGGATGGTGTGGGCGGGACGGAGCGGCGGGGCCCTCCTGCGCCGGGCCATCGCTCAGGGAAGGATAGGTCTGGCGCTGATCGACGCCTCCCTGCCGGATCGCAAAGGCCTGGCCCCGGTCAGAATGCTCGGGGATGAAATGTTCTTCCCCTCCCGCATAGTGGACATCATCCACGAGAGCGAGGCCCCGGTGCACATCGCCTACACCATGAGGGATTCCGCGGACTGGCGGCGCTCAATCGTGACGGTTTCGGAACCCCTCGAGATGAGCGGCGTCAGGGAGGCGGACTTCCAGACGATCATCTCCGCCTTCGAGGAGGTTGTGGTGGCCCACCCCGGCCACTGGTGGGGATGGGCCGGCCTGGAGCGGGCCACGGCCGAATACCACGCAGAGTACCGGCGGCTGGCGGAGACGGTGCGGCAGGAAGAGGAGGAGTAGACCTCGTCGATGCACAAGAAGATCGTTCCATGAAAAGAGATTCCATAGCCTGGATATGGACATTCTTTCTCTGTTCAATCCTCACAGGATGCGCTCTTACTGGAAAAGGCCGTCCTCGGAGTGAACCTCCAACTGTACGGCCCGGTCTCCGCCTGCAGCTTCCTCCTTCCCTCGAGCCGGAGCGCGGACGCTGTTCCCGAGAGATCGATGCCGCCCTGGACCGGGTCGTCTCTTGGTTCGGAGAATATGGATTCGCAGTACTGAAGGAGGGGCTCATCGACCGGACTCTCGTATTCGACGATCGAGAGGAGGCCAAGGTCGAGCTGGCCGCTCACTTCGGAATCGATCGATCCATGATCCCCGAGACCTTCTCCGGCACCGTGGACGGAAAGACCCTGTTCCTGGTCTCGAGGGGGATCTACGAGGAGAACTACACGCACCTCTACCCGGACATCCCCTGGACGGAGGAGGAGTACGGACGCCTGATCGCCCACGAGCTCGTCCACCGGGCCCACAGCCTCATCGCTCTGGAGCGCTTCGGAACGGAGGACGGAATGGGGCCCCGGTGGTTCTTCGAGGGGTTGGCCATTACCCTCGCGAACCAGTTCGCCCCTCCGGGCGGGGAAGAGGAGCCTCTCTCTTGGAAGGAGATCGCGGACCATGCGACCCGGGACCGGGAGAAGATACTCTGGTACCCCGTCTACGGGCGGATGCTCCGCTCTCTGGCCGCCTCCTTTCCGGTGGAGCACATGATCGCCCACGCCTATGACGAGGACTTCCTCGACCGGCTCTCCCGGGATTACCTGCCCTCCGAGTTCGTCCTTGAGAGGCCGGACCGCTCAGTTACACGGGGAAGCATCCTGCTCATTCACGGGAGCGCACCCTTCGACCTGGACGGGAGGATACCCATCGAGGGGCTCGACACACCCTACGCTCGGGAGCACTTCTACCGGGACCTGGCCCGGGCCTTCCGCGGGGCGGGATGGAACGTGCTGAGGTACTCGAAGCCGGGTGTACACCGGGGCGGGATCGATGAAACCAGGTATGCGGAGACCGACCTGGCGCTGCTCGGCCGGCAGCTCCGCAACTTATGGCGCTTCCTCCCCGGCGCCGGCCCGCGCATCGTCTTCGCCTGGAGCGAGGGGAGCCTCCACGTGGGGATGCTCCCCCTCGACGAAGTCGACGGAGTCATCCTGCTGGGAGGCATCGCCACGAACATCGCCGACGTCATAACCTGGCAGGGAGGGCCGTCAAAAGAGGAGTTTGTGGAGCGGCTTGCCGGGATGGGCAGGCACGAGATGATCGGGCTCGACAGGCCGGTCGGGAGACTCGCCGATGAGCTGGTCCTCCCGGACAACTGGAGGACCTTCGAGGCCCGGGAGGACCTACCGATCCTGATCCTTCACGGGGAAGCGGACAGGGAGGTTCCGGCCGGCCAGGCCCGCATATGGAAGGATCGCCTGCCCGAAAACGACCTTACCGTGGCAGTCAAAGCCGGCTTCGATCACCGCTTCATGCCCGAGGGAGCTTACGACCCGGAGCCCCTGGCCAACCAGATCCTGGCCTGGCTCGACCGGATCTTCCCTGGGCCATGAGCACGGGACGGGCACCTCTTCCTTCCACGTCAGAGACGTCGAATACGTGACAGCCGACCGGTAGTACAAACTCCCAAGCGGAACGATACAACTACATGATAGTGAAGCCCGAGGGGCGGCCGGAAGGTTCTCGACTGAGGGCTTCGAGAAAGAGATCGATGAGGAGGGGATCGAACTGGGATCCTGCGCACCGCTGGAGCTCTTGCAGCGCATCTCTGCTCGAAAGGGCCTTGCGGTAGGGGCGGTCCGAGATCATGGCATCGTAGGCATCGGCGATCATAACGATACGGGCGAAAAGCGGGATGGCCTCCCCGGCCAGACCGTCCGGATACCCCTTTCCGTCGTATCGCTCGTGGTGATGCCGGATGATCACCTTGATCAGGGGGGAGATGTCGAGGGGGCCCACCAGTTGGGTCCCAAGATTGGGGTGGTTCCTCACCGTCGTCAACTCTTCCGCCGTCAATGCTCTTTCCTTTTGGAGTATCTTCTTTTCGATGCCGATTTTGCCTATGTCGTGAAGGAAGGTGCCGATCTGAAGGTCGGTGAGCTCTTCCGTGCTCAGGCGGAGCTCCATGGCGATAAGGTTCGAGAAGTGGGCTACTCGGTCCGAGTGCTTGTGGGTGTAGGGATCGGCACTCTCGATGGTGCGCGCAAGGACCTGGGCGAATTCGAGATATTTATTGACGCCTGTTTCGTAGTCCTCGATCATGAACCAGTTGGGAGGAACGTGCATTCTATCTTCCATCGGCCTGCCGGGGTCTTCGTTTTTCATGAATTGCAAATTGTCTTTAAGCCCCATGTTCTCAAAACCGAGCATGACGGTCTTTGTTATGAGACTCTGTTTTCGATGACTCATCAGCTTTTTTATTGTGGAGTGGACCTCGGCCACATTGAAGGGCTTCTCGAGAAAATCACCGGCCCCGTACCGAATACACTTCTGGAGGTGTTCCTTTGTTTCGTAGCCTGAGATGATGAGGACCTCCGTGTCCCGCCATCTTCTCTTGATCTCTCTCAGCACGTCGGTCCCGTGAAGGCCCGGCATTTGGAGGTCGAGCACCACGAGATCGTATTCATTCTCCTGAAGGAGCTCCAGGGCCTGCATGCCGTTTTCGGCCGTGTCGATCCGATAGCTGTGGCGGAGCAGGAGTTCCAGGGAGGTGCGTATCCCTTCCTCGTCATCGACGACGAGGACCGGAGGACGCTCATCTGCGAGGGCTGCAAGGGACTGCATCTATCAAGTTCTCCTTATCGCTCTGTCTTTTGATTGTGGACATTTTTCCAACGCTTGGCTTTAGTCGTCCTGCCAGAGCATGCCGGCCGCCCAGTCGTATATTCCCATCGCGACACTGAAGTTGCCACCACTGACGCTGGAAAAATCGCCGCTAGCCTCACCGTTCCATCCCCCGCTGATGCTGGCCGATACTCCCGTGGCTTTTCCCCAGAAACCACCGCTGATAGTGGAGCGCTGGCCGACAGAATGATCGGAAAGAGTCCAATCACCCGCTATGTTCTGGCCACCGCCCAGGATGGCCGAGTAGTCGCCGAAGGCCTCGTTCCCGTCGAACTCATCCGATCCGCCGCCGCCGCCCACGAAGGCGGAAGCACCGCTCGCCCGATTGTTCTGACCGCCGCTGACACTGGCACGTGCGCCATCGGCCTCATTATAAGCACCCCCGCTGATGCTGGCCGCGTCTCCGTCGGCCCGATTTCCCCAGCCCCCGCTGACGCTGGTATACCAACCGCCGGCATCATTGGATATGCCTCCGCTGATGCTCGCTTTGGTGCCGCTGGCCTCATTCGCCTCACCGCCGCTGACGCTGGCATATGGACCGCTGGCATCATTGACATACCCCCCACTGACGCTGGCATAATCACCTACGGCATCATTGAGTTTGCCTCCGCCAACGCTGGCCGCGTCGCCACTTGCCTCGTTGACAGATCCCCCGCTGATGCTGGCGTATAAACCACTGGCATCATTTCCAACGCCGCCGCTAACGGTTGCCCCTTGGCCCATGAAGGAATCGGCCAGGGCCGGATCGCCCGCAATGTTTCTCGCTCCGCCCAGGACGGCCGAATAGTTACCAAAGGCCTCATTGCCTTCGACAGCCTCTTCCCCTCCACCACCGCCCACAAAGGAGGACGTTCCGCTCGCCCGGTTGTTCTGGCCCCCGCTCACACTGGCATATTGGCCGCTGGCATCATTGTCGAGGCCTCCGCTGACACTGGCATTCACGCCGCTGGCCTCATTGTAGTGGCCTCCGCTGACACTGGCATACCAGTAGCTGGCCTCATTGAAACTGCCGCCGCTGACACTGGCCGCATAGCCACTTACGTCATTGCTGGCACCGCCGCTGACGGTCGCCCCTTGGCCGATGGAGTAATCGACCAGGGCCGGATCGCCCGCAATGTTTCTCGCACCGCCCAGGATGGCCGTATAGTTACCGAAAGCTTCGTTCCCGTCGGCCGCCTCTTCCCCTCCGCCGCCGCCCACAAAGGAGGATGTTCCGCTCGCCCGGTTGTTCTGGCCCCCGCCGACACTGGCATTCGGGCCTCCGGCCTCGTTGTATTGGCCTCCACCGACGCTTGCGTACCAGTAGCTGGCCTCATTGTAGCTACCCCCGCCGACACTGGCCGCGAAGCCGCCGGCTGTGTTGGAAAATCCGCCAGCGACGCTTGCCCGATCACCGCTGGCCCGATTTGACGAGCCTCCGCTGACGGTCGACTGGGGTCCGATGAGAGGATCGGTCAGGGCCGGGTCGCCCGCGATGTTGCTTGCTCCGCCCAAGACGACCGAGAAGAAGCCGTATGCCTCATTTCCGTCGGCCGCGGTCTCGCCGCCGCCTCCGCCCACAAAGGAGTAAGTTCCGCTCGCCCGGTTGTATCGGCCGCCGCTGACGCTGGCATTTGTGCCACTGGCCTCATTACTATTGCCCCCGCTGACGCTGGCAAACCCGTTGCTGGCCACATTGTGACCTCCCCCGCTGACACTGGCCGCGAGGCCGCTTGCAACATTGTACTTCCCTCCGCTCACGGTGGCGCACTCTCCCAAGGAATAATCGATGAGGAGAGGATCGCCCGCGACGTTGCGCAGGCCGCCCAGGATGGACGAATAGTTTCCAAAGGCCACATTGGCGTCCGTGATTTCCTCCCCGCCTCCGCCGGCCACAAAGGCCCAACCCCCTTTAGCCTTGTTGTTCCGACCACCTCCGACGCTGGAAGATTCCCCGGTGGCCCAATTCAAGTTGCCCCCGGTGACGGTGGAATACAAACCGTTGGCCATGTTCGCAAGGCCGCCGCTCACCTGGGAAAAATCGCCGCTGGCGTGATTGGCGTTGCCGCCGCTGACGCTCGCTCCAGCGCCGCTGGCGGAGTTATTGCTCCCCCCGCTGACGCTTGCAAACAGATCTCCGGCTTCGTTGTACTGGCCGGCGCTGATGGTGGCGTACGCGGCGGAGATCGTGTTGTGCTTCCCGACCACCATGCCGCCGTAGGAAGAATAGCTCTGCTCTTTCCCGATGATGAGGTTGTGAGAGCCGGTGCGATCATCAGTGCCGTCGCCCCGAGGCTCGTTATAGCCGATGATGAGATTACCGAGGCCGTTGGGCACACCCTCTGTGCTCCCGGTCCCGTGGTCCTCATTCATGATGTGCACATTGACCCCCTCGAAGTAGACGTCCACAGCTCCGCGAGTAGTCTCCTCAATGGCGATGTACCGGTGAAGGGGTTCCATTTCGCCCACGGAGCCCTCCAGTTCGCTCACGGTCGATTCGAGCTCGGCCAGGCGGCTCTCCAGGGCATCCACGTAGGCCAGTATGTAATACCGGTCGTCATGATCATGGACGACCGGGGCGAAAGCAGCTGCATGCTGTCCGTCCACGGTGTCGGCATCTCCGGCGCTCGTGGCGAAGTCCGCCATGTCGGACTTCCCGGCTGACGCCGCGAGAAGCACGGTGATGTTGTCCGGGACCTGGGCGTCCGAGGCCGCGTCGACGAGCTCGGCAAAGGAGGTGGTCTTGGTATGATGAGCCGAGGCCTGTGCAGTATGGGCCGCGATGTCATCGTCGATCTCGCTCGACTCCTCCAGGTCCGCGGCCTCGGCCCCGTCCAGGGTGTCCGCGTTCTCGGCCTCGATGGCAAAGAAGGCGCTCACGATCCGCTCCCGGGGAGTCAGATACTCGCCGCTCACGATCACCTCGAGCCACCGGGGGCCTGCGAGCAGTTCCGGCGTGATCGGATTCGAATGGCCCAACAGGACATTGTACACACCGCCGGATACGGTAACGGTCATCGGCCCCTCGGCCCAGTACTCCCTGCCGCCCACCTCCGAATCATACAAGGCAAAGAGCATCTCAACCGTCTCATCGATGGGCACCCCGTCCGGATCGGTGAGATATCCTTGATAATTGATCTCGCCAGGGACCTCGGCCCCTGCCGTAGTCATGGTAATCACCAACATGGATACGACTGCCAAGCAAACGATCATCATGCGGTTCATGGTAAATCCCCCTTTCTTTAACTTGTCCGAATAAAAATACAAACATTTTGTTTCGTATGGTTCTATCAAGGTCGTCCTCCTGGACTCGACTAGTCGGTCTCAACCCATTCAGTGACAGCGGCCTGGGTCCCCTCTTCCGTGAACAGACCGCTCCATATTCCGATCCGCCCGACGCTCGGTAAGGGGAAGGCAACCGGGATCTCCATGGGGGGATCGATGACCGGCAGCGGGATCCTCCAGAGGGGGAGGACTTTTACGGTCGGATCGGTCAAGATCAGGTAGTTCGCCCATGAAGCCGGCTCCGGTGCGCCCAAGAGAAAGTACAGTTTGAGATAGCCGGCATCATATACAGCCTCCAGTTCCAGTATGAATTCATACCCGGCACAATCCGGATCCTCCGTATCCACATACCCGTCGCAGTCGTTATCGATCCCATCGGCACAGGTCGGGTCCGCCGAAGAACCCTCCATGGCCCCCGGATTGACGTACGGATCGGCATCATCGCAGTCGTCCCCGCCGCAGGTCTCGTCTTCATAGCCGTCTTCATCCTCGTCACGGCACGGACTTACGTAGGCAGCAAGCTGGGCAATATAGCCGGCCCGATTGCGATAGCTCGCGCTCTGGGAAAAGCCGATGGGCGTGGCCTGCCCTGCAGCGCCGACATGGGCGTATCCGGTCGAGGCGCTCTCCGCCCCTCCGCTGTCCAAGACATGGATGGGGATCTCATAGGATGAGCTTGATATCCAGCCCAGTGACGGCAGCACCCAGGCGAGAGCCAGCAGACCCACACCGATCACCGCGCAAATGAGCTTCGCTTTCATGATTTGGCTCCTTTATTTTTTACAATCTGTTTCCTGCACGATCACATCGATGCAGCAGAGGCCAGATAGTCGATCCACTTTTCTACCTTTAAGAGACAACATTATTTCCGGTAACGTTACATTGTGCTCGAAAAGGAGCTAGGCACTCTTTGTGTGAGGAACTCATCGAAAGGGCCGGACGAGATGATCGGATTCGACAGACCTGTCGGGAGCCTGGTCGATGAGCTGGCCCTCCCGGACAACTGGAGGACCTTCAAGGCCCGGGGGAAATCTGTCGATCCTGGTCATTCATGAGGAGGGAAGCAGAAACAGCTCATTTCACCACGCCAATAACACAGATCTCATCGATCCTGCCGTCACAGTCGTTGTCGATCCCGTCACCCTGGAACTCCTGTTTACCCGGGTTGACAAGCGGATCGGTGTCGTCGCAGTCGGCCCCGCCGCAGGCCTCGTCGGTGAAGTGGTCGCCGTCGCCGTCGGCGCAGCAGCCCGTGTCCCAGGCGTCGCCGAGCCGGTCACAGTCGTTGTCCAGCCTATCTGTACAGGTGGGATCACCCGGAGGGCCCTCGGGGACGCCTGGATTCACGTCAGGATTCAAGTCGTCACAATCGTCTCCGCCGCAGGCTGAGTCATTGTAGCCGTCACCGTCAGCATCCCAGCATTGGGAACCGGTCCTGTTAAAAAGGATCGAGATGGTGCTATTTAAACCAAATGCATTTGTCATGGCGAGATCCTGGTAGCCGTCCTCATCGAAGTCCCCTGCGTCCAAATAATTTGAGAATCGTCCAGCACCGTAATTAAATGTACTCTGAAAGGTGCCATCCCCATTACCGATGAGTATCGATACGGCTGAGCTATCTCCACTTATTACTGCGAGATCTTGATGGCCATCACCATTGAGGTCAGCCGTTGCCCCTGAGCGGGGGGATTCACCGATGCCGTAGTCCATTGCTTCCCGGAAAGTACCGTCCCCATTACCAAGGAGGATAGAAACAGCTCCGTTCTTACAATTTCCTACGGCAAGATCCTGATTCTCGTCTTCGTTGAAGTCGTCCACAACAATAAATTTATGCACACCGCTTGCACTATAATCCACTGCCACCTGAAAGGTCCCATCTCCATTGCCAAGAAGTATGGATACACTATCGCTTTGGAAATTCGCCATAGCGATATCTCTGTGGTCATCCTCGTTGAAATCTCCGACGACCACAGACTTAGGGCCATCATCCGCAGCATAGCCGCCCCCCTCATGGAATGTGCCATCCCCAACGCCCAGGAGAATCATTAGGCCATTGCTATCCCTAATTGTCACGACGAGGTCCCGGCAACCGTCCTCGTCGAAGTCTCCCGCAGCCGCAGAACCAGGCCCACCGTCGACACCGCATTCTAATGCCGGCTGGAATGTACCATCCCCGATGCCGAGCAGGATCGAAATGTCATCGCTGTCATCATTCAACACGGCCAAGTCCTGATTGCCATCCTCATTAAAATCGCTGATGATAACATCAAACGGACTATGACCAGTGGCGTAGTCCACAGCGGACTGGAAGGTGCCATCTCCGCTGCCAAGCAGGATTAAAACATTATTGTCATACCGGCTAGTCACGGCCAGGTCTAGACTTCCATCATAGTCAAAATTCCCCACAGCCATAGATTCGAGGTAACCGCCAACCTCATATTCTGCCGCCGCCCAGAAAGAACCATCTCCGTTGCCAAAAATAATCGAAAAGGGCTATCCACTTCACTGTACCATATCCTCACGACTGCCGTCGGCCAGCG
>CAZFWM010000271.1:0-10467 GCA_964522545.1 uncultured Thermodesulfobacteriota bacterium
TCGTTGTCGAGAGTGTCGTCGCAGACCTCGGCCACAGCCGCCTCGTCCTGAACGCACGCGGCCCAGAAGCCTTCGGTGCAGGTCTCGGTCCCGGCGGAGCAGATGCCGAGGAGCCCTGTATCACATGGCTGCGTGTCGAGAGGCGTGCACTCCCAGCAGTCGTCGTCGGCCGAGTCTGTGAGGCCGTCGCAGTCGTTGTCGAGGGTGTCATCGCAGATCTCGGCTTCGGCCAGAACGTCCTGCACGCATTCTGCCCAGAATCCATCCACGCACGTCTCCGTACCGGCGGAGCAGATGCCGAGCAGTCCTGTATCGCATGGTTGCGTGTCGAGAGGTGTGCAATCCCAACAGATGTCGTCTTCCGTGTCGGTCAAGCCGTCGCAGTCGTTGTCGAGAGAGTCGTCGCAGATCTCTGCCACGGCCGCCTCGTCCTGTACGCATTCGCCCCAGAAACCGTCCATGCAAGTTTCCGTCCCTGCCGCACAGATCCCGAGCAGTCCGGTGTCGCACGGTTGCGTGTCTCCCGAGATGCACTCCCCCCAGAAAGGCTGGTCGACCGAAAAGTCTGCCGCACAATCGTCCGTATCCGCGCACACTTCATCCCGTATCAGGGCCAGGCCGGCCTCCGCATCCGGCGCGCACATCTCGTCAGGATAGGGGACCAGTGTATCGTCCCCGGGAAGCCCATTGCTGTTCGGCGAGTCATAAATCACCGCGTCGATAACCGAGCCCTGGGAATTCGTGAGCCGAATTCCGTCACTCTCCGTACCCCCGTTCTGCAGGGCCGGATCGAAGTCGACCGTCACGTCCGCACCCGGCACCAGGGACTCTCCGAGAATGAGGGTTGCTACGGCGGGGATCGAGAGACCCGTCAGATCGAGATATCCGTACGAGAAGTCGGGTCCCCCCCACTGGAGCTCCCAGCCGGTGAAGTCGACCTCCTCCTCGGTGGGATTGCAGAGGATCACATACTCCCATCCCTCGTCCGATCCGTCGGCATCATAGAAGATCTCGTCGATCACAGGGTGGAGCGGATCTGCCATTGCCGAGGCAGCCAGATCCAGGGTGATCATGGTGAACAGGACAACGGCCGTTGTGATACACATTCGTTTCGCGGTTCTTTTCATTGGCGGTTATCTTTCTTTACGAGTTCGTTCTTGCGGTTATGATTTCTCACTTCGGTCTGAGTGACATACAGGTGGTGGGCGAAATGACAAAAGATGGTGGTCGAATTGCCAGAAGGAGGTGTACGAGTTGTCAGGCGTTGGGGTAAAAATGCTAATCAACAGCTGTGATGAATTGGCTTGCATATTCCCCTCATAGTGCCCCCCCTATTCGGCCCTACCTGTTAAGTAAAGTTCGTATCCAACAAAGAAAAAAATGACTGATGACTTTAATATTATACAATAAATAAGCCCGACTTGTCAAAATTAGAGTCATTCCCAAAGGTGATAATCGAGGGATCTGAAGATAATAGAGGACCCGGTTCCACCCGGGCCGCGAAAGGCGTTGCAACGGACGGCGTGGAAGCCGTCCCTCCATATGAAATCAGCGCCCACCGGAAAAAACCGGTGGTTTTGCCTCGTTCCGAGGCTCCGCATCGGAGCGGAGCTCCCCAGGGCTCTGCTCTGTTTTACCTAAATGCTCACTGCATCCAACAACCATTTCCAGGCGGAGCGGGCAGGGACTGTAACTCCTTCTATCGATGAAGAGCGATTTTTTCTAGGACAGGGCAGGGGACTTATCTGTGTTGAGTTCTAAGTAGTGTCAGGAAAGAGTTGGGGCTCAAGATCTGAACGCCCCGATACTCCCGCAGGGACCTAAGGTGCTTGTCTCCACTGACGATGAACTCTGCCTCGCCCTCCAGGGCGCAGGCAAGGAATTTGTCGTCTGAGGGGTCCTCTTCGATCACGTTGATCTCGAAACCCCCTGGGACAAGAAGACAAAACTCTTTCAGCTCATCTATGAAGTTCTCGATTTCCTCCGTTCTCATGTGAAGGAATTTCCGGACCTTGGGATATTCCATGACACGACGAACCTCTTCCAGGATGGCCTCCGAAGAAACAACGGCAATGTCTCCAAGCCTCCACGTCTCGAGGATCTTCGCAGGCGCCCCACGAGGATTGCCCAGTGCACTGACCAGTAGGTTTGTATCGAGGACGACACGGATCATGTTTTCTTGGAGCTCCTTTTCTTGCGACCCTTGCGCTCCTTGGCCCTGACCGCCTTAACGGCCGCCTCAACCGTGTGTTCCCAATCCCCAGGAGACACCTCTTTGCAGCCTTCCTGGATCTCCTCGATGTGCTGAAAAAATGCCTCGCGCAACTCGAGCCACTTCTCGAGCTGCCAGACCGGAACCATGGCAACCAGGGGCTTTCCGGCTCGCTCGATGATGTACTGGTCGTTGCGAAGGGCAACCTCGTTCATGATCTCGCCCAGGTTCTGACGAACCTTCACCGCAGAGATTTTTTTAAGCATGAGCATACACCTCGCAAGTTAATAATAAATATGATCATAGTGATTGATATGATAATTATAGCATAGGAACCGAACTAACTGAAGTCTCCAATTTTTCGCTTTAATTCTTGTTCAATCATTGGCACTTCGATCCGGTTTAAATACGGCTAAAATTTAGACGAAACATATTGAGCTTTCATCTAAATTCTGGTCGAAAGAATGGAGAGCCCGGTTCCACCCGGGCTGCGGACGGCGTTGAAACGGATGGGGGTGGAAGCCGTCCCGTCATGAGACAGAGGGACAGGTATCTCGACGAATGTGCCCAGTGATTACTCCTCCCGAAGGCGCACGGAAAAGTCGTCGACCACCCCCAGCTCCCTCACCGGTTCGGTCTTCAAGCCCTGGAAGATGACCGCGTTGAGGGCGTTTCCCTGGATGGGGGCCGCCTCCAGAGTGCCGCACTCGTGGATCTCCCCTTCGTACGTGAAGGTCCCCGTTACCGTACCGTCCGGGTCGCAGGCTATGGCGACCTCTACCGGGGTGTCCGGGTACTCGCCGATCCCTCCCATCTCTTCCTCGGTGAAGCAGGCGGGGACCCCGAAGACCATCCCGATGCAGAAGTAGTTCTCCATGACGGAGGGGAACCGGTTGTCGCCCAGGCAGAGAGTGGTCAGGCCGCTCCCGTGAGAGTCGACGATCGTGAGGCCCAGGTCCACGCCCGGCCTGATCTCGGTCGGGGGGAATGGATCGCCGGGGATGGCGGTCAGGCCGAGGTTGACCGCGTCGAGCAGGCTCAGTACCCCTTCGCCCTCGGCCACGTCGCACGGACCTCCGTGGAAGAAGCGGTAGGCGGGGTCCACGATCCCGTCGGCGAAGTCGTCCTCGAAGCTCGACTGGGGGCAGCCGGTGAGGGAAACGGAGGAGAGGAGCAGTAGGCAGATCGGCAGGGAAACAGGTTTGATTTTTTTCATGGCGCCCCTCCGTATCATTTTTTATTTTATCTCGTTCCCAGGCTCCGCCTGGGAACGAATTCACGGGAGGCTCTGCCTCCCCTGTCGGATTACATCGAACGTGTAGACCGAAAGGGACAGAGCCCCCGGAGAATTCGTTCCGAGGCAGAGCCTCGGAACGAGGTAAAGGTGAAAGGCGGGCACGGCCCGCCCTATATAAGAAACACAAAAAACCGAATGAAAGTTTCGCTCTCTGCCTTTTTCACCACGTTCAGTTGCATGTCATCGCGAGGACCAGAACCCAACGAAGTCAACCCAGTCCACGTCGCCGTCCCCGTCGTAGTCGAAGATGAGACACGCGGGGTCCGTATACTGGACGCCCGGGCCGGTCATGCAGGACCGGAATGCCTGGAAGTCGACCCCCGTGAAGTCGCCGTCGTCGTCGAAGTCGAACATCATGGTGGAGAGCTCGATGTCGTCAATAAAGAGGCGGCCCGTGGGCGTGATGTCGCAGACGAAGTCGAGGTGCAGCAGTCGGGTGGTGTCGAGCTCCGGGTTTTGGCCGACGAACAGGGCGAGGGGAAGGCGATAGGTCTCGAATATCGATTTCCAGCCGATGCCCGAGGAGGGGGAGGCGGGATAGCGAAGGGCGCCCTGCAAGGCATCCGAGAGGGCCAGGTCGGCGGAGTCGCCGTCGAGATCGGTCAGGCGAATGTGCAGGTCCTGGTCCTGATAAGCCGGATTCAAGGGATCGCCGTACAGGGTCAGGGCCCGGAACGATAGGGCGAGCCATGAGTCGGCCCGAAGTCCGCCGCTCAGGTTGTCGGTCAGGAACTCCCTGAAGCCCGCTCCGGGCCCGTCCCAGGCGAACTCGAGCCCCCATGTGGGGTGATAAAGGGTGCGCCCCGGCTGGAGTATGAAGGCTTCGTCGAATGTCTCCATTCCGACCGCGATGACGGGTTGCCCCAGGGAATTGCTCGACGCCTCGTGGGTTCCGCCGGTCTCCTCATCCTCGAAGTCGTCCACCACCAGCCTCTGAGGATCGTGGAACTGGTAGCGCACATCGAGGCCGTCGAGAAGGAGGGGCGCATCCCCTCGCAGGTAGGGGAGGGCGGACCCGTCTTGGTTGAGGGTCCATGCGTGGAAGGCTACCATGGCGGCCCCGGAGGCGCGCCACGCCTCCTCGCGGGTGATGGTCGACTCCCCCAGTCCGGCGCCTTCGCAGAAGGTGTAGTGGTTGGCGCCGATCACATAGGCGAAGTGCCTGGGCCGGGCGCCCACCTCGTAGATGGCCGTGGACTGGCCGTGGGCGCAGCAGCCGTCCGTGTCCTTGGAACCGTAGATGACCTGCACCGGTGGCATGCCGGCGTAGAGAGTGCTGAATTGCTCCAGGTCCTGCCACACGTCGGGGCAGGGGGCCAGGAGGCTCACGCTGGCGATCTCGTATTCCCCCGCAGGGTTCATGGGCCGGTAGTCGCGCATCGCCACGAAGGCGGCGCCGTGGGAATGGCCGGCCAGGGCGACGCGGTCCGGGTCGAGGCGCTGGAACAGGAAGTGGGACTGCGTCCGGTTCCAGACGTCGAAGAGCAGGTCCACCGTCTCGATATAGAGCTGGCCGTGGCACTCCCAAAATTCGCCAGGGCACGTAACGTGGTCGTGGGCGATGGAGACGACGATCATACCGTGGCTGGCCAGGCGGGAGAACTGGAAGTCGTACCACGTATAATAGGATCCGCCGGCGTGCTCGAAGAAGATCGCGGGGTAGGGCGCACCCTCGGTCGCGGCCGGGACGTCTTCGCCCTCCGACTCGGCGGGGTACCAGACCTGAAGCCAGTGCGGGAAGTCTTCGCCCTGGATCTGGACGGTCCCCGAGTACTCCCGGACTCCCCACGGGTAAGGTCCGAACAGGAGCCATTGCTCGACAGGATCGCAAGCGTCGCCGGACCCGTCTCCGTCCGTGTCGGCCTGGTCCGGGTTGAAGTCGGCCGGGCAGTTGTCGCAGCCGTCGAGCACGCTGTCGCCGTCGGCGTCTGCGACTTCACACTCGTCCAGGGTGGAGAAGCTGTGCTGAGGGCACTCGGTACAGGCCGGAGAGGCCTGACATACGCCGTCCGTGCATCCGTAGCAGAGGACCCGGCTCGAGAGGCACTCGCCGAGAGTGGGAAACGAGCCGTCCGGGCAGGTTTCGCATCCCTCGAAGGAGCTGCAGAGGCCGTCGGCGCATGTGTAGCAGGTCACCGGTACGGCGCATTGGGCCTCGAGGCCGTAGGTCCAGATCCCCCACCCCGGATTCTGCATCTGCAGGGTGCCACTGAAGAGCCCGCCGGTGGAGGTCATGGACGGCCAGTTCGTGGAGCCGTCAAAATCGACCTGGCTGCAGATCAGGGCGTCGTCGGCAGTGTACGAGTGGACGCGGAAATCGGAGATGATCGCCTTGCCGCCGCCGCACACATAGAAGGTCAAAGGCACATCGAAGGGGTGATTCGAGGAGCTGGAGCCGTTCTGGTTGGCCGAGACGATCAGGTCCCATCCGCTCCCGGAGTCGATCAGGGAGGCGAACTCATACTGGTCGGCCGTGAAGGTCGGCTCGCAGATGAGGCCGGCCGCGACCTCCCGGGAGAGGGCTTCGCCGTATACATCAGGCCCGAGGGCATCGTCCTCGTAGAAGAGAACGGAGTAGCAGCCGGGCGGGTCCGGCGGCAGCAGTCGCCGGATCTCCTCGCGGACCAGGGCGACGCCGGCGTCGAAGTCGACGAAGGTGTCGCTCAGAAATCCGTTGATGAAGGTCTGGCCGGGGATTCCGGCGATGGCCGCGCCTCCGAATTGCTCGGTGGCATAGACGGCCACGCCCGCATCTTCAGTATAGGCGAGCCATGCGGGCGCGGCCGGGGCCAAGTCCGTGGGCAGCGCACGGCCCGATTTCGGGGCGGCACCTTTCGAGATGACCGGGCCGTCGCTGTTGCGATCAACCACGCCCGTCGCGCCCACGGAGGGCAGGGCGAGAAGAGTCGTGAGAAGGAGCCATATCAGGCGCTGCACGGTGTTTCCTCTTCTGGGCCGCTCATACAGGTTTTCCCCTTGTTCCCAGGCTCCGCCTGGGAACGACACTTACGGGAGGCTCCGCCTCCTCTATCGAACTGCAGCGAACGTGTAGGCCGAAAGGGGCAGAGCCCCTGGGGAGCTCCGTTCCGAGGCAGAGCCTCGGAACGAGGTAATCCCTGGAGGGCGGCTTCCACGCCGTCCGCCAAGCATTTGAATTATTTTCAAGGTGATACTATTTTAAACAAAAAGAGTAAGTAAGTCGCGCTCTGGGTGTAAAGGAGTCGGTAATGGAAAACTTTATCGGCGGCGGTATCATAGCCGCAGCAGTGGCTATCGTCATTTATGGTATTATAGAAAAGATATGGAGAAAGTACAAATTTTCTCCGCCCAAGCAGGAGAGAGCACAAGAAAGCCCTGCCTCCCTGGAGGACCTGACTCAGGAGATCTTAGCGATCTCAGACGAAGTGGAGCACCTCCACCAGCTGGAGAACCATCCCCGTTTCAACGCCATCATCGCCGCTATAGCCGCCCATGATCCCTCGGGAGAAATCGCCCTGAAGTGGCTCGAAAACGCCTCCTTCGGGCTCAGGTTCGCCGCCATCAAGATCTTCGTCCGGCTCGAGAAGAGAGATGCGTGCGGGAAGATCCGCAGACACGTCTCGGACGAATCGGGCTGGGTCGCCTTTGCGGCCGCGGATGCCCTGGAGGGATTTCGCGACTACGACTCCATCCCCGCCTTTCTCAAGACGCTGCCCCACGTGGCGCAGTTCAATTTTATGTATTCCCGATGGATTTCCGTCCTCGATGCGTTCCTGCCGAAGATGAGCAGGGGCAAGCTCGACGAGATCCTCTCGTCCCTATCACACTCAGTGCGATCCGAGGCGATCGAATTTCTCTCGCCGAGGCGAGGCGAGCTTGAGCCGAGCATCGGGGCCCTGCTCGCCTCTCTGGAGGAACAGGGCAAGGCCGTTGTGGAAGACCGGACCCTGGAGAAATTCGGGCGCAATCTAACAGCGCTGGCCGCCCAAGGGCTGTTGCCCCACGCATTCTATGTGGAGTCGACGGTGGGCGACCTAAAGAACAAGCTGACCCGGGAGGGAAACAAGAGCTTTGTCCTGGTGGGTCCCTCCGGCGTGGGAAAGACGGCGATCATCCATGAACTGGTTCACGACATGACCCGATCGGGGCAGGAGGAGCTGGTGTTCCTGGAAGCGACCACGTCCGACATCATGGCCGGGACCATGTGGGTGGGCCAGTGGCAGACCAAGCTCAAGCATCTCATCGAGTTCATCGGCGCTCCGAAACCGGTGATCTGGTATGTGCCGGACGTCAACAACATCCTAACCGCCGGCATGTCGTCCCACGGCGGGGAGAGTTTCGCCGACCTCATCATGCCCCACATCGAAAAAGGAAACATAACGCTCATCGGTGAGTGCACACCCGAGGCTTATCACAAAGGCATCGAAGGCTATCCCCCCATGAGAAGACTGCTCGCCTGTATCCGGGTCAACGAGCCACATCAGGAGGAGTCGGGAGAGATCCTGAGAGCCGCCAGAGACATGCTTGTCGGCCGGTACCAGGCAGAGGACCTGGAAATTGAGCTGAATGACCGGATTCTCGGAGAGATCTCCGACATGGCGGACCGGTACTACCCGGGCGTGGCCATGCCGGGCCGGGCCGTGGATATCCTTAAGGAGGTCGTGAAGTCGACCATCGAGAGCGGCTCCGGCGGGGAGAGGCCTTCGAAGCTCGAGATCACCCGGGCCGACATCATCGGTACCCTGGCCAAGGGGACCGGCATCCCCACGATGATGCTGGACGATTCGATCTGCCTCGACATGGAGGAGCTCGCCGATTTCTTCCGTGCACGGATCAAAGGCCAGGAGGATGCGATCCGGGCCGTGGCGGACCGGATCGTCCTGATCAAGTCGGGCCTGACCGACCCGACGCGGCCCTTGGGGGTCTTCTTCTTCGTGGGCCCCACTGGCGTCGGCAAGACCGAGATGGCCAAGGCCCTGGCCACCTACCTTTTCGGCAGCCCCGACCGGCTGCTACGCCTGGACATGAGCGAGTTCAAAGACTTCCATTCCTTCGAGAAGCTCATCGGGAACCCCCGGGATCCCCATGGCCAGTCCAGCCTCGTCGGGAAGATCCGCCAGCAGCCCTTCTCGGTCCTGCTCCTCGATGAACTGGAGAAGGCCCACCCGAACATCTATGACCTCTTTCTCCAGGTCTTCGATGACGGGCGCCTCACGGACGCCGGCGGGAACTTCGGCGACTTCAGACAGTCCCTCATAATCATGACCTCCAATCTCGGCAGTCGGGCCTGGACCCACTCGAAGCCGGGCTTCCAGGAGCAGGATGCGGGGTCCCCCTCCGAGAGTGTGATCGGGGAGATCAAGGAGTACTTCCGGCCCGAATTCATCAACCGGATCGACAAGTTCGTGCTGTTCAACCCCCTCGACTTCGAGTCCATGAGGAGCATAGTCGAAAAGGATGTGAGACAGCTTCTCGAGCGGAGCGGCATTTCAGGTCGGGATCTCCTGGTCGAGGTGAGCCCTTCCGTGCTCAGCCTCCTCCTGCGCAAAGGGTTCAGCCCGCTCTACGGTGCCCGGCCCCTGAAGCGGGCCGTCGAGGAGCTCGTGGCTATGCCCTTGGCGCGCTGGATCGTCTCGACCGGGGGTCGCGAGGAAATGCTCCTCATCACGGCCAAAGAGCACAGCGTACATGTCCAGGCCCTCTCCATCGAGGAAGCCGCGCAAGAAGAGCATGAAGAGCAAGAGGCGGAAAAGTCGATCCTCCTGACAACGCCCGAAAAGCCCCGGGGCTCCACGATGACCATAGAGCAGGCCATTCCGACGGCCCGGGAGATGAGCGATCGAATAAGGTCGTTCGAGGAGAAGATCGAGAATCTCAAAGACCGCAAATCAGAGCTCCTGGCCCTCTCGAGAGGAGACGACTTCTGGGCGGACAGGTCGAGCGCCGTGGGGGTCCTCTCGGAGATCCACCACATAGAGCGGCTCGAAGATATCCAGGGCCGTGTGCGAAAGAGGACGGACGATCTCCTGGCCGCGCTTGAACTGGCCCGCACGAAAGGTGGAGACGATTTTCTGGCCGAGGCCCAGACCCGCTCCGGCGAGATTACGAAAGAGATGGATCTGCTCGAGACCGCGTCCATCTGCCAGGACCCCAGGGACCGGTGCGATGCCTTCATCTCCCTCTCTCTGGCCGAAAAGGGCCAGGCCGGAGTCGATTTCCTCGCCATGCTGTCGGAGATGTATTGCGGCTGGGCCCTGGAGCGAGGCTTTCAGACCGAGACCGTTTTCGACTCCCGGGCCAAGGGCGGCTTCACGATCTCGGCCACGATTCACGTGGACGGACTGTACGCCTACGGCATCCTCCGGGGGGAGGCCGGTCTGCACGTGTCCCAGTGGACGAAGAGAGGCGAGCCTCGGACCCGGACGATCGTGAGAACGGATATCCTCCACGTTCCGGACGACATGGAGGTACGTGATTCCGAAATCCTCATCAGGGAGAAATCTCAGGGAGGGGTAAGAGAGGCGCCCCGAACGACCGCCCTGCACCTGCCCACCATGATTATGGCCGAGGCGGATGAAAAGATCGTTCGGGATCTGTTGAGCGCCAAGGTGGCCGCCATGAGAGAACCCTCCGGTCCGGGGGACGAGCTGAGGGTCGTCAGGAGATATCGGTTCGAGTCCTCTCCCATGGTGAAGGATGAAGATACGGGGCTGAAGTCAGGGCGCCTGGACGGCGTCCTGAAGGGAGAGATCGACCAGTTCCTCATGGAGCGACTGCGCAGGAGGACCTGCTAGCCCGGGCCATTGTCCCAATCGATCTGCTTCAGCTCTATGGTGGTCTCCGAGGCGCCCGCGCCGCCCAGGCTCCCCTCGAACTTCACGAGGGGATGAGAGGGCTTGGTCGAGTACCAGAAGTGATATTTGGGTCTCGACAGTCAGAAGTTTTCTTAAGCTGCGTCATTCAGAAGTGTATCTTTTTC
>CAZFWM010000272.1:0-10461 GCA_964522545.1 uncultured Thermodesulfobacteriota bacterium
GGGATATAGGACAGATCGAGACCCGTGTTGCAGCCTTCATCGAGATGATCGGAGGTTAATTCGGATTATACTGGTACTTGCTTGCGGTATCCGCTCTTGGATCATCGGCGTTTGCGGATGCGCCGCTGATCCACTGTGTGGGTATCGGGTGCGGCGGCATTGGCCCGACAACATACGCCTATGACATCGATTCAAGAAGTTACCCGATGATGGATTTTCGTGTTGGAACAAATGATCTGAATTCGGTGCATTACATGAATGTCCTGATCCCACCAGGCTGATCCTTTGCCGTCGAGGAGAGACCTATGAGCCATGCTCACGGTGTCCATACGCCTCACGGTGAAGTCTCGCCCGGGCCGTGTACATTTTATGGAGTCGACAGGAATTCCAGGGTTGCCGCGCTGCCGTCAGAGTCGGCGTCCACAACGACCCGGCGGCCCACATTTCCCAGGATCTGGTTCATCGACTCGAGGTAGAGCCGTCGCCTGGTCACACCCGGCGCCTTTTGGTACTCCTCGAGTCGGCGCAGAAAGCGCTCCGCTTCTCCTTCGGCCTGGGCTATGACCTCGTTCTTGTAAGCCTCAGCCCCTTGGGAAAGCCGTGCCGCGTCCGCCTTGGCGGCAGGGATCTTTTGGTTCCTGTAGGACTCGGCTTGGTTGATGAGTTTGTTTTTATCGATCTTGGCGTTTATCACGTCGTCGAAGTATCTCTGTACACGTTCGGGCGGTTTTACATTCTTGAGCTCCACAAAGGAGATGTGCAACCCACTCTGTATTGTATCGAGGTCGCGCTGGAGCGATTCTTTTATATGCTGCTCGATTTGGCTCTTCCCGCACGTGAGGATTTCGTCGACCGGCAGCTGCGCAATGCTGTGCAGGATCGCGTTGCAGGCCATCCCTCTCAAGGCATTCGGGATGTCGGCTATGCGGAAGAGGTAGTCGGCCGGACGTGCGATGGTGTACTGGATGATACACTCGATGTTCACCAGGTTGTTGTCTCCGGTCAGGCAGTGCGAAACAAGACCGGTGAGCTGTTCGAACAGGGTCTGGCCGCGAAAGAAGTCGTCCACCGAAATCCGGCTCACCATACGGACCGGCACCTTGTCGACCCGCTCTGCGGGCCATGGGAGGCGGTAGTGAATTCCCGGGGGCACGGCGGCGTCCACCACCCGGCCGAAGCGCTGGCGCACCCCGATCTCATTGGGGGAGACAGCGTATATCCCGGAAAGGAGGTACACGAGGGCCAGGGCGAGCAGTATCCACCCGGCGAACCGGCCGGCCCCCAGCGAGGCGTTGCGAATATTGCCCCCCACTCCGTCCGTCACGGCTTCCCTCCACTCTGGGCGGAATCCCCTTCGTCGACCAGATACTTGAACAGGGGCGAATCCGTGGATAGGATCAGGGTGCTCCTGGACTTCAGAATTTTTTTGTACGTCTCCAGAGACTTGAGAAAGTCGAAGAACTCCTGGTCCTCGCCGTATGCCTCGGCGTAAATCTTCATCGACCTCCTGTCGCCCTCGGCCTTGGTGATCTCCGCTTCCTTATAGGCCCCGGCCAGGATTTCAGAGACCTCCCGGTCTGTCCGGGCCTCTATCTTGGCCGCCTCCTCCTTGCCCTCGGCGCGATATTTCATCGCCTCCTTCTCGCGTTCGGCCCGCATGCGGTTGTAAACTGCATTGGCGACGATCGTGGGATAAGCCATTCGGTGGATTCCGATCTGAACCACCTCGATGCCATATTTGTCCTTGGCCATCCGGTTGGTGTTGTCCAGCAGCCGCGCCTCCATCTCCTCCAGCTTTACCTGCTCAGGCTCCGTATTGATCACCTGATCGAGAGAATAGTCCCCGAGCACGCTCCCGAGTTGGGAGTTGATCATGTCGCCCAGCTTCTGTTGGGCGATGTCCACCGTGTTCACGGACTGGAAGAAGAGAAGCGGATCGGAGAGCTTCCAGCAGAGATAGCAATTAAATATGATCGGATTCTTGTCGCCCAGCAGCAGCTGAATGGGTTGGGTCTTGAAGACCTGGATCTGCCTTGCCAGGCGGTTGACCTTATGAAGAAATGCCGGGAGCTTCCAGTAGAGCCCCGGGTCGGTAATGATCTTCACCGGCCGGCCGAACTGGGTCACGATGGCGAACTCCCGCTCGCCGACCGTAAAAGCGGTAAGCCAGATCAAGATCGCCGCGGCGGCCAGCGCGGCGGCGAAGGCAGCCCATTTTTTCATCGTTTGCTCGCTCCTCTCTTGCTGTCTGCTCCTATTTTCTCTCTGCCCGCAAAGGGCGACGGTGTTTCCCCGCGCATTCCCATGGGCAACATGAGCCGGTCGAAATCGAGCCAGACTTTGGCCGGGGCCACGGCCGGATCGATCAGGATCTTCGGTCGGTCGGTAAAGATGTCGCACATTCCGTCGAGGTACAAGCGCCGGATACCCACGCTTCTTTCCTCTTCGGCAAGCAGGCGGGCCTTGAATCGTTCCGCCTCGCCCTCGGCCCGGAGCACCCGGTCGACGACGAAGGCCCGTGCCGACTCTCCGTCGCGTGCGGCCTTGCCGCGGGCATCGGGAATATTCTTGTTCCGGCGGCCGTGGGCATTATTGATGAGCTGCTCTTTGTACTGTATGGCCTCGATCACCTTTTCGAACGAGTCGGCGATGAAGATCGGCGGGTGGATGTCCTTGATGTTGACCGTGATGATCTCGATCCCGCTTCGGAGCTCGTCGAGCTCGGTCTGGATCAGGTTGTGCACATCCTCCTGCATTCGGCTGCGGTACGAGATGACGATCTCGTTGAAGGTCCGCTCGGCAAAGATTTGTGTGATCACGCGGTGGGCGAGGCCGTTGAGCAGGGCCTCGCTGTCGCTGAATCGGTACCGGTAGTGGAAGATGTCGCGCACCTGATAGTGGAGCACCAGGTACGGGTAGAAGTAGTAATTGTCGGCGGTGAGAAACGGTTCCTCCGTGCCGTGCTGGCGGGTCCAGAGGAGAGCAAAGGAGCTGGCATCCGTGATGTTGCCGATGTTCATCTGGCGGATGGTGTGCGTGTCGATCCGAACGGCCCGGTCGATGGGCCATGGATATTTGAGGTGGAGGCCGGGCTGGATCGGTTCGCCCACGTTGACCGGGCGTCCGAAGCGTTCGACGATCGCCTCCTCGGAAGGGCCGACCGTATAAAAGGCGGTCGATCCATAGACGAGCACGGCGGCGGCGATCAGGAGTGTCGCCAGGGCCCGGGGCGCCCGGCGCAGCAGCGATGATCCTGCCAGCCTTCCGGCAAGCCGTTCGTCAAAGGCGCCCGCCGCTCGTGTTATTGCTTCTTTGTCGAAGAGGGAGGCAATGGCGGTGTACGATTTGTACCGGAAGAGGAGGTCCGGGGTCTCGCGTCGTCGAGCCAGGCGCACGTTGGCTATCGTCTCTAGCCCGAAGGAGAGGATGAACAGGGCGATCAGTCCGGCCACCCACCGGTCGATGTCCAGGCCCAGGTGGTAGAGGATAAGAGAAAAGCCCGCCAGGAGTGAGGAAACCATATCCGCTTTGGAGTGCATCCCGTCGGCAATGAGCCCGACCGATCCCTGAGCGCGGCCGACATCGGTTTCGAACCGGTAGACGAAATAGGATCCAAGCGAGAAGGCGATGAAGAGGAGACCGGAGAGCAGGGGAAGGCGCAGCTCGATCGCCTCGGCCGCGAGAAATCGTCGGACAAGTAAAAGAGCCGCCACCGCGAGAAAGATCCCGATGCCGAGGGAGACTCGCTGCTCGAGAGGGTAGGCCATGAAGATATCGAAAAGGCTCCGGGCACGCTTCCTGCGCTTCTTGTCCGATGCACCTTCAGGATTCTCCGAGCTCCCGTCCTCAGAGGCCTCGGGCAGGGAGCCTTCCGGAAGCGGGTTCCCAGAGTCGTCCAAGGATTCCGAGTTGTCCTGGCTTCCGGGTCTTTTTCGCACGGAGATGTAGACGAGAAGGGAAGTGGCTATATCGGAGAGGCTGTGCCACGCCTCGGCGAGGATGGCCAGGCTGCCGGTGAAAAAGTAGAGAGCAAACTTTGCGATAGTGAGGAGGGCATTGAGCCCGGTAGAGATCATCGCCGTACGGGCGCGTACATCCATTGAACAGCCCCTTGGTAGAGGAAAGAATGAGCGAAGATTATACTATCGGGGGGGAATTCGGCAAGAGCGGTGTGTTAATGGCACGAAAACCAATTTTTTCCGTTGAAGAGTTTAACGCAGAGGCGCAGAGACGCAGAGAAAGAAATCCATATCGAATGGATTTTTATGTCATTTCGACCGCAGGGAGAAATCTTTCCGGGAGTACAATCTGAAAAGATAAGATTTCTCCCTGCGGTCGAAAGGACATGTCCGACTTTCTATGAAATCAGCAATTGGTAAGCTTAAAGGGTTGAATCGATTTATAAAAAATCCTCTGCGTCTCTGCGACTCTGCGTTAAAAAAATCTGGGTGTAAAAGTTCGCTCGAAGGGCGATAAGGGCAAAAACGATCATTCTGCCGGAGTGACTTCGCAGTATCCGGCCCCACTCAGTCCATTATTGTAGTGAACCAGAATCTCTTCCGCCGTCAAGGCTTGGTTGTAGAGACCCACTTCGTCGATGAGACCGCTGAAAGGCCGCGTAAAAGATCCGGTGTCGCTCTCTTCGATTCCGATCCGGACATCAGAATGAACCCCGTTCGGGCCGGGTCCCTGCTGCTCTCTCCAGCCCGAGCTCACCTCCTGGCCGTTGATGTACAGGTGGGCCGAGCCGTAGTCCCCGTAGACATATGTCCCCGCCACGTGGGTCCACTCGTTTGACGGGACATAGTCCCACGATGTGTAGGTGCTCCCGTAGCCGGATCGGTCTTTATAAACGATCATACTGAGCCGGCTGGCCTCTCCATATCCTATCGAGAGGCCGAAATTCTGGTTGATCAGCTTCTTGTTGCTGATGATCGTCTGGGGACTGGCGCCTCCCCAGTAGACCCAGGCCTCCATGGTGATCTCGTTCTGTAAGAGCAGGCCCGGACTGTAGAGGATTTCGATGTAGTCGTTCCCGTCGAAGCTCAGCGCCTGCCCGACCCGGCCGGGTGACGGAATGGGAGGCCCCCAAAGGGACCCGCCGTGGGACCCGACTGAATCCGCGGCCGTGCCGTCGTCGAATCGCCAGTAGCTCACCATCCAGGGGGGACAGGTGGCCATCTCCGTCTGGTACACGTCCGCCCAGAAGGTGAAGGTCGCGCCCCCCTCGTTCGCGATCTGCCAGAACCGCGTGATCTTCTCGCCCGGATCGAGCACGTTGTCGGCCGTCTCCGCCCCGTCGTTGAGGAACAGGCTGTACTCCCAGTAGGCCGTGGGCGGCCTTCCCCCGCCCCCGTCGGTGTTGTATCCGGCCACCGCCTCCGGGGTGAGTGTGGCCAGGACGGTCCGGATCGGCATATCGATTCCGGCGCCGGAGGTGTTTTCTATCGTCACGTAGTCCTCATAGAGATCCGTGGCGCCCACGGTAAAGCTCGGATACCCCGGCGTCAGGGCCGGAGAGCAGCCGGGGCAGCTATCGGATCCGCTGGAGGCGCCGATGAAATCGTTGATCTGGACATCGCGCGTCCCGCCGCCCCTCGCGTCCGACGAGGAGGCGCCGATGTGATAAGGGCTTCCCTTTTCGCCGGAAGGGACGCCTCCGCGGCCGGGCGGGAAGGGTGCTTTCCGGAGTGCTTTGCCGGTACGGGCGAAGGGGAGGCCTCCGGCTCCGCGGGCCCGGATCATTGCATTGCCGTCGATCACCGGAAACTCTGAAATGGGAACGAACCGTGAGCCGCCGTCCTCGGAGACGAAGGATGCACTCCTCCCCGGCCCGCTTCTGTCGATGCCGAGAGAAAAACTTCCGGAAGACACATTGGCAAGGCCGACGAAAAAGGCCGCCTTCGGGCCGCCTCTCGGGTTGAGCTCCAGCTCGCCGATTTCGATCTCCTGGAACCCGCCTGCCCCGAGGGTGACCTCCAGCCGGGAGATCTCCATCGTCCGGTCGGGCGCTGTGATCGCCCCTGTCGGATCTTCATAGATGATGATCTCGGCAGGCTCACCCGCGGCCGCTCCGCTGGTGTAAAAAGAGACGGAGGAGATGGTCGCCCCGGGGCCCGGGACGAACCGGTTGGCGATGACGAGCCCTCCGGAGCGGGACCCGGCGTAGATCTCGGCCGTCCCGTCGTCCAGGGCAAAAGACGCCCCTCCCGGTATCACTCCGGGGCCCGGGGCGAAGGCCGGGTGCATCGCGTCGGATGTCGGCAGGGCCACAACAAGGCCCAGTGCGAGGATGGCTGCGGTGTAAAAGGTCCTCTCCTTCATAGCTCTGCTCCAAAGAAAAGATTTCTCCCTGCGGTCGAAATGACAAAAGGCGGCGATCGAAATGACATGCCGCGTTGTTTCATTGAATCACGCGGATCTGGCCCGGGCCTTCCAGCACGATCTCGGGCCGGCCGCGGTACTTGTCGATCCGTCCGACGAGCTCGACCAACATCCCCGTATAGTCCCGCAGCGCCTCGATCCCGGCGGCCTCGAATCTGCGCCGTCCACGGGGGAAGATGACGGCGGTGAGGTCCGGGTGGGCTCCGGTACCGAAGCTCAAGAATACAATACCTTTTCCCTCCGATACAAGTCGAACGCGCCCTCGCACGATACCGATTTCGCCGGTGTGACGCTTTGCATCCTCGGGGCGTAGAGTCTCGGTTTGAGTATCCTGCGCCGCCTCTTTAGCCGGGGCCCGCCTCGCGCAGCCGGACCGGATCCCCCTGCCGTTGCGCCACGCCTCGATCTCGAGCTCGACGAAGGACTCGGCCACCTCGTGCTCGCACGGGGTGAGGAATCGGGTGCGCGCAAGGCCCTGCCGGACAAGCTCGGCGTTCACGAGAAGGCCGCCCTCCGGGGCCGACGGAGAAGGGAGGCGGACGAAGGCCCGGGTGCGTCCGTACTTGTCTGTCGGCCGGTCCGGGCAGACATGGAGGATCACTGTTTTTCCGGCCACGAGTCGGCTGTTCAGGGCCGCGGCCTCCTCGAAGCAGGGCTCACCGTGTTCGGGGGTGTCGATGCCGAGATATCGGACCTTCTCGCCTCCCGCCAGCACGATGGAGTCCCCGTCCACGACACGCTCTACCCGCGCTTCCCGGGTGAGGTCTGTGGGCCTCTCCAGAGCCCGCTTCGAGCCGGCCTTTTGCAAGAGGCCGGAGCGGGAGGCGAAGACCACCACGACGATGATAAGGGCGAGGAGGTAGAGGATCCGGCGTCTTGATTTCATTGGGTCAATGCATGCGTAGGGGCGACATTCATGGCACCCAGGACGTATCACTCTTTGGGCGGTCTTATCTCCCAGAATTTTAACGCAGAGACGCAGAGACGCAGAGGAAAAGAAATGTTAAATGATTTTTTGTCATTTAGGTCCTTCGCTTCGCTCAGGATAAACTCCGCGATAAATCTTTCCGAGGGACCATTCTGAAAAATAAAGATTTCTCCCTGCGGTCGAAATGACATGTTCTACATTCTATGAAATCGGCAATTGTTGCGCTTTTAGGTTTGAACCGATTTATCAACAGCCCTCTGCGTCTCTGCGCCTCTGCGTTAAAATTCTTTGACGGAAATAATTTGATTCCCCGGGCTTTACAACCGTCCCCGTCTAATGCGCCTCGTTCCAGTTCCGGCCCGAGGCCATATCGATCTTCAGGGGCACGTCGAGCGCGACGGCCCCCTCCATCTCCTCGCGCACCATGGCCCTGAGGGTCTCCTCCTCGCCGGCCGGGACCTCGAAGACCAGCTCATCGTGGACCTGCATGATCATCTTGGCCCCGAATCCCATGGACCGGAGCCTTTGCGCGATGGAGAGCATGGCCTTCTTGATCAGGTCGGCCGCGGCCCCCTGGATCGGGGTGTTGACGGCCGTGCGCTCGGCAAAGTTCCGGACATTGACCTCGCTGCTGGCGAGCTCCGGCAGGTAGCGACGCCTCCCCATCAGGGTCTCCACATAGCCGTGCTCCCGGGCCGCCTCCAGGGTGGCGTCGCGCCAGGCCTTCACCCCTTGGTAGGTCTGAAAATAGTGGTCGATGTAGGCCTGGGCCTCTTTTCGATTGATGCCGAGCTGCTCGGCCAGGCCGAAGGCGCCCATGCCGTAGATCACGCCGAAGTTGATCGCCTTGGCCCGGCGCCGCAGGTCGGCGCTCATCTCCTCAGAGCTTTCCGCCTCGACGTTCCCAAAGACCTCCCGGGCGGTGCGGGCGTGGATGTCCTCGTCGCACCGGAAGGCCTCGACGAGGCGCTCGTCGCCCGATACGTGGGCCAGGACGCGGAGCTCGACCTGGGAGTAATCGGCGCTCACCAGCACCGCCCCCTCCTCGGGCACGAAGGCCTCCCGGATGCGGCGCCCCTCTTTGGTGCGGATCGGGATGTTCTGCAGGTTGGGATTGCTCGAGCTCAGGCGCCCCGTGGCCGTGACGGTCTGGTTGTAGGAGGTGTGGATCCTGCCGGTCTCCGGGTGGACCAGCCTCGGCAGGGCATCGACGTACGTGGAGCTGAGCTTGCCGAAGCTCCGGTACTCCAGCACGAGGGCCGGGAGCTCGTAGCCGGAGGCCGCCAGCCGGGAGAGCACCTTGACGTCTGTAGAGTAGCCGGTCTTGGTGCGCTTTGCGCCGGGGTAGCCGAGCTTCTCGAAGAGCAGGCGGCCGAGTTGCTGGGGGGAGTTGATGTTGAACTGCCCGCCGGCCTCCTCGTAGATTCGCTCGGCCAGGCCGCCGAGGCCGGAGCGGAACTCGGCCGCCAGGGCCCCGAGGAAGGAGACGTCGATCTTCACCCCGTTCATCTCCATCCCGGCAAGAACTTGGACCAGGGGCATCTCCATCTCCCGGAAGAGGCTCTCGAGAGAAGGCTCCCGCCGGATGCGTTCTCCCAGCATCCCGGCGAGCAGGAACGTGACGTCCGAATCTTCGCACGAGTAGGTGGTGGCGCTCTTCACGTCGACCTCGTCGAAGGGGATCTGCTTTTTGCCTGTGCCGGCCACGTCCTTGTAGGATATCATGGTGTGGCCCAGGTGTTCCCGGGCGATCTCGTCCAGGCTGTGGCTGTGCCGGGACGGGTTGAGCAGATACGAGGCGATCATGGTGTCGCAGGTCATATTCCAGAGCTCGATGCCGTATCTCTTGAAGATCACGTACTCGTACTTGATGTTCTGGCCGTACACCGGAATCCCGGGGTCCTCGAGCAGCGGCTTGAGCATGCCGAGGACCGCGTCCCGGTCAAGCTGTTTTGGGGCCCCGAGGTAGCGGTGTGCCACGGGGATGTAGAAGGCCTCGTGCTCCCGGTACGAGAGGGAGATGCCGACGATCTCGGCGACCATGGGATCGACTGAAGTGGTCTCCAGGTCTACGGCAAATGCCACGGCCTCCCGGATGCCGGCGATCACCGCCTCGAGCTCTGCGGCGTCGGTGATCGTGTGGTAGTCGTCGTAGGGAATGGTCTGCTTCTTCTGGCCGAACTCGGCCAGGAGCCGCGTGAACTCGTAGGTCGTGAAGAGCTCGCCCAGCCGGGCGGCATCCGGGGCCCGGGTGGCCAGCGCCTCGAGGTCCTTGCTGAGGTCGACATCAGTGTCGGCCAGGTCCACGTCGCACCGGATCGTGGCCAGGTCACGGCTCAGCTTCGCCTGGTCGGCGTGGACGGCCAGACGCTCTCGAACCACCTTGCGTTCCACCTTCGACGGATCGGCCAAAATAGAGTCCATGGAGCCGAACCGCTCGAGCAGATCCCGGGCCGTCTTGTCCCCGATGCCGGGAACGCCCGGGATGTTGTCGGACTTGTCCCCGGTGAGGCCGAGGAAGTCGGGCACCCCCTCGGGGCCCACACCGAAGCGTTCCCTCACCTCTTCGACCCCGGTTACACGGTCCTTCATCGTGTCGAGCAGAGTGACCCGCTCGCTCACGAGCTGGCTCATGTCCTTGTCGCCGGTGACGATCACCACCTCGAGCCCCTCGGCCTCGGCACGGCGGCTCAGGGTTCCGATGATGTCGTCCGCCTCGAACCCGGCTTTCTCGATGAGGGGGATGTTGAAGGCGTTGATCACCCCCTTCACTTCAGGGAACTGGACGACCAGATCATCCGGCGTGGGGGGCCGGGTCGCCTTGTACTCTTCATACATCTCATCACGGAAGGTCGGCCCGGGGAGGTCGAAGCAGACGACCAGGTAGTCCGGCTTGTGGTCCCTGACGAGCTTGATCAGCATGTTCGTGAACCCGTAGATCGCGTTGGTGGGGAAGCCCTTCGAGTTCCTGAGCTCCCGGATCGCGTGGAAGGCCCGAAACAGGGCGTGGGACCCGTCGATCAGAAAGAGGCGTTTTGTCTCCGGCATGAATTACCTCGGATTGTGTAAGGATGAAGAAAAGATACAGCGACTTATTTACTTGTGAGTACCGATTTTGAACACCGATAATGGTTATGCAACCAATCGTA
>CAZFWM010000273.1:0-10412 GCA_964522545.1 uncultured Thermodesulfobacteriota bacterium
CGAGATGTTCAACTTTCTGGGGGACCCGTCCATGGAGATCTGGACGAGCATGCCGACGCCCCTGGTGGTGACCCACGCCTCGGCCCTGGTGCTGGGGTCCTCGTCGTTCCAGGTGAACGTGGACCGGGACGGGGCCCTGGTGGCCGCGGTACAGGGCGACGTGATCCTGGCCACGGCCGAATCGAGCGGCGGGGTGGCGTTGCTCACCTTTGCCGAGCCGGTGCAGCTTCTGGAGACGATCTTCATCACGGTGACCAAGCACGACCATATCCCCTATGACAGCGGTGAAGTCACGGTGATCCCGCCGGAGGGGCCGTACGTGATCTACGCCTCCTCCACGGTGGATGACAGCATGGGCGACGGGGACGGCGTGATCGACGCGGGCGAGACGATTCGGCTGAGTGTGACCGCCTCGAACGTGGGGATCGAGGGTGCGAGCGGCATAACGGGGACGATCCAGAGCGACGATCCCTACATCACGGTCACGACGGATGAGACGAGCTTCGGCGACATCGAAGCCGGGGGCCAGGCGGCCGGAGCCGAGCCGTACGTCTTCGAGGTCCCTGCCGACTGCCCCCACGGGCACGCAGTGACCTTCATCTTTGAGACGACGGCGGCCGAGGGGAGCTGGACGAGCCCGATCGGGCTGGTGGTGCACTCCTACCCGGACATTTACACCCTGCCGCTCGAGGTGATCGCCACGGCCCAGGAGGGGGCCTACGCCACGGCGAGCTTCGTGGTGGGCAACAGCGGCACGAGCGACCTCCACTACACCACGGCCCCTCAGCAAAGCTGGATCGGGACCGCCCCGGCGGGCGGGACCCTGGCCCCCGGGGGGAGCGAGACCGTGGAGCTCAGCCTCGACGCCACGGACCTGAGCGCGGGGCTGCGCCAAGGCCAGGTGCACCTGGTGAGCGACGACCCGGACGAGGGGATCTTCGTAATGCCGGTGGAGCTGACCGTAGAACCTGCACCGATCCTGTGGTACCTGAGCCACACGATCGATGACGACGCTCTGGGCACGAGCTCCGGGGACGGGGACGGCTATCTTGAGGCGGGCGAGACGGCGGAGATGGCCGTGACGATCCGCAACAGCGGGACCCTGGATGCGACCGAGGTTACGGCCACCCTCGCCACGACCGACGAGTACGCGACCGTCGAAAACGGAGTGGAGGAGTTCCCCACCATCCCGGGCCACAGCTCGGGAGTCAGCCTCGACGACTTCGACGTCACCATCTCTCCGGACTGCCCGGAGGGACACAGCATAATGTTTGCTCTGACCATCCATGCCGCCGAACCTCCGGAGATCTGGATTCGTCACTTCTTGGTGACCGTCTCTTCGACCATGAGCTCGATCTCGGGCTACGTGACCGATATCGGCACAAGCTCTCCGATCGAGTGGGCCCTTGTGGAATGCGCGGGTCCTGCAAGCGCATCCGCCTGGACCAATGTGAACGGTTTCTATGTAATCCACGGACTCACGGCCGGGACCTACCAGCTGATTGCATCGGCTTCAGGCTATGCCGCTTCGGACCCGGCGATCGTGACGGTGCCGCCCAGCCCGGACAATGTCGACTTCAGCCTTGGCGTGCCTGAGATCGAGGTCGACCCCGACTCCCTCTCCGCGAGCATCCCGGAGGATGGATACTGGGAAGAGACACTCACCATCTCCAACCTCGGCAACAGGACCCTCACCTTCGAGTTCGAGGAACGGGAAGGCGAGACCGAGGCGCAAGGCCCGGCGATCGACGAGAGCCGGCTCGCCCTGCCCCACTTCGCCAGCACCAGGCCACTGGAAGTGATCGAGGGCCCGACCGACAAGGGGACGATCGAGACGGAGCCTTCTTCCGGCGAGGCCATGTCCGAGGGATTCGGCGGCCCGGATCAGTTCGGCCACCGCTGGCTGGACAGCAACGAGCCCAACGGCCCGGAGTTCGGCTGGATCGACATCACGGGGATCGGCACAGAGATCACCAGTCTGGGTGACGACACCAATGTCGGCCCCTTCGACATCGGCTTTGATTTCCCCTTCTACGGAGACACCTTCGATACATTCCGGTTCTGCACCAATGGGTGGATAAGCTTCACGGACACGTCCTCCAAGTACACGAACTATCGCCTCCCTTCCGGCGACATGCCGGAGAACCTCATCGCCCCCTTCTTTGACGACCTAAACTTCCGGTCCGGCGGCTCAGCCTACTATTACTCCAATGGAGTGGACACGCTCATCGTCTCCTGGATCGACGTGCCCCACTACAGCAGCGGAGGGCCATACACCTTCCAGGTGATGCTGACCGCCTCGGGACGGATCTTCTACCAGTATCTGGACCTTGTATCTTTAACAGATAGCTGTACCATCGGGATCCAGAACAGTGACAAGACCGACGGCCTCCAGGTCGCGCACCTCCAGCCCTATCTCGAAGATGAGCTTGCCGTCCGGATCGCCAAGGGCGTGGACTGGATCGACGAAGCCCCGGAATCCGGCTCTATCGAGCCGGGCGAAAGCGAGCCGGTCACCGTAAGTTTCAACGCCTACGGGCTCATCGCCGGTGGCTACTCGGCCAGTCTGGTTCTCCACAACAACGACCCGGACGAGGACCCGGTCATCGTACCGGTCTCGATGACCGTGGAGCCCGCACCCAATATCACCTTTTCCGCACTCAGTCTCGACGACGACTCTGAAGGGGACTCCATGGGTGACGGAGACGGCCATCTCGAGCCGGGCGAGACGGTCGAAATGGTTGTAACGCTGATCAACGGCGGCTCGGGCGGCGCCAGCTCGCTGAGCGCCACGCTTTTTACGAGCGACCCCTACGTGACCCTGTTCGACTTCGAGGAGGACTATCCGGACCTTCCCTCGGGAGGGAGCGCGGATTGCCTCGAGGACTTCGACTTCAGTATTACCCCTGATTGCCCGGTGGGGCACAAGATCGACTTTGAGCTTCTCGTGGAGGGGAGCGAGTGGCCTGGCGTCTGGCTCGCACTCTTTAGTGTAGAAGTGGAGTCGGTCAGTACGGTCTCGGGGGCCGTGACCGATATGGGAGGGCTCCCGATCAATGGGACCATGGTCTATTACAGCGGCCCCCTATCGGGAGAGGAGCTGGTAGGCGGAGACGGATCGTACCTCATCTCCGGGCTCCTGGCGGGAAGCTACACGTTGTATGCAAGCGCGCCCGGCTACCTGGACTCCGACCCTGTCAACCTGGACCTTCCGCCCGACCAGACCGAGATCGACTTTGTGCTGGGCGCCCCGGACATCGAGGTCACGCCGGCGAGCATTGAATTGTCGATCACGCCCGGTGAAATCGTCGAGAGTTCGATGACGATCGGGAACGCCGGAGACCTCGACCTGGAATACGAGATAGCCGGCGGCGGGACCGGGACCAGCCTCGTGATCAACGAAATCCAGACGGGCGACTCGGACTGGATCGAGCTCTACAATTCCTCCGGCACGGCCATCGATCTTGGGGGCTGGACCTTCTACTGGACGGACACCAATGGATCGTCCGAGCAGGTTCTCCTCCCCTCTTTCTCTCTCGAGCCTTACTCCCACGTCGTCCTGAGCGAGGAGAGCGGAACCCATACCCCTGTCATCCTCTTCCTGGGCGAGAACATCATGTGGCACGGAGATCGCGGCGGCTCGGCCGAGATGCTGGAGCCGGGCGGCCTGGCCGTCGACTTCGTCCGGTGGGGATACTCCTCCCAGCCCCCGTCGCCAGGGACAGCATGGACCGAGACGGGCCCGCTCCTCGCGCCTCAAGGTGACAGCGAATCCCTGTCGCGCAACATGTGGAGCTCCGACACGGACGACGCAGCGGACTGGCAGATCGAGACCGCCAAGACGCCGGGCACTGTAAATCCGGGCACCTGGGGATCGACCTCGACGAGCTGGCTCTCCTACTGGCCTGAGAGTGGACTGCTCGGTCCGGGCGAGAGCGGCCAGGTGACCGTGACCTTCGACGGAAGCGAGCTCACCGAAGGCATCTACGAAGGCGAGATCCTCATCTTCACTAACGATCCGGACGAGCCTACGGTGATCGTGCCTCTGTTGCTGGAGGTGACACCGCCCTGCCCCCCCGGGGAGACCCGGGACTGTTACACGGGCCCCGATGGGACAAGCGGAATAGGCGTGTGCCACAACGGGACCGAGACCTGCACGGACGGCCACTGGTCCGGGATCTGCGAGGATGAGGTCACGCCCGTGTCTGAGTTGTGCAACGGCCTGGACGACGACTGCAACGACGAGCTACCGGCCGAGGAAATCGACTCGGACGGGGACACCTACATGGTCTGCGCCGGCGACTGCGACGACTCCGACCCGGCAATATATCCGGGAGCCCTGGATCCGTGCGACGGGATCGACCAGGCCTGCGACGGCCTGGGGGATGAAGTCGACCTGGACGAGGACACCTACATGGTCTGCGCCGGCGACTGTGACGACTCCGAGCCCGCCACCTACCCCGGCGCGCTCGAGCTCTGCGACGGCGATGACAACGATTGCAGCGGAGGGCCGGGAGCTGACGAAGTCGACCTCGACGAAGACACCTACATGGTCTGCGCCGGCGACTGCGACGACTCCGAGCCCGCCACCTATCCCGGCGCTCCCGAGCTCTGCGACGGGATCGACAATGACTGCGTCGGCGGTCCGGAAGCAGACGAGGTCGACCTGGACGGAGACGCCTTCATGATCTGCGACGGCGACTGCGACGATTCGGAGCCGATGGTCAATCCCGGCATCATGGAGGTCTGCGACAACGGAGCCGACGATGACTGCGACGGAATCACGGACCAGGACGACTCGGACTGTATCGGGGCCTCGCCCCGCCTCCTCGCGGCGGCCTTCGAGGGCGAGGGGCTTTCCATCTATGCGGACGAGATCTGGGAGGAGATCAGCCCCGACATACCTTTGAATCTGCTGGTGGGTAACCTGACCGGGTATGAGGGTCTCGAGGTGGTAGCCGACTTCGGCGAAGGAATCGGAGTCAGCCTCTACAGCCAGACCGAGGGATGGAGCGATATCAGCGCCTGGACGGCCGAGAACATGGTCCTGGGCGATCTGGATGGCGACTGTTACGATGAAATCGTCATAGACTTTGGTGACGATGGTCTCTATTTATGGGACGACGATACAGGTCTGAATGCCCTGGCGCCCGGAATCAACGTGGGAGATACGGTATTTGCCAACGTGGATGAGGATGAGGCCTGGGAGCTGATCATAGACATTCCACCCTATGCCCTCATCTGTTACGATCATCCAGGCTCCCTGACCTCGGTCGGGCCAAGTCCGGTCATTCCCGTCGTGCCGGTGGATGAGGATGGGGACGGGGCCGACGAGCTTCTCATCGACACGGGAACATACCTGGTGCTCATAGACGTCAATGACGGTGGGTATCGAGGAATCGCCCCGGGAAATACCGATCAGGTGGTGGCCGTGGATTTGGACGGCGACGGACAGGAAGGGCTGGCCATCGACTTTGGAAGCACCTATGGGCTCCTCATGTACTACGAAGGCGGAAGCTTCGACCCCTTGTTTTCGGGCGACGTGGATCTCCTCTTTGCGGCGGATATGGCGGCGGATGGATCCGAGGCCCTGATCATCAGCCGGACAGGCGATCCCGGACTCTTCGCCTATGACAGCACCGGATGGAACCCCCTGAGCGCCCTGGCCGCCGAGGCGGCCTCGCCGGCCGACCTGGACGGCGAAGGCGGGGAGGATGTCGTGGTCGACTTCGGCACGGATGGGCTGAGCCTGTACAGCCAGGGCGGAAGCTGGACCACCCTGAGCAGCGCCGACGCCCTGATCTTCGCGGCCGGCGACCCGATGGAGTGCGAGGGCGGGGAATAGGATATTGAACCAATCCATACCGTAGGGGCGGGCTTTACGCCCGCCCGCCACGTTTCGCTGGTGCGGGAGGGGATAAACTCGGGAGTCGGGAGGGGGTAAACCCCTCCCCTACATCAAGTGACGCAGAAAAAAAAGGGGCTGACCTTCCGAATCGGCAGGTCAGCCCCTTTTGCATTGCTGATTCAATCCGGCCCGTAGTGTCGTCCGACCCGGCCGGATTCCTCAATCCGAGCTTAACTTCTCTTGCTTCTCCTCCTCAGGATCCCGATGAACAGCACCGGCAGGAGGCAAAGGCCGATCTTGGCCGCCAGGGGCCTACCGGAATTGGGGGCAATTGCGCAGTTGTCGCCGCCATTGCAGTTGGAATCGATGCCGTCGCCCATGATCTCCTCGGCCCCGGGATTGATCGTCGGATCGGCGTCGTCGCAGTCGGTATCCTGAAAGTAGCCGTCTCCGTCATCGTCCTGGCAGGCATCCCCCACGCCGTCGAGGTCCTGGTCTTCCTGGGTCGGATTCGTGTGGAATGGACAGTTATCGCACGGATCCCCCGCTCCGTCGCCGTCGATATCCTCTTGTCCCGGATTGGGAATGGCGGGGCAGTTGTCGCAGACGTCCCCGAAGTCATCGTCGTCCGTGTCGAGCTGATTCGGGTTGGGGGTGGTGGGGCAATTGTCCAAATAGTTGGGGATGCCGTCGCCGTCCAAGTCACCCTCGTGGGTGTACTTGAGGATGGTCAGCTCCGTGGCGGAGGCCCATCCCGTGCCGATGCCCGGAACGAAGTCGGCGTCCATGGGGAGATGGTTGGGCTGGAATTCTTCGAGTGACCAGGTCTCGCCGCCGTCGAAGGTAACGAGAATGGATGTGAAGCCGCCAAAGCCCCAGACACCCCCGCCCACGGCAAATCCCGTGAAGGCGTTGATGAACTGCACTTTATAGAGCCCATACAGGCCCCTGGGGTGAGCCGGGATCTCGACCTCGGTCCAGGTGACGCCGCCGTCCATGGTCCGGAGCATGATCCCGGGCAGGCCCGAGCTCCTCTCGCCCACGGCGAATCCGTTGAGCTCGTCGTGGAAATAGACGTCGAAGAGGTGATACGGCTCGTCCTCGAGAAGGAGATTCCAGGTAGCACCGCCGTCGGTGGTCTTGAGGATGACACCCCCGTAGGCCTTTCCGCCCGCGACCTGGGCCCGGCGTGCGTTGATCGGATCGAGGCCGGTCCGGCTCGGTTCTCCGACCATCCCTCCGGCCGCCCAACCGGTCAGGGCGTCCAGAAAGAATAGGCCGTCGATGGACATATCGGTCGGAACGTCCTGTTGGACCCACAGCTCTCCGCCGTTGGTCGTCTTGATGATGTAGCCACCGTCGCCGCAGATATAGCCTGTCTGGGCCGAGACGAACTTCACGTCCATGAGCGCCCCGATCTGTTTGGGGAAGACCTGCTCCTCATACATGGTGAAATCGTCGTAGTAGTGGATGATAGATCCCTTTATGAAGTTCATACCCACAACCCAGCCCTCGCCAGGGCTGATGAGGTCGGCATCGGCAAAGAAGAAACGAAACTCATAGGGCCCCATGAAGGTCCAGTTCACACCGCCGTCCACGGTGCGGTAGACCATGGCCCCGGCGCCCATCATGTCGCTCATGCCGACCGCCACGGCCGTATTCTCGTCGTAGGCGTCCACGCCCATGAAGAGATCGTCGGACATCATCTCCATCTGGACCTCCCAGCCCGCACGGGCCACGGGGACGGCGGCGAGCACCAGCAGAATGGCTAGCAATCCGATTCCTCTTTTCTTCATCTCTTCCTCCTCCTTTTCTTGGGTTTCTGTTACTTGTACCTATGACCGTTTAAAATCGACTCTAACCGAACGCGATATTATATTCTATTTGTAAGGGATTTGTCAAATGACATCAGTCCCAGAACAGGCCTGATGGGCCCGGGTACCCGTCCGGCCGGCCGGGCTCCTTCTCGCATGGCACGATGGGAAGGGATTCCCGGCAGGTTCCGGTGCCATCATTCAGGCAGGCCATGATGCGCCAGTCCGAGGTCCCGTCGCCCCTGTTGTCGGCCAGGACGGTCAGCACGGACTCTTCACCGGGACCCACGACGAAATTGCAAGTCTGCCTTCCCCACTCTCCCCTGGGCGGAAAGATCGTATCAATCCGACTCCAGTCCGCCTCGGCGCACTGCTCGGATGAGAAGGCGGGAGTATACTCTCCTCCGTCAAAGCACCACACCTGCTCGACCGGGTCGAACTCCGGGTTGAAGCCGCAGTTGCCGCAGCCCTGAAAGGCCACCTCCTCCCGCCAGGTCCGGTGACCGGGCCCGCCGTATCGCACATCGGGCGAGAACTCGCCGGTCCGGGGCGGTGGAATCGCCGGGAAATCCAGCCTGGACAGCTCGACATAGGTATCATCGTCCAGGTCACAACAGCAGGATCCCCGCTTTTCATTAGAACTGGCGTAGAGAACCTCGGCCGTCTCGTACGGAATTTCGACTCCCGTTGCGTCGCTCAGGAAAGTCTGGAAGATCTCCCGAATCCGGGCCTCCCGGGTCTCTCCAAGGCCCGGGGCAAGAATAAAGAGGGCCTCTATAATCGGATGGCTCATGATATAGATCCACTGGCAGGAGGTAGGATCTTCGGACGAGTAGTGGGCGATGATGCTGCTTCCGGAACACGGGTTCGCGCTCCCGCACCGCTCGACCAGCATCCCCCACGCGCCTTCCAGCAGGCCCACGCCCCCGGGCCCCCACGCCTCCTGCGCCGCTTCGAGAAGGCCGTATACCATAACACAGGGCATGTAGTGGGTGTCCCCGCAGATGCTCCTCTGAAGCATGTGGAATGCCATGTCGTACTGCTGATCCTGGAAGAGGCGGCTCGAGAACAGGACATCCGGGCCGCTCCCAAGTACAGCTTCCCCCTGCCCGCCACCCGGGTCCGAGTGGCACCCGGCGAAGAGGATCAGGCCGAGGGCCGCGGCCACAAGGAGGGTTCTTATCATTTCCCCGCCTCTCCTATCATCTTTTCTTTCTCCTCGATCAGACGCAGGGCGACCATGTAGCCGAGGGCGGCCAGGCACTCCATGTCGAGAAAGGCCGGGGCGCTCTCGTCGAAGAGGATGCGGGCACTTGCCGGAAACTCCTCGTCCCCGTCCCAGAAGATCAGCAGCACCGGCACGCTGGGCAGCGCCGGGAAGTGGTAGCACCGGTCGCCCGTGCCGAGCCCCTCGTGGGGCTCGCCTCCCAGGGCGCGCGCACACGAGTCCAGGACAGGGAGGTCCCGGTCGAAGACCCGGGCAAGCCGCGTCTCCACGTTGGCCTCGAGAAAGGAATTGAAGAAGGCTCCACCGGGGAGCTCACGGTACGAGGTCCAGGTACCGGAGAGCTCACCGGCACCGGCCTGGAGCACATAGCAGGAGGCAATGATCTTCACCATGAAGTCGGGCTCGTCCCCCTCACCCCCCGCTGCCTCGACCCCATGGGCGCTCACCCGGAACGGGTGCCCCAGGACCGGGATCACCAGCCCCGAGCCGTCCCAGGCGAGTCCCATGCGGGCGGCCGAACCGGAGAGATCCCGGCCGGCGAGCTCCTCCGCCCACTGGCGGGCCACCTTCTCGTAGTTGTCGGGACGGGTCACATCGAACATGGCCATTGGGGCGCTCCGTGGATGGATGTGATGAGATCAGGCTTTTTCACAACCCCCATTTATATCCGATGAGCCGGAGCAAGTAAACGAGCTTTATTTCCCCAATTACCCGGACGGGACAATAAACCGGGCTAGGACTCAGAGGGCAGACATGATAAACTTATCCGGTTATAAGAATTGAACTGCATATAATTAAAGAGGTGGAAAAAGAGGCAGGTCAGTGAAGACGCGTATCATACGATTCATCCAGGTCATTCTCTTCCGCATCTGGTCCCTGTTCGCCCGGTTCCCCCGATTCGAGCTCCTGCTCCTCGAGCTGCTCAATGCCCGGTTCCTGATCGGGGTCCTGGGCGTGGTCCTCGACGATGAGGGGAGAATGCTCATCCTCGAGCACACCTACAAGCCCTTTGAGCCCTGGGCGCTGCCCGGAGGATGGCTCAAGCGAGACGAGCCGGTAGATCGGATGCTCGTCCGGGAGCTCATGGAAGAGACGAATTTTCGGATCGAGGTGGGTCCGTGCATTGCGGCGCGCAACTGCCCTACCCGCCGCCAGGTCGAGGTCTACTATCTGTGTCGCTACATCTCGGGCGAGTTCACGCCGAGCCCTGAGATTTCGGACTTCCGCTTCGTGGACCTCGTCTCCCCGCCGGAGGAGATGCAGCCGTACCAGAGGGTGTGGCTTCAGGAGATCATGCCTCGAATCGACGCCATCCGGGCTGACATGGCCTGGCCCGGCGGCGTCACTTCCTCAGCACAATAGTATCAGTCAAACATCACGTAAAATAAATTCACCACAGAGGACACAGAGAGCACAGAGAAAGCAAGAGTCTGATTACATTCATTCTCTCTCTGTGACCTCTGTGTCCTCTGTGGTTGAAAAAATCTTTTTCATAAGCTCCACGGATTTCCCTCTCTGCGTC